>NZ_JBIUCS010000005.1:0-171130 GCF_044538485.1 Acinetobacter sp. ABJ_C5_2 | reverse complement strand
GGTCTAAATATGACTTATTCCAAACAAAAATAATCACTAAAAATACATATTGATCCTACATACATGTGGAAAAAACTAAAATATATAAGCTTTAATCAAAGATACACAGCTCACATCACTAGATTAGAATGCTCTCCATCACTGTTCATTCGGTTAACATGAAAATGCATTACTCCACTTCGATGATTAAGAAAACCTCTAAACGCACAAGTCATTCTTTAAGTAAAACTTTACTATTTATAATCACCTTGTCCGAACAAAAGATTTCTCTGGTCGAGTTATGGTTTGTTCAATAAAGACATTTCTATACTTTTAGGTGTAAAAAAAAAAGATGGGCAATAAAGAGCCCTAAGGCTCCTTAATTCACTGCTCTGACACTCTGTGCTAATTCCTGTTGCAGTGATGCTACATTCGTATTTAAAGCATTAGTCTGGGGCGGCTGTTCCTGTTCATCACGATGATAAAACTCATCAACGATATCCAATCCCTCTTCACTATCCATTTCAAACTTGGCATTGGCATAGCCTTATCGTGCCACCTGATCTAATTCTTCTTGGTAAAACCCTGCCTGTTTACTCTGCTCATCAATTTCCTTTGCTGTAGTAATCGCCTCTTGTAGGCTTGTTCCATCTCTTAAAGTTAAGTCCACGTAATAGATTGGAGTTCGATAACTTTGTGTGGTGCTTTTACCTCTCAAGTTTAATTGTAGTGGCAGGCATGAAAGTAGCTTGCCAGATGCTACATGGTAATAAGCCAGTCGTGCTGCCAATGTGCGAATGCTATTAAAACCGGTGGTTCTAAAAATAAATGTCCCGAACTCATCCGCATCATCCAAATTAACGTAAAGTCTGCCATAAGGTTTACATAAGCCCCCTTGTGCCAATGGGCATAAACTTGGCGAAGGACATGAATGTTGTTCAATCCCCTTTTGCCCTGATCGCTGACATGTCTCGCCGTTTCCAATACAAACAGGACGTCCAGTCTGACGATCAAATAAGGTGTACTCAGCTCGAAGATTGAGTTCAGGATCATTAAAAATCATCCTGACTGGAATGCTGCGAAGTTTGTTATTACCTGTTTTTGCCCGCAAGGTTTCATCTATGGGATGATTCACCCAGCCATCCTTACTTTGAATTTGACTGGTAATCGTGAACTGGTCATCCTTTTCAGGGATACGTTTGCCATTCTTTTCTACGATTTTACCGATACTAATACGCCCCAATATCGGCGGTGTAATTGCTAGACCTTTAATCATGTTTGACCTCTATTATCTTTGTTAAATAAAAATCCCATGCTGTTTAACAGCATGGGATCATGGGCGGTATAGGTTGAATAAGCGGTATGATGTAATCCGATTTCGATCTTGAGCTAAGTTAATGTCCATTTGGATAAATCTGAAAACGCCGTGTTCCCACTTTGGTTTGTGAGAACTGCTGTAAATACTCAGGATGTTGTTTGAGTAAGGCTTTACTGTCTAGGCTGATTGAATCTTGTGCCTTCTTCCATGTAATCGACCCGCCTATAAAGACTACCCGTTCGGCATCCTTCATCAGAATTTGTAAACGGTGTTTCAGTTCATCAAACAGTTGTTGATGAGTTTCAATCTTGCGCTTTTCTTCCAGTAGCTCATTAAACAATTGATTGGCAACCTCATTGTCTGTGAAGTCTTCTGTCAGTAACGGAGTCTGCTCAGGATAAAGTGCTTGTAATGCTTTGCCTGCTGATTCGGAGGCATCCACTGCTGGGGGAATATCCATTTCCACACATTTCCAGAAATGGCGTTCAGCCTGAATAATGTGTTCAATCACACTCTCGCTACGGGTTACTTTAAAGATTCGGGTTTCATGTCCACAAATCAGCACACAGACATGAGCTGCCTGTTTACCAGTGACCGCAAGTTGATGCTGTACCTGACAAAGCACATAAAGCGGAACACCATCTCGCCAGAGTTTAGCACCATATTCACCCACTGATTTACACTCCAGTACCTGTACGTCATCACTTCCAACAACAGCATAATCTAGGTTGGCAAGCATAAATGCCTTATCTTCATCAGGGTGTTGTAACACGGCATTGACCCGACGGACTTTATGGTTGGTATGCATGCTGTAGTATTCAGCAACTAAAGGTTCGAGTCGTTTTCCCCAGTACAAAGGGGCATAGCCTGCACTTTCATCTTCAATGCTCTGCTGCATTCGACCCGTTTTAATCATCCAGAGTTCAAGCATCGACATGTGCGGATTCAACCCACATGCTGTTGCCGCATCACTACTACCAATGCCCTGTTTTCGTATTTGTAGCCATTGTTCACGGCTCATCTGTTTGGTTTCAACCAATCGTTTGGCTTTATTACTCCGTCTATTATGACGTGAATAGGTTTTTGCTCGAACGGGTGGACCTATAAAAGGTTGCTGTTGGCTCATCATGGTTTGTCCCATAACTGCACTCCTGTATTTTTTAGGCATAAAAAAAAGCCACATTGGGAGAAATGTGGCTAAAGATCGATTTGAATAAGTTTTAAGACGCAGCGTAAAGAATAGATTTAAGTTAAATAGATAAACTTAATTTAAACTGAATAGTTGACAGTATGATTAATACACCATTCTTAATGCCTGTTCCAACCCACGCTGTTTAATGTTGGCTCCCGCCCCAAACCATGCGGAATCCATCCGGTGATCCGTTGAAATCGCCCGTCGCTCATGATCGACAAACTCGGTAATACTGCACAATAAACCATAAGCCGTATCTTTGGCTGAGGCTAACTCTGCCCCACGACCATGTCCGTTAAACATGGTC
This sequence comes from Acinetobacter sp. ABJ_C5_2, assembly GCF_044538485.1. NCBI lineage: Bacteria > Pseudomonadati > Pseudomonadota > Gammaproteobacteria > Moraxellales > Moraxellaceae > Acinetobacter > Acinetobacter sp. ABJ_C5_2. Next base: position 168,334 of record NZ_JBIUCS010000005.1, on the reverse strand, counting down.
ATGACTTTAGACATAGCACGTCCATTGGGTTCGGCTTTACTGTCGGTTCTGGATGAATGGATTTGTTTAGGCATGGCGACATTACGGTAGAACTGAATGATACTGTCATCCTGTTCGGCACTACTCAGGTTCGTATTATTAAACACGGCATCGAAGTAGGCTGCGGCTTCCTGCTGGGTGACTTTACGTTGACTGAGTTGCTTCATTTCATACATGTGTTCATCCCATGCACGAACTGAAATACCGAGTTGCTGCTTGATCTTTTCAGCATCGAACTTGGTACTGTGTGGAACTTTAACTACACCAGCACTGCTATTCTGCCCACGTAGAGCAATCGCTAAGGTGTTATTACATACCACACGAATTGAGGTAAATTGCGCCGTGGTTGCCAATGTGCCATCACATGCGGTTGCCAACAAAATGTAGCCGTTACTGACATCCTTACTTTTTAACGCTGCCGATTGTCCTGTTCTCGCCAATGCCCAGAACTTACGACCACCTTTGAGTACTCCTGCCGTTTCCAGTTCAAAGCCCGATTGCTCGGTAAGGTCGCGGTAAAACTCTAGAATCTCTTTGGGTTGTACCTCCTGATAGCGTTGACTCACCACCGATAACGGTGCATGAGTATCTGAACGATAAAGCACTCGCTGTTCTTCATAAGGCATTAAAATATTTTGTCCACGTTCATTCTTTGCCATATAACTGACATTAGATGATTCTATTCGCCAGTCCATACCCGCTTGCTGTGCCCAGATTTCTATTGGCTGATTTTGAGGGAGTTGATTACCTAACCCATGCCAAGGGGTTTGACCAACGAATGCCATTGTTTCAACGAAATGTGCCATGATTAATTTCCTTTAAGTAATATAAATGAAGTGATTTAAATAATTTGAAAGTTGTAAATAATAAGAATTACGCGAAGCCTGATTGCTGGATTTCAAAATGCTCCAGACATTGCTCACACTGGTAAAACAGCGTCACCATATTGTCTTGATGTTGAACGTAGAGCAGAAACATGCCGCCAATCACCAAGCCCACAAAACCGCCGACTAAAGGGTGAACGGGACTGCGTTTTGACAACTGCATACAAGCGGCTGCCAGAGACATCGGTGAAAATGATGAAAGCTTTGCAAATACACCCGAGGTTGGCTCGGTCTGGCGCAGTAAGGTGATATGTAATGAATGACAGTAAGGACACTGGTGCATGTAGTTCCTCCTTTAAATAAACGGCATAAAAAAAGGACCTGCCTGATCGGCAAGTCCTCTGCTATGGGTAAGTTTTAAATCAAGTGAAATAGCTATTCAGCCTGTTGACGTTTTGCTTCCCACTGTTTGGTATAAATCTCTGCTGAAAGATAATGTTTTAAACCAAATTCAAACTGGTTTGCTGGTGAGTTCAATACATCCTTAAACGGTAGCGTTGCAAAATCGACATTTGGTTCTAGCCATGTATCACTTGATTTCTGTTCAAACTTAAGTGGTTTATACACTCGGGTATAGATGAGAGATTCACCACCTACTCGTTGCTGCTGGGTAATCTGGGAACGGAACTTAAAGAACAATACCCCTGATACTTTTAAGTGGTTTTGTTTAAATTCCATGATATAAGCTCGCGCCCAGCCTGAACCTTTGACCAGTTCCTGTGCATCTGCTGCCGTCATAGGTAAGGTTAATAAGGTTTCCAGTCTTCGGGAGGATGCACTCTCTTCAAGCTTTAAAGTCAGAATGCCTTTATCGGCATCGTATTGATAATCAGGATTTGCAAATCCATTATTGATATAAAGCCGACGCATGGCTTTATTTAAGGCGTTTTGCAATAGGTTAACATCATAATCAACCTGATAAGCTTCTAACTCTGCCTTTGTCTGCTCTACACGTAACTGGTATTGTTCCGTGGTTTCAAACTCACCTTTCGGCTTAATGATTGGTGTTTTTAACATGCGGACATAATTGATCGCCAGATTATTGGCAAACTGGTAGAGCTGGTCATTGGTTAAATCAAACAGCACCTGATCCATCCCTTCCATCGGTCCGCTTTCACGCCCCATCACTAAAATCTGATCGTCACGTAATTTCAGGTTCTGTTTTAATATCGCAGCGATTTGATCAAATGAATGAGTATCCTGATCATCCCGTCTCTCAACAAGATTGAGTGGGAATCTGACCGGACTCGCATATCGGTAATCATCATCTGGAAAATTACCCAGAATATCGCCATCAATCAAAGGTAAAGGTTGAACAGCGGTTTTAGACATAATCACAGGTGACAGGACTCCAGTTTCGGTTTCTGTCTCAACCGAACCGGAGACATCACTATATTCATCCTGCGTTGTTTGCGGTTCCTCTTTTTTTGAACAGCCACCTAAAAATAAAACACTGGCAATACAGCAGCAAAGTAATTGTTTTTTCATCATGGTAAGTACTCTGAATTTATTGACGTGATTGGCAAGGCTGATCGAAAGATTTCCATCAAGATCAGTACCTTCTTCACAGGGGTAATGTGTATTTGAATTTTTTTTATTTATGATTTTCCTGATTGAGATCGGCTTGATTAAAAGCAGGGACTTCTTGTTCACCGTGAATACTGGTTACGGCGCTATCCTCAGCAGTGACTGTATGACTTTTAATGTCTTCTAACATCTGTTCTGTTGATTGATCCTGAGCATGGTCGTATGCATAGAACAAGGCAAAGGACAGCATAAAAATTACGATATAAGCTGCATACCATTTCCAGCGCCGTTTGAGCCGTTGGATATTGATCGTCATTGGCTACACTCCCATATAGGCTTTTAATACTGCTCTAGCCTGATTGAGTTGCTGGGCTTGTTGCTCAATAAGCTGCCGTACTGATTCAGGTAAATTCTGATATTTATCGGGATGGAAATCGGCCATCTTTTTTCGGTAAGCAGCTTGCAGGGTTTGCTCAGTAAGAACTTCTGGCTGAATCTCAAGAAGTTTGCAGGCTTGTAACTGTTGATCAGTCAGATCAGAAGCTTTTTTCTGGTTAATTTCCCCTGCCATACATTGATAGACAATTTTGACGAGGTCTGGAAAGACAGCCCGAGAGACGTTGGTTACACGGCACAAATGAGTCATGAACAGATCAGCTTGATTCTGCTCAACTTGACCGAGTGCCATGGCATAGACCAGTTGTTCAATCATTTCCCTACGCACGTTATAGGCAAGGTCATCTTTCAGGTCTGCCAGACGATGCAACAGGTCGTCATAGTCAAAGCGCGTTTGCTCCTTGAGTAGTTTCTCGACATACTGATGCACAGCCTTATCATTCAATTTAGTAAAATGATCGGATACCGCTGCTTTTGATCGGGTATTCCATTGCCCTGCACTAAAGGTAATAAAATAGGCAAACAGATCAATCATGATCTGCATCTCAGGATCAATATTTACAATTGACTGTTCTGCTCTTTGTCTACCCTGTGGCCCCTGACAACATTCATTTAAGAATGCCACCAAAGCACGAACCACACCTTTATCGAGTTGACTAAAGCTCAGCTCATCATGACCATTGATCAGAATGGAACTAGTCATCATGCCAATATCTGCATCCACCCGCTGAATGTGCTCAAACAGATAAACCTGCTCATCTTCAAAACTGGCTTTATAGAAGAGTCCCTTTGCAGTTAAACACATCCCGACCTTGGCACTACCAAAAACTGTATCATCAATCAGCATCAGGACTTCATTCGGGCTTACACCATGAGGTAAATAGCTCATGGCACCTTGCAGCTTCTTATTGGGAATGACTGGTGAAAAATAAATATTGTCACTACCTCGTAATAACGGCACCCACTGACTTTGCTGGATTCGTTCCTGTATAGTCATAGTCATGCCCCTCTAAAAGAACCAACGTATAAAGATAACGGGCCAGACCAGAGCACGACCCAGTAAATAAGCACCAGAGTAATGTCCCGGATACTCCCAAATGCAATACAGCCAGTAGACAATGACAATCGTGAAATAGAAGGTAAAAAATGGATGTTTCATGATCAAAACTCCTAAATTGAGATGCATAAGCCCTTCCCGTTGCCTGAACAGGCAACAGGAAATGAGTGCTTTATGATTTGCTTAAGGCTTTAAATAACTGGTGTTAAAACTTGTCCACGCATTGTTGACCAGACTGATACATCACACGGTCCAGATCGGCAGGAAGGTAACTCATACGCTCAACTTGCCGCATGACTTTACGTCCATAGTGTTCTTCGACCTTGTCATAGACACAAGAGCAATAGCTGCGACTGCCACCCATGTTGTAACAGCCATGTTTGACGCCCTTTTCGAAATCGGAAGAACAACCATTCATGATCAGAAAACTGACACCCACCACACCCATCAAAATTTTATTTTTCATCGTTATATCCAGTGACATAGTCATGGAGGTTAGGCTTTTTTAGGCAATACAAAGCCCTGCCACGGTGTAGCTCACATGACATTTTTTAAGTTAAATTTTTAGACGAAAAAAACGAAAGCTTGAGAAACCAGAAGTTCATCAAACTCGATTAAAACTAGTCGGGAAGTGTAAAAAGAATATGCATAGCCAACTCCTTATATTTGGAGTTCTGCCAAAGCATTAATTTAGAATTATGGTGGCAGAACGAAAGAGGGTTGACAGACTGATAGTAAAGAACCAGCACGCACAAGGCGTCCCCCTTCCGTCCTACCGCAACAAAAAGGGGGACGGGTGTACCTACATCGAAAAACAAGTTTTCAATGCACTTTACTATTCGGCCTGTCAAAGCCGACTGGCAATGTAGGCCAGCAAGCAAAGGATAATGCGCAATATTTAAGGTGTCAATGATCTATCGACTAAGTCGTAAAGTGATTGTTATTGTTTTTCATTAGATTTCATGCTCAATTAAATATATAAATATCCCTTTTATTGAGATGATAGTAAGAATTAGATCACCCTTTAAAACTATTTAAAATTAAAAATGACTTACTTTTATCAAAATAATTAAAAATAAAGTTAATTAATGAATTCATATTCTATTAATTTATGTTATAAATATTTCTATAACAATAGTTTAGAGTTATTTCATGACAACCTTATCTACAGCAATTACTCATTTTCTTTCAACATCAATTAATTCCTCTAATGATGTCAAAATTTTTCTTAGTCAGTATTCGGCACTTGTACAGCAACAATTTGTAAGTGCGTTATATATTGGCCGAGATCATCTTCACCACAACAGTTTGAGACAAGACATCGAGATCTCAAGCCAAAATTATGATCATATTCGTGACAGTGAATACACTAGACTAATTTTTGAAAAAGGTGCAAATGTTGCAACTTATCTTCAAAAGTTTAGAGAGTGTGCTACTGCATCTAACTTTAATATTGATGCATTATAATTATTTAAATAAAAAGAGAACTTCAGAGTTCTCTTTTTTATTCTCTCATAATTAAATTTCTACTTACTGGTTTACCTTCAATTATGAAGAAATTTGTTTTGCAATGATAAACTATAACTCTTAATGAGGGAGTTTAAGGAAAACTGAGTGTTACGGTTAAAATGCCTAGGTGGGCCACTATATGGGCAAGTTTATTCACATCCTTACAATTATGAAGAAAGAAGATTACCGTTACTGTGCTTTAGGGATGTTGGATTATTCTGACGTAAAGATGTTAAAAGAACCTTGAGCAGAGTTTTGACTATCTTCGTAAGCTAGTTTTAACTAGAAATAAGCTCTGAATCAAAGAGCTTATTTCTAAGTCATTCTATTTAAACGATATACAAGAATTTAGCTTTAAATTTTAATAAATCAATTTAATTGTTAAGAAAAAATGATAGTTTATTTAGCTGTGATAACACCATAGCATGGCCCTCGTTCTTCATCCGCTTGTTGCTTTGATTTAGCAAATACATCGGCAAACCCATTCACTACATTTAAATCAAATGTTAACTCGCCAATCGGCACAGCTGTCAGGACAGATGCATCACTGTCATGTATATGGGCAATCACAATACAGAACTTGTTTTTAACAACAAGTACTTCAAAATCACTATTAAATAAACCACTTTCATCTAATGCAAGAAATTTCCCCTTACTGAATAGCGAGCGTTCAATATGATTATTCTCCCATAGTGCCTTTTTCAAAGATGTACATGGAAGAAACATATTTAAATCATAGCTTTCAGAAGTAATTAGCTTATTCAATAAATTCTTAAAATTTGTTGATTCACCAAAAAAAGGATTTGATGGTGTTAACCAATATAAATCCTGAACATTTTTATCTTCAGCACATCGTTCAAGTAAGTTTAGGAATTTTTCTTGATTATTTGGCATATAAATAGGCCCTACAATCTGGTGCTCTGTTCGATGGGCTAAACCTGTTAGATCAAGTTTTCCTTTTTTTAAAAAGTTCTTAATCTTCAGTGACTCAAGCATTGGGTTATATGCTAATTCAGCTTGAATTGAATCGATATTATCCACTTTTATACTTTGTAAAATTGAAATAACCATTTCAGTAAGAAGGGCTGTACTACTCGGTAAGTGACTAAAACAGCTTTCAATAGCATGAACATCAGGTGTTAATTGATCACCTTGTAATTTAAGTAATAAATCAAGGTTTACTCGATTAAAGAGTTGACGGTCATTAGTAACTTTACCAATCTTATAAAGTTGGGGATGATTTTGATAAAATGTTAGTATGCCTTGGTCAATATAACTATAAAAATTTTTTTGGAATGCAGCCTTAGCAATTTTTTCTGATTCAGAGAGCCGATCTTGATCAGCTTGGATCTGTATACCATTATTACTTGAAGATTCATAAGATAAAACTGGATCAAATCCAATCAAATCATATATTAATGAAACTGTGCGATCTGAGATTTGCTCGACTTGAGGAATATCTGAGATAGATTTAAAGTAACGCTTTGCTACTTCAGCTAACTCAAATAAATCATTTTCAGTTGATTTAATTTCCTTCTTGGCAAGTAACTCATTTAAAATTATAGTAATTTCATTTTGATCTAGATTTAAAAAGTTGGCCAATTGAGCCGAGCTGCATGGACCCAAACGCAGAGTACGTAAAAGTATAGAATGAACAAAGTTTAAAGGCTTATTACCTGAAAAACTAAAATCAACCAGAAATTTTTGCACAGGTAGCAATACATCAATATCATGATAATTTAACATTATTTTGCTCCTTGTACGTTTTCATTACGACATTTAAGTATTTGGTATTCTGGTTGACTCAAACGGTTTTTGATGTAAGTCAAAGTTTTATATAATGGGCTATTAGAATTTTTCTCATGCTCCCACATCTCCGTAGCACCAAAAATCACAAGGCGATCCATAGAGCGGGATAATGCAACATTCACACGATTTTCTGAAGCTAAGAATGCACTAGAAAAGTCGGGGGTATTTCGTGTCACAGAGAACACAACAATACGGTTTTCTTTACCTTGATAACTATCGACAGTATCAATTTTTACTGACTTTTGAAGTAATGTAGAAAAGTTGCCAACAGTAAAACGTTTTATAAGCTGTTTCTTCTGCTCTGCATAGGCACAGATAATGCCAATAGCAGCTTCATCATTTTTAACATTTTGATTCACACGTTGTAATAACGCAGGGTCAGAGTCTATACGACGAAGGAAATTTAAAATTTCGTTTAATTCATGAGGATTATACAGGCTTGTTTTTTCATCTGAAATCTTTCGATGAAATGCTCCCTTACCACCTGTATCTACCCAAGTGACAGTAGATTGTAGTTCTTTCACTTTATTTGAGTAATAAATGGATGGGACTACACGTTTTGCATTATCCTTTTTATCAAAAGGTGGCTCACAGACAGCAGTTTGCAATTTACCATTATAGAAGCAATCAGAAACCAAATACCCAATAGCAGGTGCCATACGATATTGTTGCAATAGTTGAGCATTAATTTTTTTACCATAAGGCGAATTAAAAACATGCTCAAAATCGCTTTTTAAAACGTCTTCTAGTTCTTTGTGGTTTGAAATACCTAACTTCTTTTTCAATAAATTGCTATGTGCACTACCATATAAAGGTGATAATTGTTTGTGATCACCCACTAATAAAATGCGTTTACCTGTTTGCATTGCAATTGCAAGTTCAGATGAGCTTGAACGCGCTGCTTCATCAATAATTACAAAATCAAAAACTTGATTCGAAATATCTACACTATTATTGGCGATACCTACACAGGTACCACAAACAATCTGACGTGTTTGGGCTAAAAAACGTTCATATTGAGCATATGGAGTATCTATTAAGGTTTCACAATCTTTGGCCAAACGAATTAAAGCTTGTGCTTTTGCTGAATTTTCTGTATCAACCGCATATTCTTCATCTAAAGCATTCATCACAGCATTTTCAATAGCTTGCCAAAAATTCTCACTTGTTATATCTGAATCACCCCCTTTCATATCTAGCTCATATATTTTATGAAGACATTCTAATTGATATGAAGCAAACTGTCGAAATGTAGCTGGTGATATAGCACCAACATCATCCTCTTCACTAACTTGACAACGTGTTTGTTTAACTTTTTCGAAGATTTCAACTTTTAAGCGAATCAAATCAGTTAAATAATCTTCTTGAAGCTTAAGATGCGAACCTAAAGTTAATATACGATGTACCAAGGTTTCTTGAAAAAATACCTGCTGTGACTCAATAATTGAACCTGAATAAGTATCTAACAAGTCTTTTGATACAAGTTCAGCTTTATTACTAATACGCACAATACTGATATCTTGATTATAACCAGTGAACCGTTTGCGAATACGCTCAACAGTTGTGTTAACTGCTTCATGTGATTGGCTTACTACCAAGATATTTTTTACCAACTGATGATGAAATAAGTAGTGCACAAATGCCGAAATAAATTCAGTTTTTCCTGTTCCTGGAGGACCTTGCAATACATTCACTGGACCACTAGTAATAATCTGTTCAAATGCTTGACGTTGTGATGCATTTAATGCAATGGTGTTACCCTCTCTAGTTGTCGAGTTATAGTAATCAAGTTGTTGATCACAAAAATCAATATCATATTTAACTACTTCAGCAGTGCTATTTTTTTCGAAATATTCAATCAGATTTGGAATGACTGACCGATTTTTTAAAATATTATCAATAGCTATTTTACGTTTACGATTAGAAGATTGCTCTGCTACATTCTGCAAAGTAAGACGACTCCCTTTGTTTAATCGTGTTAATTTACAGTTTTTAATGTAAAGTGCCCCTCTAGTCGATTTGACCATATCAACCTCACCAACAAGTTTAGCCTCAGACACACCCTCTCTATTTTCAGTAACTAAAAGAGCTTTAACCTTATCTTTTTTCTGAAAGCGATCTAACACATCATTAATTTCAACTGGATCATAATTAGCTTTGTAATAATTGATATAATGATTAGAACGAATTGGCTTTAGGACATCAGTGAGCTCAACAATAGGTAATGCTTCTTCTTCAGTGTCTTTAATTAAACGCCACAAGGTTTTAGTCGAAATTTCATTAGAATCAAGAACATCAATAACTTCTTCAGAGAACTCAACAGCCCCTTTAGATGAATTTTCTTGTGCCTTGAATTCCTGTAGAGCATGATTAAAGTCAGCATTTTGGACTAAAAAATCACTTAGCCATGGAAAAGTACTTCTGTAAAAGCTGCGTTCATCTTCAACTTTAATACGGATGTTTAATACAAATACGGAACTATCAATAAATTTTTTATTAATAAAGGATTTTTGTTGTACATATCTAGGCATCAAGCCCGGATTTTGCTGATAGTCAGTATAAAAGAAACTTACTTTCCCTCCTACTCCCCAAAGCTCAACTTCTATATCTCGTCCAGATTTCTGTTTAATATGTCCATATATTTTGCCGTTATCAGGCAGAATATAATTAAAGTTATTTGGACTAGAATCATCCTCACCATTAGACCAACCTGATCTATTGATGATTAGCGTAGGTACTTGTTCTTCTTGACCTTCAGCCAGCAGCGTATCGAGAAAACGACTTAAATCGAGATATTTCCCCTGCTCTTGTTCAAACTCAATCGAAAATGCTTCATATAACCAATTAAAGTTGTGATATTCACATTCCTCTCTAAATAGAAAGTTCAACATTTGTAGTACAGCATAATTATCACGCTGTTGTGGTGTTGGCATTTCCACATCATTTGGGTCGAGTAGACCCTGATATACTGGTTCAGGCTCTAAAACATTACTTAACTTAATGGTTAAATCAGCCAAATCAACATGAACCGTCTCTCCAGACAGTTGACCATAGCTATATTGTAAATGATGATAATGTTGTATGGCCCCAATCAAGTTTACCGCAAGCTGTTTTTTATCTTCAAAGCTTAGACTTCCTAAGTCGCAGTCACTCCATGTAGGTGTGGTAATAGGCTGAACTACAGAAAAAAATATTTTTTGATTATCTTGCTCAATAATTCCAAAAGCCGTAATTTCAGGTATATAACTCTTTGCCCCTTGAGTCCTCAATATATCTAGCTTGTCTAACTTCGCTTTATAGTATAAACAATCATAAGATGACAAAGGATTTGGTAGGGTTTCAAAGACAATATTTGAGTATTGCTCTAAATTCTCATTTCTAATATAAGAATTTAAAATATCGTTTGGAACTTGATGTTCAATATTTAAGATAGGTCGTGATTTTAAGAATGCTGCTAGAAAATCTGATGCATCTGTATATATGAAACTAGCAGCTTGTTTAAACAAGTTAGTCAGCCAATCAGAAGAATTTAATGTTTTAAATATATTTATACTTTGAGGAGTAACCTTTAGTCCCTCAATAATATGCCAAGCGAGGCAAGCAATCCAAAAAACATCTTTCACATAGGGCGTTAATGAATATCCATTAAAGACACTCTGATTGAATAATGGCAAAATAGTCCGTACAGCATCATCGACTTTAAAATCAGGGTTAAATGCTGCTGAAAATTGTGAAAGCTTAATTTTATTAACACTATCAATCCAAATACTAAATATATTCAGGTCGCCATGAGCAATCCCAAGCTTATGCAACTCACTAACGACATAGATCATAGACTGAATTAGGTCCAATTTCTTTGTTGTTAAACCTTGTGGACACGTTTCTAAATATGATTTGAGAGTTATATGGTTGAAATCAGGTAGCTCAATGACTTCATCATAGTACTGATCTACATTGTCTTGGGGATTTGTTTCTAAAGAGATCAGGCATTTTTCGTAAAGTTGAGGGTTTTTGATTTTGATACTATTTACGGTATTAATCCCATTATTAATAATCGCTTTACGATGTTTATCAGTTATAGTATGAGCAAAAAAATCCCATTGTTTAATTACAGCATTATCATTCCCTATAGATTCAGCACTAAAGACTTTATAAATCTTATGAGAGTGCATAATTAATAGTGAATTTGGTTCGTAACCTTCGATAACTTGTGATGCAATCGGTCCTGTATTGGTAGTTAATATTTTAGTCAAAATATCAAAATCGCGATTGAGTTGCTTTGCACTCATTGGTAAAGGCTTTTTACTTTTAGAAAAACGAAGATAAAAATCTTCCTCGGGAATTAATTGACAGAAATCTTCAAATGATAAAATCCGATCTACAAATGGCACCCCACTAAGTGCAGACCAGTCTGCTGTGCCTGTCATTACTACTAAATTCAAAACTTTAGGTAAAAAATAGGGGTGCTTTACTAATTGATCAGCATTATGGAGTTGATGTTTAATAGCTTCGATTTCTGCTGTTAATTTACGAGATTTTTTTCCTCCAATAGTTAGAGGTGAAGGGCTAAGGCGTTCGTTATCTACCCACCAATTATTATATCGGTCAGATGTAATCTTACCCTTAACATTACAAAATTCTATGCATAAAATATTTACATTCGTTAAAAGTACTAAGTCATATTGCTGCTTTTGATCACCCAAAGAATGAGAAAAGAAAGAGAATCCTTGCCATTGTTTATTTCTGGGTTGTTTTTGAATTTCTATATTAAGTTTAGAAATTAAGTTTTTTTGCTGTGCTGACAAATTTGATGTATTGATTTTAATCATGATTTTGCCTAAATAAATCAAGAATTTACAAATAAAAAATATATAGAACAGAGAAATTCAATGATCTATAGATCTAAGTACGCTTTCTTTTGAAAAAAATTTTAAGATTCAAGGATCTTAATGTGCCAATAGAATGTGAGATTAATAAAATTAATAATTTGTCATTTTCAATCAAACATTAACTATGGCTTGGTCAGTTTGTTTATCTTGCCAGCTTTTACTCTATTTGGTTCAGATTTTTTAAAAGCCTACTCTTGGGTAATTTTTTTAGCAAGTTAAAAATTCCAAAATATGAAATATAATAAAGCGTGAATAATTAAAATCTTTATTACATTATCTACTGAACAAACATTGGTTTTATATTCAATTTTGTTCTCAAACTTATTCATCAACTTCCTAATAATTAATATTGATTTTCAAGTTCATCAAGGCTATTTTTATAAATATTCTAATCTAGATCTTTCAATCCTTTCTTAATCCCTCCAACCCAATTGTTAACAGCTTCTGAAGAGTCATTTTCTTGCGATGAAATTGGAAGTGGACAATATATGTATGGGCATTTCCCTCCCACCTACATCATCAAACAAATCATTTGACCATCACTATGATTTTACTACCAGATAAGCTTTAATTTATCTAAATTAAAGCAGAAATTTTAATATATAACATTAGCTTAACAAATTGAGAAGAGATACAAGATGAATTCTATATTACCTAAAAATAGGCATGCCCTATATGACACCGTAATAAATTTTGATAATGATTATAAAGATACAACTCTTTCTATTCGCTACTGTTATCATCTTTCAAAAATTCAGGAATATTCTGGGGCCGTATATCAAAAATAGAAGAAACAATTTTTTGATCCAATGCTTTATTTAAAGTAGAGGAAAAGTCGGTCACGCTTGATATCACCTTTTCTTTATTAAGAAGACTACGCCAGTGGGGTCGAATTTCGTGAGGGTTTTCTGCGCTTAAAAGACGTACAAGAGTCATATGGGTAAATTGAAGTCCCTCCTTCTCAGCAATATAATGTAAATAAGTACGAGAATTTATCTGCTCAATTTTTTCAGCAAGATCCCAAGTAGCAAATAAAGATTTAATGTCACTTTCTAAATCTAGAATCTGCATCTTCTCATAATTTGTAAAATACACATCCTCAAATTTCATTGTATCTAATTCTGTTTGCTTATTTTTTTCTTTTTCTATACTCAATAATTCCTCTTGGTCTAACCAGAAATGTAATCCAGCTCCTTCTCCAATTTTATAAGCAATATCACCAGCTAATGCTCCAATTAAATTCTCTTTCATTGCTGTTTCAAATGTAATATTAAAATTTTTATTAAATTTTTTCATATGTCTGGCCTCAAAAAGTAGCCAAATATTATGAAATTTCCATGCAATCAATAACGGCATACTTACCAAATCTGCATAACGTTTTAAGCGTTCCAGATAATCTGGTTTAAAAGACAATACATTTCCTTTTTTTGATTTCACTTCAATTAAAACAGGAGATTTATTGGTTTGAGTTGAAAATTTTGCTAGTAAGTCTGGGACTTGAAATCTTTGTTTAGATATAACAGGTACTTGTTGTTGGTCGAGCTTATGTAAAAGTAGACACTTTCCTAACCATGCACATACCACTGAAAATTCATCTTCAACTGGCAGGCCAATATCAAGTCTACGAACTTGCTCAACCACAGTATCAGAATCAAGATCATATCCAAGCTGCGCTAGAACTTCTTGGATCAGCCGAGGCAAATCATGTGGAGCTTTTTTTCTTTTACTTTCCTCTATCATGGATTTATGCCCTCTCCCCTATTTTTAATAAACTGTCTTTAAAATACTAAACCATCTCAACTACTGTTTCATCAAGCAGCCCAATTCTATTAATAACTTAAACATCAGCTAAATAATTTAGAAGAGGAGATCAAAGAATATTTCCTTCAAAGAGGAATGGTGAGGGCTGATTAACAACCCTATTCTTTTCCAAGCGTATTAACCTCGTCTACGAGGCACTCTACCAATAAAGGGCTTAAAAGCGATAGGCCAGACCCGAACATTCGTTGAAGTCTCGGCTGTACTTGTTAAATCCTGTCGTAGCAATAAATCAAGGTCACTCTTATCATCAAACTCACCAAACATGAATCCAACAGGATGAGTTTGTGCTGTCACCTCTATATCTAGATCAATACCCATTCCCATACTTTCAGTCGCAAAATGCCAAAGCTGTATTAGCATCATAACAATCGATGCTCTATCCTGATAAATATTTGCGTTCAAAGTCAATGAAAGTAGTAACCCATATTCATTTTTTTCAGGTAGACGAACGACCCGTTGATATTGAAATAAATAGTCCACTGGAAAATATCTAAACTGGTTCAGAAATTTCTCAAAGGACTTGATATGCTTCGCCATATCAAGAATCGATACATAATTTGCGTAATCGGGCAGATAGCCCAGAAACAGATTAATCTTATTCAGGTCAAAGTAATGTTTCGTTGCCTCATCATAAGCATTGCTGTATTGCTCAACAAGTTTACCGTGCTTTTCCTCTCTGGCTTTCAGTTCTTCCAGAAATGCTGGAACACTAAATATCTTAACCAGCTTGGCAAGAATTAATTCAAGCAACTGTACTCTATACTCTGGCACATGCACTGGATGCGCACCTAGTCGCATCAACTCCTGTTTACTGGCATAAAAGCATTGTCTAAATGACTCAATCCAGATTCCCGATTGCAACTCATTTGTAATACATAAGAAGTTCCAAAAGTTGTAATACTCTAAAAATCGTTCAAACCAGTATGTGTGATCGTAATCACCACCGTGCTTAAACCGAACACGTAAATACATTTGGTTAATATCTCGCTCAAAACGAGCAGCGACATCATGTTCCAGATAAGTTGGGGTAAAATTAATCATCGTCTTATTCCTATTTGATTGTGCTTAATCGCATAAGAAGTCCAAGCCGATAAAAAATTATTGCAGGGTAAAAAACGAAATCACTCATATTAAAAAGTGATCTCGTCCATAAACATTATCTACAATAAGCCCTAGCAACCGAGCCATTCGTAGTCATACAGATTAAATTCAACGTGAGGGTTTAACTGACGACGAAAACTACGTTCATAATCGCCCTTGTCAAAGCTATGTGCTGCTCTCGATACCTTGACTCGTAGCCGTTGCTGAAACTTGCTTGGTCGGGTGAGATATAGAGCAGCATTGATGGCATTCTTCACTTTTTGAGGATCATCTCGGCTGACTAGCCCCAAACCATCTATCCCCTTTGCGATATAACCGTCACGGACTTCTGAATCATTGATATTGAAATAGGTCCCGCATCCTTCTGTAATCTTCCCCCACTCTTCACCAACAAGCTTCCCTAGATGCCGATCATTATCACGCTCCGAATAATCATAGATGAGAAGTAAGTGAATATGATAACCGCCTTCCTGCTCTCCCTGTTCTATCGCCCAGGCATGGCCTTGCAAATATTTAAAGCCCCCATCTGCATTGGAAAGTCGGTTACATAGTATTGCTACATGCCCATAAACATCATCAATCGTAATTTCTTTGGGAGAGTTCTTACAGTACTTCAAATCCACCCGTACAAAGTTTAGACGGCTATAGTGCTCTATCAGGCTCTTTACATATTTCCCAAGACTACAAGCATTGCGCTTTTCCTGCCGGGTAAAATCATATCGTTCACCTTTGATCATCGATTGATAAGAATTGTAGATACCTACCATAACTCTAAACCACTCATCACAGTGTTCAATATCTGCTAGTGAATAACCTTTGAATCGGCACAAGGCATCAACAGGGTCGACTACATTGAGTTTAAAGAGATTAATAAAGGGAGCGTAATGCAACTCAGAGTCATATATCTTTTTAAAGCCCTGAATTAGTTGACAGCACTCTCGAACAATGAGTTTAAGTCTGGCAGGATGACGCCATTGATCTTGAGATAACTCCCCAACTTTAATCAGGAGTTTCTCAATTTTTAGTAGTGTTTGTGCTTCAGTTTGCATGTGTTAGTCCTATGAGTTAAACATCATAGCTATGTCGTCATGTATATTTTTTAATTGTACTGAGTCACTACACACCGTTCTCTATAACCTAACTATCTCTTGTACACCTACTCTCTGGTAGTCTTATCACCACCAGAGTAGTCATTGCCCTATATAGACATAAGTCATGTGTAAGTAAGGTAATAGCATTACTATGAGTTGATATCTGATATATACAGAAAGTAGATAAATAATCGTAGATAGTAGTAGGAATAATATAAATAACCCACTAAGGCATGCAGGTTGAACTACCCGTATAGCCAAACATCTTGGATAAAAGGCTACTCCTTTTACCGAAAAGATCTTAAAAGTTGGGGTAGCTAAAGTTACGCACACAACTATTGGAAATATGGCAGCAAGCATCTGCCTTGTTTCCAGATCACAAGCATTTATTTTTTATTGGGTTGCCCATGGTATGTGCACAAACGCACGCATTTCTTAAAAGGAATAAACCATGAATGCGTTTTTAACTCAAACAACTTTCGTGATGAACAAAATCATCAACATTAAACAAGTGATAGAATTTACCGGTCTAAGCCGTGCTACGATCTACAACTTGTTAGACCCTAAATCAGAATACTATGACCCTACTTTCCCTAAACAGGTTCGCCTAACCACAAACCGTGTTGGCTGGTCCGCCTTTGAAATTAATGAGTGGATTGAATCAAAGCTAGCCCAACGTTAAGTTGTGCTAGAAGTACAATTAAAACTATCTATACATATTTTTAATACCTATAGAGACTAACTGTTTCTGTTAGAGGATTTTCTCAGTTTATAGTTCATTTTCCCTCTTATAGATTTTTGAGACATGGGAAGAAAATAGGTTAAGCAGTAAAGATCACGATGGACCAAATAAAAACACCAATTCCTTAAATATTTACTTAGGTTTAATTTTTTTGGAGAAGTTTTGTGCGATATAAACTCTCCAAGAATATGAGCAATAGTGTTTGATTGATCATGTAAGTTAATTTCAGACAGATGAGAATTGCTTAACAAGATAGAAGTAGACCCATTATTTTTTTTATTTTTCTCATTGATTTGTTCACATAGAAATTCTATCAATGGTTGTAAATTCTGCTCAATATAGTGGGAATCTATGAATAAATTTAATTCAAAATAGTAGTTATGGTTTTTAAAATCAAACTCCCAACCACCTAAGTAACCCCGTATACCACAAAATTTCCTTTGCATAGGGTCCATTGACTGTCTAATAAGCTTATCAATTAATGGCAGTATTGATGCATCTTGAGTCGACTCAGAACCTAATTGAATACGAATTAGCTTATGTATTTGTCCATTTTTTAACATTGCATGACAATACTCTTCCAACTTCCGAAAAGATTGTCTTCTTGAACGCTCTTGAATACTGAGCCATTCCTGCACTGTTTGCTCTTTGGTTGCCTGTGACTGTGTTTCAACTACCAGTTCTTCTCTCTCTGGACAGATACCTTTTATATTTGTATGTAACTCGAATAAGGGTAAAAACTTTTGAATCGGTAAATTTAGATAATTCCTAATTTCACTTATTAAATCCTGATAAAACCATACTTGCTGGTTTACAATTGATGTATTGGATAATTTTTTATTGTCAACGTGTTCGAATGCATTCAGAAAGATACAAGAACGAACTCCCTGTAAATTATTTTTTTTAATTACATTAGCTCTAAATAAACTTGAGTTATTTCCAATTACACTGAGTAGCAACTTGGCTAGATCATGATGAATGATCTTCCCATCAATGATTTCCGTAGCAGGTTGCTTCCAATGTTGAGCTAATAAGGTAATTACTTCGATTTGTAATAATTTTTCCCATATGTCTTTTTCTTCATGGTCTAAAAAATTGACAATATACTCGTAACAAAAACATATATCTTTAATATCTTTCTCAAGTGGCTTTAATAGTCTAATGTCTGAAAAATATTTTTTAAAAAGGCTATCATTTTCTATATCGTAAATTATTTTTTGCTTGTGCTTTCTTGTTTTTTTAGGAACAGATACCGATTGAAAATTATGGACTGAAGGATATGCTGTTATACCTAGATCACCCTGTAATTGTTCACCATTTAAAAATATCGGCAAAAACTCATCAATTAAAGCGATATAGGCTAGAGGTCCTTCAATAAATTTTTGATAACTAACCCCCTCTTTACCAACTATCGCTATGTTGTTTGCAAATATATAACGATCAACGATTACATTTCTAAATTTAGTTTCAGCTATTAAATTTGGAGGGCAAGCCAATTCGTTAGATGAAGCTTTTAACTTTTCAAAAGCCCTTTCCCATGTCTGTTTGATATGCAAGTAATAGTGGTTAACAGGTACACTTTTTAAATTTTCAAAAAGCCCAATGAAAAAGATCGAAAAGCCGTCCGTGACACTATAATCGAGTTTATGGAAACAACCTCTATATTGGTTCTGTTCTTGAAGTAATTGTAAAAAGAAACTAAAGTGTTTTTTGATAATATCTTTGGAAACACCATTAAAGTTATAGCTTAAATCCACATATACAGCTTTCAAAGATTTGTCTAGATGAAAGTATTTATCTAACTGTTCCTTAAATAATGGCAAAAAGGTTCTATTATCCGTATCTAAAGGATGTGCTTCGTTTCTAAATACAGAATTCAAAAATCCCAGTGAAGGAATACTATTCACATTGTGTTGCTTGGCAATAATATTCAACACCAATGAATATGATCTGAGGGGATGCTGTAAAGAGTTTCTAGCAGAAAACTCAACTTCGTTTAGAATGACCTCAGAAGTAGGATTACTCTTGATAGGATAGTAATATCTATTTTTATTTAGAGTTTGTAACGATCTTAAATTATCTAAACATGCCGAAACTTTATCCAATTTTTCTCGCGACAACTCTAAGCCATATTGGTGTCTCAGGCTTATTTTTTCAATCTCTAATAAACTTAAAATAATTTTCTCAGTTGTAGCTACTATTGCTTTTTTCTTGTGATCACTACTCTTCCCCATGCGATGCAAATAAAATAAAAAACAAGTTTCCAATATCTCTATTTTCTTATCAATATCCATCAAAAATCCTATACTCAGCAAGGTGAGAGTATTAAATCATTAAAAATTTAGCATGCTTTTTCAAAGCCACTATTATAATAAAATCTCTTAATCTTAACTAAGAGATTTTTATATTTTACTATAGCGTTTTTCTCAAATAAGAATCTTTCCTATAAATTAGCCACATCTTTCCAATTCAGAATAAGTCACAAGAGGCATGCCTTACCTTTCATTCATGCCCTCAACTCATTTATATTTATTATCTATAAATAATTTAGTGAAATATAATTTCCAAAGTGGCACATAGCATCACTTTACAACCCTCTAGCTATCCACTTTATTAACATAATTGCTGTGTGATTTTAAAAAAAGGAACCACAACATGGTGATTATTTTCTAAACCAAAGTAACCAGCCTTTTCATAGAAAGAACGATCAGCTTGATAATATTCTATTATACAAAAGCTGACACATTCTAATTTCATACTACTTAGATTTCGCTTTTTTAGTCTGCTAATGCAATTGCTAGACAGTTTTCCAATCAGACCATATTTTTTACTTTTTAAGAAAATACTTTCCTTTTGATTATATCGTTTTACTTCAACAGTGAATTCTTGGTTAATACTAAAATCATTATCATAAGCCAATTTTTGGATATTGTTCCGGCCCTTCTCTGTAATAATTTCTGGATAGGACAAATAAATATCTGCCAAACCAAGTTGCTCATAATAGGTAATCTCATTAACCAACGGTACAGCTGGAGGATTAATCGTAGGAGAATGCCGTTGTAAATAATTTGTTAACATATTATTTGCACTCATTGCTGCCTCTTGTGACTGTATCAACGTAAGACTTTTTTTGGCTCGAGTGAGTGCAACGTACATTGCTCGGACACTACTTGTATCATCTATTTTCTTAAATTGACGCTTCTGATCAAGAATGTAAACATGGTCATATTCACAGCCTTTTGATGAATGATATGTTGACAAAATAATTAAATTTTTCATACCTGAGTCTGGCCTAATCAGTAGCAAATCTAAAAGTTGCTGACAAGTTAAGTCTTTTTCATCAACAGATAAACGCTGTATAAGACGCTTAAAACTAAAGTCCTTTTGGGAAAAACCTTGGTTTTCGACCCATTTGACTGCAAAATTTTTCGGATTACCTTCAATAATATCGAGAGCAGGACGACGCTGTAAATCCTGAATAAATTTCTTAATTAATAAACTCTCATTAAAATCCAAATCATTTTGCTGATTGAGTAACTGGAAGTTTAATTTGGCTTCAATAAGGCAATGTTGTATTAAAAATAATTCACTCCATTCTCGAACGAGAATCGCAAAATTTGACCAATCACATTTTGAAGAAGCTTGTTTATCTTGGATGTCTTTTATCATCCATTTTATAGCATCCAGATTCATAGATTGATTAGATAAGACTAGCTGTAAATTACCACTTTCTTGACGCCCCTCTTTAGTAACGGAACGAATTGCATATTCGTTTGTTTTTAAGCGCTCGTGGGCTGGCAGCATATTTTGAATATAAGTATTGGCTAGTTGTACAATATCTTTAGGACTCCGAAAGTTATCAATTAAATAAAATATATCTTCTTCTGCTATTTGAAAGTCTTTCTGGAAGTTTCGGATATATTGAATATTAGCTCCTCTAAACCCATATAGATTTTGATCATCATCCCCTACAGCGACCAAGTAACCACGTTGGAAAATATCATTTTCTTCCTCGTCATTGCTTTCTACTTTTAGCCCTGCTAGATGCGAAATGATACTGTATTGAACGTCATCAATATCTTGAAATTCATCCACTAAAATATATTGAAAAAATTGAGGATTATCTTGCAAATACTCAACAGCCTGTTCTAAGAGCCATTGATATTTATAATTATTATCTCTATGAGGAGGAGCTTGATTTTCACTAATATTAGTTAAATGACGAGCTAAGCCATGGAAAGTAAAGATATTTACCTGAGCAGCATATTCATATCCAATCAGCTTAATCAAACGCTGCCTTACTTCAAATACAGCTTGACGGTTATAAGCCAAGATCAGAATCTTTTCCGCAGAAATATTACAACACATGATCAAATTAGCTACCCGATGCACAATAATCGTAGTTTTACCAGATCCCGGTCCTGCAATTATTAACATTGCTCTCCGTTGGTCATCTGAAATAATTTCTCTTTGCATAGGACTTAAAAATTTAGGGAAAATCTTTTGTTCGTAATTCTCTAAATGTGCTTGTTTTGAAAGATCTGGATCAGAAAGATATTTTTCACATACATCTTCAATATCCAAGTTAAAATAATCTTCAACTAAATGTTTTTTTACTTCCAAATCACAGCTTAACCAATGATTTAAGATATGTAGGCGACGATTACGATCTTGATAATGTTTCTCTAAGTATTGATAAGCATCTTTAGATGAATGAAAGCGCTTACGTGCATGCTCACCAACTGGTCGATCAATAAAGAATATTTTTTGCGCTTCATCATCTAAGCGACTTACATTGAGCCACCCGAAAGACTGCATATATTCTAAGTTCTGTAAAAACTGTTCTGGGCAAATTCCCTCTTTATCAACTAATACTTCTATTTTTAGCAACTGTGTGACTGGATTTGTTTGACTCGCGGTATCTTCAGTATATTTAAATACTAGATCAAGACTTTCAGCAAGTTCATCCATTTGCTTTTTGGCTGCTTGTATCCAATCCCGCCAATGACTCATTTCTAAATTAATAGGTGACACTCTTAAGCTATATTTATTCTCTTTAATTTTTAAAATTTTAAAATTTTTAAAGATATAAAAAATTTCGCGTGATTTTATCTGTTTGTTATGTTGAACAAACCATTGGTCTAAAGCTCTCAAATCAATACGTTCGACTTCTTCTGGCTCATACATACTCCAACAATCTTCTAATGTAACCAAAGCATCACGTTTATGCTTCAATTGACGTTGTAAAAGAGCATGTCGTTTTGAAAGTCGAATACGCACTTCACATGCCCAACGTGCACAATCAAGTTTCACCAATTGTCGAATACCCCGAAGCAGGCTTTTAACGTTAAGCCCAAGCGCTACAGAGATTTCGGGTAAATAAAGTTGACTATCATTTTGTTGGATTAAAGGTAACAGGCGTCTATATAGCTCTGCTGCTTGACCTTCAGTAGATGGTGGAGCATCTTTCAATTTCAAACTAAGGAGGGCTGGTAAATGTTCCTTTTCAACTAATAGGTTATATTTTTCTAATGCCAATAGGATGACACGAATCTGGGTGACCAGCTCTTCGCCTTCAAATGATAAAAATGTTTGTAATTCTTGTGCAGTGAACCATCTATCTGAAGCTTTTTCACGTTTAAGCACATTAGCAATCACTTGTTGCCAGCATTCTAATAATACTTTATGACCGCCAATTTGACTATCAATATTCTGCTGTACCAGCTGATCTAGATCAGTTTGGCTCCAGTACAAAATTGCGCGCCCTTTTTCACCTAATTTACGTGCGGCACGGCCAATTTCTTGCAAATATGATTCTAAATTAGGGGGTGGTGAGTAATGAATGACCGTATGAATATTGGCTCGATCAATCCCCATACCAAATGCATTGGTACAAATAACCACATCCAGTTGATGCATTTTGAATTGTTCTAAAATCCTTTGCTTATCATTAGAAGACATACCTGCATGGTAAGCTTGGGCAATAAAACCCTGTTTACGTAACTCTTGTGCAAACTCTTCAGTTTTACTTCTACTACGCACATAAATAAGAACAACAGGATGATCATCTGTAAGTGTTTCTAAAGTTGGTTGCTCAAGTGAATTTCTGTCAGAGAATATTTGTGCAAGTACCTTACGAATTTCGGGAAGTCTTTGGGACCGCTCAATTTGAATAAATTCAGCTTGAATATTATCACGCCATACTTTTTGTGTTTTTTCTACCATTACGGTTTCAAGAGGTAAACCAATCAAATAATGGAGAGGTTGAACAATTTCTTTATCAATTTCGTCAATCACACGTTGTGCTGCTGTAGCAGTAACTAACATAAGTTGTGGTGCTGTCGCGTTTTCATCGCGATAACACTGTGCAATTAGCCTACCAATACGTAAAAAATCTGGCCTAAAGTCATTACCCCATTGAACAATAGTATGTGCTTCATCAACGACCCATAAAGCTGGACGTCTTCTAGATAGTAATGTTTGTATGGTATGTGTCCGTAAGCGTTCTGGACTGATGTAAAGTAAATCAATTGTGCCAGACCAAACTCCTTCCAAAATTTTTGCTTGTTCTTCTTCCGTTTGTCCCGAAATTAAACATGCAGCACGATTTCCCCAGTGACCAGTATGACTTAATCCTATTACTTGGTCCTCCATAAGAGCCTTTAATGGAGAAATAATTACAGTAAGTTCACGACGATACTTACTTAGGATTAATGCAGGGAGTTGAAATGTTAAGCTTTTACCACCGCCAGTTGGTAATAAGCCCATAGGAATGCTACGAGCTTGAGCCAATTGATGGACAATTTTCTTTTGCCCTTCTCTGAGTTCAAATCCAAAAAAATCTTTACTCTCTTGATCAAAATCAATCTCTGTAAATTGTTGGTTATTCCAAAATACTTTTTCAGCCTGAGTAAATTTTTCTCCAAAATCAGAGATATCTTGTAACCAGGTTGGACGTCGGCAAGTGGGCTGTTCTAAATGCAATAGCCAATGAGCAAACACAATAGCACCTAAATTATCCAGAGATTGATTAGGCAATGCATTCATCCAATTAATAAACTTTTCATTCTGTCCTTGAGGAATCAATGCACTATAATCCAAAGCCTTCTGATTTACATAAGACTTCGGGAGAATATTAGAAAAAGGAAGTTTTTTTTCAATCCATTCAACTAGTTGTGGATGTATACCTTCTTGATATGTTTTGCAAACTCTCTGATAGTAATGGTAGCTTTCTATGCAATCATAAATAGGATCGTTTATCGTACTTTTAACTTTATAAAGTTTTAATAAAGAATGGCTGGGTTGATGTGGAAAAATTAAATTGGTTAACAGTAAAGTATCTAAAGCTTTAGATTGGCAAATATCATCAATTGAAAGATGATAAGGAGTATGTTGTTTTAACCATAGAAGATCGAAAGCTAAAATATTATGTCCACACACATGTTTAGCTTGACCTAAAATTTGTATGATAATTTTAAGATCATTTCTTGAAAAATTAAGAGCATAAAAAGTTTGATGATCAATATCTGCGACAACTAAACCGCCTAATATTAATTTTTCTGATTGTGGATCTATTTCTAAATCAATCCAAACATCCTTTTTATAAAATAAATCGAGTGCTTCAGTTAAGCTAACCTGAGAAATTTGCATATCATTTATATCGTATATTTAGTTTTGATCATAATATAAATTTAAAAAAGAATAACTAATCTAAATCAACTATAATTAAACCTAGAGTCAGCAATCTATCTTATCGTATAAATAAACCATTTCTAGTTAAGTTATATCTAGTTCATCCAATTAAATTCTATATTGTTACTGAGGTAATATATTTAACGCGAAGTAACTTCTACAAAAAAATCATTCCACACAACTCTCGTTTTTTTCTCACACCACTTGATCGCTTCTCTCAATAAAAAATATTTTTCCATATTCAAAATAACAAGCTCTAAATCATCTTCTGAATGTTTTGTATTATTCTTTAAAGTTATAGAACATACATTATCGCCAAATCCCATATCATCAATTAAAAATTCTAAATCAAAGATATCTACAATAGCATTCAGATAATTTTTGAACAAAATATCTGTTCGAAATTCCCCATAGTAGTTAAAAAGACTATGAGAGTGATTATCACCAACCACATTATGAATAAAATCAAAAATTGTATTTAGTACATGAGATGGTATATCTTCATCAACTTTAACACTAAATAAAAAATAACGGCGTATAAGTTCTAAATACTGTTCATGATTAGTGGGATTCAAAGGTAGCTCTGGATTCTCTTTGAGTAAGTTCTTGAAGATGTTGATTGGGTAACTAGCCTGTATAGATTCTATTTGATCACTATCTAGTAAACCTTGCCCCCAACTAATCAAGCGTCCATTAAATTCTGGGCATAAAAACTCAATATAGGTATTATGCAAATGACTTGGATTCTCAATAAATGACTTTTTTTTCTCAATTTTTATTTGAATTTTTTTATCTTTTAAAATTTCGCCGATTAATTCCTGATGGGTATAAATTTTTAAGACCAACCGAAAGTGCTTCCAATACTCTGGTATAAAATCTAAGACATAATGCGCCACATTTTTAAAATGAGGATAATCTAAATGTATAACTTTACCCTCACGTGCAGAAAGCATCGCTTTAGCAATACTATAATGTTTTTCTAGATCTGGTTGCACACCAATCAATTTAAAAAATTCTTTTAAATGCTGATAATTAGGATTCAACTTATCATTCACTACGCTTGAAAATACATGATCGTTCCGATACAAAGACTTTATATAATCTTCAACGATACTTTTATAATTTGCAAAAATTGATTTTTTCTCGGTCATTACTAGTTAAAATTGAGGCATAGGTATTGTAATATAATATATATTTTCAAAAATAATTTAAAGTTTAAAAAATAATTTCCGCTCTATTTAAAATTTAGCTAAAACTCAAATAGTACTTTACAATCCCTTGCTTAAATTCACTATTTCAAAGTTTTACTAAACAAAATAATTTTATTATAAAAAAATCATTAAGAAGCATCTACTATCTTCACAAAGTCAGTATATAAGGTTATAAAAGAAAAATCAGTCTTTTTCCTTTTAATTATTTAAATAGATTTAAAATAAAATTATCTAAAATTAATTTCCAACTTTTATTATTTTAAAATATCTAAATAATCAGCCCACTTCTGTAACCAAATTGCACATTCTTTTTCATAAGTATACAAATTATAGGTCCCTTCAATTCCTTTTTTCGAATGACCAAGCACGGCTTCTGCAATATCTGTTGGGCAGCCTAACCGTGATAAATTTGTTCTCAAGGTTCGTCTCAAATCATGAGGGTTCCAATCTTTCATATCTTTTGGCCATAGTTGACAAGGTTGGAGTTTATAAGTTTTTGCTCTATTTTCATCTTTCAACACCCACTTAACTTCTGTTATTGTTTTCTGCGCTATTGATTTACCAGTTCGCATTGAGGGAAATAAATATTTATTATTTGAACTCGGAAGCTCTTTTAAATACTCCATACATTGCCTAGATAATTGAACAAAACGTTCAGTACCATTTTTAGTTCCTTTTAAATGCCAAGTTGCTTTTTCAAAATTAATATCTATCCATTCAGCAGAACAGATTTCTCCTGTACGAGCTCCTGTCCAGAGTGCAAGCATTAATATGCTTTTATGGTGTTTCGAGAATCCAGATATTGGTATCCAAGAAAGTACGTGTTTTAACTCTGACTCAGAAAGCACACGAGTACGTTTATTGCAGGTAAGTTTAATCCTGGTTTGTTTTAAACTTGACTTAGCAAGTAATGCAGGATTAGCAAAATTTTCTGGAAAGTAATCCAAACCAATTGCATAATCATAAGCAGCTATTAACCCTGATAATACTCTTCCAGCTTGGACCTGCGCCCCTCGGTCAATAATTCCTTTAATAAGCTCCACAATATCTTTTCTTACTAAATCTTCAGCAGGTACATTACCTAATTTAGCAACTACATCTACATATAAAGTCCTTCTAACCTCTTGTTGACCTTTTAAAATACGTGAACCTTCAATAATTCTTTTAGCCCCAGTACGTTGATCAATAATTACCCTATCCTCAACTACCTCAGTTAAGTAGAGATCAATTACATCTTTTAAAGTTAATATTTTAAGAGTAATTTCTGACTTTACTTTTTTTTGTTTTGAGGCAATTTTCTGTTCTTTCTTTTCCGATGCAGGGCAAATACCTTCTGATCTTAAAAGCTTCAACTTTTGAAGTTCAATACGCGCCTCAGCTAAAGACATATGAGGATAATTACCCAAAGTGATTTTTTTTAATGAGTTATCTATCGGACTTCTATAACGGTAAACAAAGCTTTTAAGACCTGTTTTCCCACAGACCACTCGTAAACCAATATATTCTCCAATATCACTTTTATCTGGATCTCCCACCTTCATCTTGTCTATTGCACGAGCTGATAATGCTACTTTATTTTTATTGTTTATTTCCTTGCTCATTTTAGGAATCCTTTTTGTTAGTCAGTTTCAATTTGTTCAGATAGCAACCGTGAAAATTTAAGTTAACCTTTCGCACACTATTGACTCAATTTTGCCACAAAAAAAGGTATACTAAAAGGTATACTTTTTCTTTAGATTAGGTCAGATTTGCATAGATGTTGTTAGCTTTGGCTGGACTATTAAACCTCCACAATAAACTATTTTATTATTTAAATTTAATAACTTAAAAAGTTTAAAAATCATAAAAACAATAACTCTCAAAAATTATCACACACCTCTGGCATGGCAAAGTCTTTATTCGTGAACTCTTTTCACCTTCTGAGCATTTATTAAATTTTATTGAACTTGCAGGTATGAGGAAATTTTTTCTTATTCGTAGGCTCATTAGTCAAGTTGCTGGTTTAGATGAAAATGATCCAGCTGTTTTGCCTTGTATTTTAAGCGTGATGACACCTTGCATGATGCTCATTATTGCAGGGCCAAATGCTCAAGCACCTGAGCCGCTTAAAAATATTGCTCAGATGCCATTACACGATTTAGTTGAACATTTTAAGAAATTTTCTTTAGCTGGCTTAAAAGCAATTAGCCAACCAAATCTTACAAATTAGCGATTTAAACATTGCAAAATGGCTTGTACCGGATCTTCTGTATTTCCAGAAATAAGTTGTTTATGCATAGTTAAATGTTGCATCACTTGAATTTGAGCTGTTTCAACATTCATTAGTTTTTCTATTTCAGCTGCTAAATTTTCTGGTGTTGCATCAGCTTGTATCAACTCTTCAATGACTTTCTTACCTGCAATAATATTAGGCAAAGAATAGTAAGGAATTTTCACTAAAAGCTTAGCAATTATATAGGTCAACCAATGCAATTTATAGAAAGTAACCATTGGTCTATGCATGAGCATAGCTTCTAATGTCGCCGTTCCAGAAGCTAACGCGATAATATCACTTGCATTCATGACCATACGGCCAATTTTAGATTCACTATCAGTATTTTCTAAAATATGAATGCAGGCCTTTAAATGAGGTGCTAATTGTTCAACACCCTGCTCAATCTGTTGCTTACGGGCATCATTAATTGCTGGAATTAAAAATTGGATGTCTGGATATTTTGTATGCAAAATATTAGCAGCACCCAGCAGCATAGGAAGGAGTCGCTCTACTTCACCTTTTCGGCTACCCGGTAACAAAGCAATATGCTTCTGATTTTCATTAAGACCTAATTGCTGCTTAGCAATTTGAATTGGGTTCTCAAGTGGCAATTGTTTAGCTAATGGGTGGCCTACAAATGCTGCTGGAACTTCATATCGTTCATAAAAAACTTTTTCAAAAGGAAATAAGCAAAGTACTAAATCTATACTCTGTTTAATGCCATGAACACGTCCTTGACGCCATGCCCAAACTGAAGGACTGACATATTGAACTGTTTTTATTGGAAGATTCTTTTCTTTAATACTTTTAGAAAGTCTGAGGTTAAAATCTGGCGCATCAATACCAATAAAAATATCAACTGGATTTTGAGTCCATTGGTTAATTAAACCATCTCGAACGGCGAATAGCTTTTTTAAGTCTTTTAATACCTCAACAATCCCCATCACAGACAGAGTTTCCATTGGGTAATAACTGTTAAAACCTTCAGCAATCATTTGGGGTCCACCGATTCCCTCAAACTCAGCATCGATTCCTTGCTCACGGAAACTACGCATGAGTTTCACACCCAGTGTATCTCCAGAAACTTCCCCAACCACAATGCCTATTTTAAGTTTTCGATTTGCCAAGGCGAGTTACCCAAAAATTTGAAATAATGCATTCTAGCATAGAGGCTTATTAATCTTGAACTTGCTAAATACATGTGGCTAAAGCCAGTGAAAGCACACCACAATCTAAAATTACATTCATGCCCTATCTTTTAATCTAAATTAACAATGTGATTTGAATTGTAGCTTACATTTACAAACAATAAAATAAATGAGAATTATTTACATTATCTTTACTATTATGACCACCTCGCCTCGACCATTTAAACTTTCTGTAATCGCCTGCGCGATTTGTTATGTAAATCTCACTTATGCTCAAAACGCAGATATACAAGCTTTGCAGACGATTCAAGTTAAAGCGACAAGTACAGAGCAATCTTCTGAACAAACCAAAGCATATAATGTTAAAAACTCGAGTAGCGCAACCAAGCTTAATATTGAGGCTAAAGAAACTCCTCAAACTATTAATGTCGTTACTCGTCAACAAATTGAAGACTTTGGTCTTACTAGCACCCGAGATGTTCTAAACAATACACCTGGGGTAACAGTAACCAATCAGGAAACCGAGCGAACTACTTATATGGCTCGTGGTTTTGAGATTTCAAATATATTGACTGACGGCGTAGGTTTCCCCCTCTCTGGTTATAACTATAACAATACCAATCCTGATACCTATTTTTATGATCGTGTAGAAGTCGTTAAAGGTGCTGACTCTTTAACGAACGCATTTGGTGACCCAAGTGCAACCATCAACAATATTCGAAAACGCCCAACTCAAGAATTTCAAGCAAGCGGCGGTATAAGTTATGGGTCTTGGGATACTCAGCGTTATGAAGCAGATGTATCTGGCTCAATTCTACCGAGTGGGAAAGTCCGTGGCCGTATTATGGGCTATGAGCAAACTGGTGATTCTTACCTTGACCGATATTCTTCAGAGAAAAATGGTTTCGCTGGTATTGTGGAAGCTGATTTAACAGATACCACGTTACTTACCGTAGGTTATAGCCAAGAAAAAAATAAACCGAATGCAAACAATTGGGGTGCTCTACCCTTACTGGGTGCCAACGGCAAACAAATTTCATATGACCGCTCATATAACCCAAACCCTGACTGGGCACATTGGGATAATGAAACACAAAATGCTTTTGTTGAATTAAAGCAAAAAATTAATGAAAAATGGGCAGCTAAACTGACTTATAACTATCTGGATAATAAGCATAATAGTCGTCTCCTTTACTATTATGGTTATCCAAAAGCTGATGGTTCAGGGGTATCTTTAACACCATGGGGTGGTCAAGAGCATCAAGAACAACATGCTGTAGATTTTAATCTTGAAGGGACTTATAAACTTTTTAATCGAGAGCATGAAGCAACGTTAGGCTATAACTATGTACGTAGTCGTCAGCATGATAATCAATCTACAGGAACAATTAACGACAGTAATGTTATCAATTCGACCACTACAAATTGGGCCAGCTGGATGCCTCAATCTATAACGTGGTCAGACTTCACTGAAGCAGCGAACTATACGCAAAATATAGATTCAATTTATGCAGCTACACGTTTACATCTCAATGAAGATTTAAAACTTTTGCTTGGCGCAAACTATGTGCGAGCCGAGAGTAAAGGCGAAAGCTATGGTTCACCTATGGCATATAGTGAAAGTAAAGTTTCACCCTATGCTGGCTTAACCTATAACTTTACGCCTGAATATACAGGTTATATGAGTTATACCTCAATTTTCCGTCCACAAAATGGTATTGATCAAGATACCAACCAGGCTTTAAAACCTGTTGAGGGTAAAAGCTATGAAATGGGGGTAAAAAGCTCGTGGTTAGATGACCGTTTAACCGGCACCCTTTCAGTATTTAAAACTGAGCAAAATAATTACCCACTACGTAACTCGGACGGAAATCCACTTAATCGAAAAGTACCAACCAGTGATTTAGAGTCACAAGGTGTAGAAGTCGGCTTATCTGGTCAAATCACTGATAACGTCAATCTTGCTTTTGGCTATGCCCAATTTAGTATTAAAGATATTAAAAATGGTGGTGAAGCGAGAACGTATAATCCGAACCAAACCCTTAACTTGCTGACGACCTATACACCCTCAGTTTTACCTAAGCTGAAAGTTGGTGCAGGCTTACAATGGCAAGACGCCGTGAAACTATATGACTCGACAGCAAACAGCACCATTAAACAAGATTCTTATGCTTTGGTGAATTTAATGGCGAGCTATGAAGTGAATGACCACATTACGCTTCAAGCCAACGGTAATAATATTTTCGATAAGAAATATTTATATAGTTTCCCTAATGGTCAAGGCTTTTATGGACCCTCAGCTAACTATACAGTTGCTGTAAAGTTTAAATATTAATCGCGTAGCCAACTCCAGTTTAGGCGTTGGCTTTCTTATTATTTTTTATGTGCCAGTAAAGATGTCCAAAACTTTAAGTCTCCCTATGTCATATCGCATAAAAGTTTTCTATCGATTCTTAGTCGTTTTCGGTATGGGTTATGCCTGTATGGCTTATTTAAGTCTTGGTCTTACTGGCATTTTTCATTTGACTCTAGACAAACCTGAAGCCATTTATTTGGCAGCATTTATCTCTATTTTATTTTATCTACTTTTCGTGATTATAGGTTTCTGCATTCAATCACTTTTGAAACTCACTGGGCTATCAATCGCGTTATGTCTTCTTTTCTTTTTTGTGACACGGATGGTGAGTTATGCATAAAGGTATACGCCAATCTATGGCATGGCTACATTCATGGACTGGATTAATTTTTGGATGGCTCGTATTTGCTATTTTTTTAATGGGTAGTTTGTCGTATTACCGCCATGAAATTAATTTGTGGATGCAACCACAACTTGCACAGTACGAAATAAAACAAGATGTGGCAATTAAAACAGCATATCAATACTTACAAAAACACGCTCCAGATGCCAAGTCCTGGTATTTAACTGTTGCTACCGCAGAAAGCCCCGTTAACACCATGTATTGGGAAAAACCTGACGGTGGTTATGGCAATGCCACACTCGATGCAAACACAGGTCAAGAACTAAAACTTTCGGCAACCGAAGGTGGTGACTTCTTTTATCATTTCCACTATCAACTTTTTGGTGTTCCGATCTTCATTGGACGGCTCGTTGTATCTTTAGCAGCTTTTATTATGTTGATCGCCTTAGTCTCGGGCATTATTACCCATAAAAAAATCTTTACCGATTTTTTTACCTTACGCACCTTTAAGTCTCAGCGTTCATGGCTAGATTTTCATAATGTCTCATCTGTTCTTGCACTGCCCTTCTTTTTGACTATTACTTTTACAGGCTTAGCTATTTTCTTCTATTTATATCTTCCTTGGGGAATGCAAAAACTCTATCCAGAGAATCCATATCAATATTTTACCGAAATTCGCACAAAGACTGTCTCTGAGAACCAATCGATTCAACCTGCTCAAAACTTAGCTATTGAGAAGTTATTGAGCCAAGTTCAGCAACGTTGGGGAAATCAAACTTTGGCAACTATTAGTGTTAAAAACCCAAATACTAATCAGGCTCAAATTACATTTATTCAGCAAGAAGACCGCTCTATTACCCGTGATCAAGCACAAATCACCCTAGATGCTACAACCGCTAAAGTCTTAAGTGATACGCGTAATCATAGTGCGATTGCGACACTTTATGCGGGAGTATATGGTTTGCACATGGCAACTTTTGCTCAACCTTTACTTCGCTTAGGATTGTTTTTTTCTGGCATTTTAGGTTGTGTGATGATTGCGTCTGGCTTGTTACTTTGGAGCCTTAAACGCCAACTTCAAAATAAAAATACTAAGTTTCATTTCGGGCACTATTTAGTGGACCGTTTAAATGTTGCCACATTTGTAGGCTTACCTTGTGCAACCATTGCTTATTTATATGCAAATCGATTATTTACCGTCACCCCGACTACAATAAATTATGAAATTTATAGTTTCTTTTTAGTCTGGCTCATGAGCCTAATCATTGCCTTAATCACTAAAAAGCAGCATTTGTGGCGAACTCAACTGAGTATTTTTATTCTGCTTTGTATTGCACTTCCAATCTTAAATTTAAGCTATTTACTCAAATATGATTACATTCAAAGCCTCAGCGACTATTGGAACTTTGCTCGTGTAGACGTATTTTTCTGGTTATTTGCAGCTTTAGCACTTTTCATATTCTGCAAAATTAGACCTATTCAGCATAAAGCTACACAAAAAATTCAAAAAAAGCTGAATAAGTTAAATATTGAGGTGAATTCATGATGATTTTTGTTTTTGTCCTGACTTTGCTGGGTATGTATTTACTATTCATATCTAGCGAGAAATATCGATCACCGAAATCAACGGGTTATTTCAAATCGTTGGCTCAAAAATATTATCCATTGTTCAGGATATCGGCCTTTCTATTATTTGCTTTAAGCGGATTTGTACTCATCAAAAAGTATGGTTTTTCAGTTGGTTTTGTCAGCTGGTGGATCTTTGCAACGCCTTTGACATTTTTACTCATACTATGGCTTAACCCATTGCGAGCTTCACGATCATCATCTAAGTCATAAATCTGAATAAAATTTCATCAAAATAGGTATTTTTTTGATTGCTTAGCTTTTTTTTGCATAAGTAAATCATTATTCATGACAACTGTTTATCTCTAAAAGGAATAAGATATCTGCGTTTCGTGATAAGTGGCGATAAAGATGTCTGGTGCTTTTGAATTTATCTTAGCGGGTATGTTAGTTGGCTTCTGTGTAGGTATTACAGGAGTTGGTGGTGGGTCATTAATGACACCAATTTTAATTGGTCTTTTTAGAATTGAACCTCATATCGCAATTGGTACCGATTTACTTTATGCCGCAATTTCAAAGTTCTGTGGATCAATGGTTCACGCAAAAAAACTCAATATTGTGTGGCCTATCGTTTTATGGCTCGCAGTCGGTAGTATTCCTGCATCTTTCGGTACTGCTTGGGTATTGGAACATTATTTAAGTCAGTCAACACACTATAAAGCCGTTTTAACAATGGTTTTAGGCTTTATGCTGACCTTGACTGGTGTTTCTATTATTTTCCGTTCTCGGATTGAAAAGTTCTTCAGTAAATTCCGAAATAAAGAAATTACTCATACTGAAAATGAGCAATTAGCTGTTCAAAACAAGCGTACCTATATTGTCATTATGGGCATCATTTTAGGTGTATTCGTAACGTTATCGTCTGTTGGTGCTGGTGCTTTTGGCATTATGGCGCTTGTGATTATGTTCCCGAACTTACCAATGATTCGAATTATTGGGTCAGATGTGGTACATGCCGTATTACTTACCCTAGTTGCTGGTCTTGGACATATGAGTGCGGGTAATGTCGACTTTATGCTGCTTATGTGGTTATTAGTAGGTTCTATTCCGGCAATTATTATTGGGACATTAATTAGCTCTCGTATGCCGGAACGCTTAATCCGAAAAATTCTAGGGATTACCCTATTTGCCCTCGGTGTTAACTTTATGGTTCACCCAGTCAAAGCTAAACCAAAAGCAGCTGTGGTACAACAACAAGCAGTGGTTGCTGAAAAAACAAGCAACTCGACTGAAAGATAGTAAAATCAATAGGATTTTTCCAAACTGAAATACCATGAGATGTAGCATTTTCATAATTATTTCATGGTATATTCAGTACACAAAACAACCTTTAGTATGATCGAACCAGTGACAGCAATGACTACACATTCAAATTCCGTTTCCAAGCCAGATATCGACGACGTTAATATTAAAAGCATCCAAACTCTTGTAACACCTGCCGAGCTTAAGTCAGAACTTCCTTTATCTGATGTTGCTTCACAAACTGTTCTAAAAGGTCGCGAAACTATTCGTAATATTTTAGATGGTTCAGATAAACGTTTATTTGTCGTTATTGGTCCTTGCTCTATTCATGATCCAAAAGCTGCTCACGAATATGCTGATCGCTTAAAAGCGCTAAGCGAAAAGGTTAAAGATACTTTATATCTAGTTATGCGTGTTTATTTTGAAAAACCACGTACAACAATTGGTTGGAAAGGTCTAATCAATGACCCAGATATGAATGACTCATTTAACATCGAAAAAGGTTTACGTATTGGTCGTAAGCTTTTGCTTGAGTTAAATGAAAAAGGTTTGCCTTGTGCAACTGAAGCACTTGACCCTAACTCGCCACAGTACTACCAAGATTTAATTTCTTGGTCTGCGATTGGTGCACGTACAACAGAAAGCCAAACTCACCGTGAAATGTCTTCTGGTCTATCATCACCAGTAGGTTTTAAAAATGGTACAGACGGCGGTTTAACTGTTGCAACCAATGCCATGCAGTCTGTTAAATATGGTCACAGCTTCTTAGGTCTTAACGAAGACGGTCAGGTTTCAATCATTAATACAAATGGTAACCCTTATGCACACGTTGTATTACGTGGTGGTAATGGTAAGCCAAACTATGATGCAGGCTCTGTTGCGGAAGCAGAAAATGCTTTAGCAAAAGCAAAAGTTAGCAATAAAATCATGATCGATGCGAGTCATGCTAACTCAAATAAAGACCCTTACTTACAACCACTTGTTCTTAAGAACATTACTGAACAAATTTTAGATGGCAATAAGTCAATCGTAGGTATTATGGTTGAAAGTCACCTAAAAGGTGGTCGCCAAGATATTCCTGAAAATCTTTGCGATTTAGAATATGGTAAATCAGTAACAGATGGTTGTATCGACTGGGAAACTACTGAAAAGACATTGCTTGAAATGCATGAAGCTTTAAAAGAAGTTTTACCAAACCGTTAATTCATCTTTTAAGATTGAAAATTAAGCCCTCAAAAATGAGGGCTTTTTTATTTTGTTTGGACGGAATTCAATATCAAACTAAATAAAAATAACTTAGGACAAAAGTAAAAAGTAGCACGGTTTCGCTAAGCTCAATTGCTGCACCGACGGTATCCCCCGTAATACCACCTATTCTTTTTAAAAATAAATGTCTTAAATAAACAACACTGATTAAAAAACCAATAATGGCAATAAGCCCTTGCAATTCCCAATACAAAGGTAGCAGCAGAACAAACCCAGTTATTATCCATGAAGCAGTTTTGGGCAAATAGTCTGTCAAAGAACGCCCTAAACCTTTTTCACGGACATATGGCGTAGTTAAAAACAAAATAGAAGGTACCACACGTCCAAGGATGGGAACAAAGACTAAAAATAACGTTTGATGCTGTTCAATCAGCACATAAATCAGTACAAACTTGAGCAAACAAATAATAACTAGGCTGAGTACTCCAATTGGACCGCAACTTGGATCCTTCATGATTTGTAAAGTACGTTGTTTATCTCCAAAACCACCTACCCACGCATCAGCAGTATCGGCTAGTCCATCTAAATGCAGTCCACCTGTCAGCCAAATCCATAAAGTGAGTATGATTGCCGAAAGTAAAACAATAGGGAGTTTAGCAAAAAGACAGGCAACAATAAAAAGCATACCGCCAATAATCAGCCCGACCAGCGGATAGAATAAAATAGCCCGACCATTTTGTTGCGCCGTTGGTATTGCTTTTAGCTCAATGGGTAGAACAGTTAAAAATTGCAATGCAATCCAAAAAGGTGTCATATCCCACTCTCTAACTGATCTATATTTAAAAACAAATTGAATTATGAAGAAATAAAAATGGGAATAGCAATCCCTATTCCCATTAAAGACGTCAAAAACTGAAAAACTATTGCATTTGATAGCACTGTTTCAATTTTATGTAGTCGTAGTAAAAACTAGTTGGTGTGTAACGCGCATAGTTACATGCAGATTTAAATAAAGTCTCTTTTTCGTTATAAAGCATCTTCACTAAAGTCGAGCCTTGGCTATTTTGGTAAATATCCCACTGTACATTAGCTGCCATAGGTGAAACCACTTCACCACGCCATGTGCTTGTTGAATAGTTATAAGTCTGGCGTAGTGGTAAAGGCTGCATCATATTATGCAAATCTAAGCTTGTTGCCAGAGGAATAATAATTTCAGCATGAGCAAAGCGTAAAACTGCTTTATATGGTTGAGCTTTATTTACAACCGCATCAACTTGTTGGAATAAATCTTGTTTGAGCCCTTGAGCAATTTCACTTGTAACTTGGTTTGACTCTGTGAAACTTGGGCCTTTTTCATAGAAATCATTGGCATCATTGAATTCAGCGTAAAATTTTGCAGCATCTAAAGGCATATATTTATCAAAATCGATACCTTTCAACTCATCTTTCATACCACCAGAAATTGAATAAAGCTCATAAATATAAGCCGCGGCATCTACTGCACTAGCAATCGTATTTTTGCCCTTACCTTTTTCTGTAATTTGCTCACCTTTTGGTGAAGTGACTGTAAAGGATCCATTATTACTAAAGCTATACCCTGTTGTACCGAGTTTTTTAATGAAGTCTGCTTTAAAAATCGGAGTGAGTACGCTCTGGGCAATTTTTTCTGCCTGAGTATTTTTTGATAACTCATCTAACTTTTGGGCTAAATCTTTATTATTTGCTTCGAAATCTTGATAGGCCTGACTCGCATCATAAATTTTTTGTTGGCTAGCACTCAATGGCTGAGTCAAATCTTCAGTCGCATTCAGACTATGAAAATAAAGTTTAAAACGATCAACACCCCCATCTACAAGGCTAGGAACACTTGAACTCGATAAACTGGTATAAGACGTTGGCACAATTTTATCTTTAAGCAGCGGTTGTTGTTTCATTAGTTCAGCAGTGAAGAATTTAGCACTATCCACCGCACGATCTACCCCAGAACTTTGTACCAATATAGATGCTTGTGGGTTTAAAAGTGTTGGTAAGCGTTGTAATAAGCGGTCGGCAATGCCACGGTGTTCTAAAATACCAGTCATGGTTTCATTTCCGTAACCATACTGGCGGATCCCTTCCACGCCATAACCTAATAAGATATTTGCCTTCATCATGGCTTCTAAATCAGCACCTAATTGCTCACCTAACGGCGTTAAAGCATTTTCTGCTTTTGCTTGTTTCCATAAATTATAAAGTGCTAAATCATACTTAAGACTTGAGAGTCCTCGTGAACCATGACGTGCGACTAACTCAGTAAAAACTGGTTGGAACCCATTTGGTGCTTGTTCATAGCTTTTTAGGTCTTGTTGCGGTTGATAAGGTGTTTTTGTTTGATAATATTTCGATGAGTTTGTAGGTGTAGTCTGAACTTCTTGCTCATCATTATTATTACAGGCTATAAGCAATATGGTTGTGGCAAGCAACGTCGTTTTAAATAAAATATTCATAAGTCAAATAGGCTATTAATAAGAAATAGCAATAGCTTAATTTTTAGCAATGACAGTACGATTACATGATTTTAAATATCTTTATAAAAATAATAACTTACAAGTGTATAAAATATAAAGCTACTCTCTTAACATAAAATTTAGTTGACCATCTGTTTGAGAAAACTCTAAAGAATATAACTTCCCAAGCTCGGCCGGCATTTTAAGTAAGTCATCTAAAGGTTGTTGCCTAGCCAAACAAGCCAATAGCTTAATCACACCACCATGTGTAACGACTAATGCATGTTGCCAATTTTGGTTTTGCATCTCTAAGAGTAAATCTTGAAAGCCTTTCAAAACCCTTTTTTGAAACTGGTTTAATGTTTCTGCGCGAGGTGGACAATATTCACTTGGTTTTTGCCAAAAGTTTGCAAGTAGTTCGGGTGAAGTTTCGTAAATTTGCTGAGTTGAGACACCTTCCCACTCACCAAAATACATTTCCTTTAAGTCATGATTTACAAGTAAAGGCAGCTGAGTTGTCTTCGACAGCTGCTCGGCAAAACAAGCACATCGTTTTAATGATGAACTTACAATGACATCCCATGTCTGATTTGAAACTTGCTCAATGGTTGACTGCATTTGCTGCCAACCTTTTGCTGTTAACTCATCATCTAAATGCCCACGTAAAGTATGGCTATACTGGCTTTCACCATGTCTGAGCAAATCGATCCTAAATTTACCCAATTTTATCCCCGCTTACAGCAGCTTGAGCAAAGGTAGCCATTTGGTTATGTAATACACATGCCATTTTAACTAATGCTAAGGCAGTACCAGCGCCACTACCTTCACCTAAACGCAAGTTCATTTTTAAAATCGGGTCAGCATTGAGTTCTTGTAAAATACGGCGATGTCCATATTCAGCCGATTGATGACCAAACAACATCCAGTCACGCACTTTAGGGTTCATCCGCACAGCACATAAAGCGGCTACAGAACTAATAAAACCATCCACAATAATAGGTAAACCCACTTGTGCACATCGAATATAAGCACCAATAATTGCCGCAATTTCCAAACCACCTACGGCACATAGTGTTTTGAAGATATCACCAACGACATGTTTGTGATGAAGTTCAATTGCTTTTTCAATCACTTCAATTTTATGTCTTAACTGATCGGCACCAATTCCTGTACCAACTCCCGTTAATTGCTCAGCAGTATCATTTAGTAAAAGACAAGCCAAGGCAGAAGCTGAACAGGTATTTCCAATTCCCATTTCACCTGCAATATAAATATCTGCGCCGTCGGCTTTAGCTGTATCTACACTCTTTTTTCCCAACTCTAAAGCAGCACGACATTCGTCAGCATTCATTGCGGCTTGTTTGGCAAAATTTGCTGTGCCAGCACGAATACAATGACGCTCAACACCTGCATATTCATATGCTTCACCCACTGTGCCACAGTCAATG
Source organism: Acinetobacter sp. ABJ_C5_2 (assembly GCF_044538485.1). Classification (NCBI taxonomy): domain Bacteria; kingdom Pseudomonadati; phylum Pseudomonadota; class Gammaproteobacteria; order Moraxellales; family Moraxellaceae; genus Acinetobacter; species Acinetobacter sp. ABJ_C5_2. The sequence goes on along the minus strand of NZ_JBIUCS010000005.1, from coordinate 128,457 downwards.
ACTTGTAAATGAGCTTCATGATATTTAGCAAGTACACTAATTGCTGCGCCACCCGTCGTGAAGTTTTGCAACATTTGACGGGTAACAGCTTGAGGATATGCAGAGATATTTTCTTCAACTACGCCATGATCACCTGCAAAAATTGCGATCCATGGATGGCTAACTTGTGGGTGAGCATTTGACTGTAAACTAGCAAGTGTAATTGCAATCTGCTCTAAATCACCTAAGGCACCAGTAGGTTTGGTGAGCTGGAGTTGATGTTGTTCAGCTTGGTGTTTTGCTTCCAAATTAGGTTGCTTTAAAGATTCTAACCACCAGTTCATTTTATTTCTCACCTTTTAAAATCATTGGAAAACCAGCCACACAAAACACAACCTTATCTGCAATTTGCCCTAAAGCTTGATGTAGTCTTCCCGCTTCATCTACAAAACGGCGGCTAATTTCACCGAGTGGCACAACCCCAAGTCCTGTTTCATTACTTACTAAAATAATTTCTGACTCAAGTGTAGGTAAAACTTTTAATAGTTGCTTACACTCAAGTTGTTGAACATTTTGATCTTCTAACAGTAACAAATTGGTTAGCCAAAGCGTTAAACAATCTACTAAAATTATTTGATTAGGTTGATCAATTTTTTTCAGAGCATTTGCTAAAAATAATGGTTCTTCAATTAAGGACCAATGTGCAGGACGCTGATTTTGATGATGAGCAATTCGATTTTTCATTTCTGGATCAAGAGCTTGCGCCGTCGCCACATAAGTTACAGGTAATTGCGTAGATATGGCTGTTTGTTCAGCGAGTCGACTTTTGCCAGAGCGGGCGCCACCCAAAATCAGTTGCAACATGAATCACCTAAAAACAAATGCTGATACGAATACAGCTTACCTTGTAAAGTTTGAGCCTTATAATAGCCAAACGTTAAATGCTCAACTTTAAGTTCAAATTCAGCGTCTTTGTATTGTACAGGTAATTCAGAAATTTTTTGCAAAATCAAATCACTACTATAGGTATTTTTATATAACCCTAGCGTGATGTGCGGACAGTAATCTAAAGCGGCAATTTCATTAGTTATCGTGTCTAATTTTTGGCGTATGAGAGATAAGACATTTTCTGTGTCTCGTATTTCTACAAATAAAGCACTACTAAAGCTATCAATCGAACCAATTTTTAATCGAAATGGTGCAATATCTTCTTTTCTTAAAATTTCCCTTTGTTGTGTAAACTCACTAAAACTAAAGTCATCACTATGAACTTTAATTTCATGGCTTAAGAACCCACATATAAATAGCGTGACATGATATTGCCGGTGATTAGGTTCTAATAGAAATTCTGAAAAATGCGCACGCAAGGTATCTAAATAATCAACTAATTTTTGATCATTCATTTCTAGATACCATAAACCGTAATTTTGACGCCCACGGTGCCATTCAGGATAATCCCGTATAGGTGTCGGCACCATGAGTGTTGAGGGTTTTAACAGCACAGTTTTAATTCAAAATCATTCAAGTTCTGTATTAAAACATGTTTGCTTTTAAATTGTAGAGTCTTAGTTTATTAAGCGAATTTAAACATATTGAGTACCTGTAATTTTGGCGTTGGTAATACTCATGTTCAAGGGTTGTTTCTCTTGTTCAGAAAACAAATATTGAATAAGTTGAAACAACTCAACTTCAAGTTGTCTTTTCTGGGTAGTATTAATATCCATTTTTTGAATTTGCTGTTGCAAATGTTCAACCGCTTTAGTCTCTTCAATTTCTAAAAATTGAATTGCATAGGCATAACCTAAAGCAGCGCCTTTTAATAAATTTTTATAAGTCAAATCATGACGAATATTCACTTCAATTGATGCCATAACACGTTCATTATGATTGAGTTTGCGTAATGGATCTCTAGCTACGCGTTGGCAAGGATCTTTAAATGCATATTCACATGAGTCTAGAAAACTTTGAGCTATTCGATCCAGATCTTTTGCATAGTTAGGTAATGCAATTGCAAGCCCTTGCTTCACTTCTGTAATTAAGTTCTCTGCAAATGCTTTAACTGAATGATCACCCATAGCAACACCAATAGATTCATAACCCATTAAAGATGCATACCAAGCAAGCATCGCATGTACGCCGTTCCATAGACGGTTTTTAATGAGTTGAATATCTGTAATTTGGTCAACCAATACCACCTGACGCAATTTTTCAAGTAAAGGACTGCCTTTCTCTACATAGATTGGCATATCAGTTTCACTATGGAACAAAATTAAATCCATGCTTTGTAATATATGCCCAGGTTGGAAATTACGACGCATGTTATCGACATAGATAGAAGCCTGATTTTGCTGATCTTGAGTCAGTTTATTGCAGTCTTCAATTTCGGTTTGATCTTCTTGTTCCACATCTTCTAAATGCTGTTCAAGAAAATTATGCTTAATACGAAGTTGGCGATATAAATTTTGATTAGATAGCTTTGAGACCATGCGGTTTACAACGGTGTCGCAAAAGTAATGCTCTTTTAAAATATGCTCGGTTATATCTTCATCGTTGGTTAACTCTAGTAGAGCTTCTCTCAGATGCTTCATCACTAAATATTTCGCACCGACTTTATTTAAAATAATTAGAAAGGTTAGCGGTTCTATACATGTTTCAAGTGGTGAGTTAAAACGCGCATATAACCCTTTTGCAATTATTTTTGCTTCAGCTTCGATCGCTTGCTCAGGCAAACATAATGCAATCAAATTTGAATGAGTATACATCTCTAACATTTGTTGTTCATTGTCAGAATCAACAATGGTCATATTTTCAATACGTTCATCATAAGAAAATTGCCCATAGCGAATACTATAGGTTCCAAACGCATTTACAGCTTCGCGGAAAAGACTATTTCGTGTTGACGCAATTATACGTTTTGGTTTTGTATAACCATCCCAATGCGACAAGATTTGTGCTACATAACCACCGCCAATTGCTCCAAAACCATGTATCCCAACCGTCAGCTGATTCAGACTTTGCGGAAAAGGTTCCTGTATCTCTGGCATATCCATAACAGGAATAAACTGGTCAAGATCAGTTAAGAAGTCATACATCTGGTCATAATAAAAATGCGCTTTATCTAACATTTCATCATTTGGTTCTTTAATATCTTTTAATAAAATGGTTAAACCTTTTGAAGTGTGAGCTGAAGTTAAACCATTTTCAGAATCTTCAAGCATAAGACACTGGTTAGCGTCCAAGTGAAGTTGACTAGCTGCTTTTAAAAAGATTTCTGGATGCGGCTTTCCTTGTTCAACTTCATCTCCACAAGTAATCACATCAAAAAACTTATAAACATTCGCATTAATTAAATATTCTTCGGCAATTGCTCTACGGCTTGAAGTCGCAACAGCCATTCTTAATCCCGATTTTCGTAAACGTTCTAAAACTTGAACTAATCCCTTTTTAATAGGCACACCATGTTTACGAATATGCTCAAGCTCCATCTCATCGGCTCTTTTTCGTATTTCTTTATATGGCACATCTACTCCATATAAACGTTGTGCAAGTTTTTCCGCCGTTGTTGCACTTAAACCCAAACATTGCATTAAATATTCGTGAGAAAACTCCTGCCCAATGAGTTCTTGAGATGCCTGTTGCAATGTTTGAAACCGTAAACGCTCAGTATCAAACATTGTCCCATCCATATCAAAGATAGCTCCATGAACAGGTTTTCCATGAAAAATAAGCACGTTTTTACCTCTTTTTTTGGTCATGTTTTATTCAGGGTATACAAAAAAATGGTTAAAAAGGGATAACGATAATAAATGAAACATTAGTGGTTATTTTTTAATCAAAAATATAAGTATTCTGTTACTAGGCTAATTTAAAAGCTCAAAAAAGTTGAATAATGAAAATAATTCTGAAACTGAATTTAAGTACAAAAGTAGCAAGCCATCCTCGCTTGCTACCTTTGCTTGTTCTTTTTATTGCGCTGATAATGTTTATTTTTCTTAGGTCCATTTACTGCTAAATAAACCTGCATTCTTTTTATTATGTCTTGCAGGCATACCAATACCAGAAGCGTTTATAATTCTTGTTATTTTCTGGTAGAACCAAACAATACATAATAATGATAATCATTTTCATTTAAGATGTCAACTTGTAATACCTTTCTTTTAATTAATCCAGTACATCTACAAATTGCGCCGTTAATACCTGCGCCAGATCTTTAGGATTTAAACCAATATCTAGACCTCTTTTACCGCCACTTACATAAATTTTGCTGAGCTCTTGTGCAGATGCATCAATCACAGTTTTCAAACGTTTCTTTTGGCCTAATGGACTAATTCCCCCCACTAAGTACCCTGTCAAACGTTCGGCATCTTTTGGATTTGCCATCTGCAATTTTTTACACCCAACCGCCGTTGCAACCTTTTTTAAACTGAGCTGATGATTAACAGGTATGATTGCGACAAAATAATTTTTTTCATCGGTAACAAGAAGTGTTTTAAACACCTCATTTACATCAAGGTTTAATTTTTCCGCAGCTTCTAAGCCAAAACTTTTGGCGTTTGCATCATGTTCATATTCATGAACAGAAAATTCAATTTTATTACTTTTTAACAGTCTACATGCAGGTGTCATAGGATTTTAGATTTTAATGAAATGAGGTTGATTATATTTATTTTAAAGAAAATTTTAAAATTTGCTTAGGCTATTTACATCATTTACATGAAAAATCAAACAGACACTGAACAAAAAACAATCTGAACTTGATATTGAGTGGATGACTCCAATATATTTAACTGAGATTTAAAGTCTGAACTGGCAAATTTATGAGTTATAAACACAACAATCTGATGGCAATGCGTCACCGTTTTTGGGATGAGTCGTCAGATCATGTATTCAATGAAAAGCAATTTTTACAGCAGACCTTAATCGAACAAGGCATTTTTAATAATGCGACTTTTGAGGATGTTAAGTATTTTTTCTATACATTGCCTAGCATTATCATTGTAAAGGCTCATGCACTTGGTTTTATGCATGATTCTGTCAAGCAAATGGTTATTCAACATATTCAAGCTAATCGTATCCACTTAATGCAAAAGGCTGAATTAAAAATTCAGTTTAAAATGTGAGTTAGCGGTTAATACCTAACGGCTTTTTAATCTAGCTTCTCTTTCTGAAAGACTTGTATTTTAATTTTCATTATACCACTTAGGCTATTTACAGAAAATTAAGATACAAAATGAGACTTTCAACTCACCATTCAGTCTGAGGGAACTATTTTAATACGTTCAAAACATGTAATATTCGTTACAATTTTAGATCACCAGCGTTTGGCTGCATGATGCGCATAGGATTCTATTTTCATGTCAAATCAGAAAGATAAGCTTAAGAGTTTAAAAACTTCTTCCATGGATCGACGCTTATCAATCGCGAAAGCTTCTTTACTGGCAGGAACACGTTGGGCTACTGCGAGTGCCTCTACCCTCTTTTCTAGTGAAGAAGAAAAAGAGAAGAAGCGTAAAAAGGCAATGAGCGAGCAAGCTAATTATCTTGTTTCTGAAATTGGCAAACTTAAGGGTTCTATTGTTAAGATTGGCCAAATGATGGCGCTTTATGGTGAACATTTTTTACCAGAAGAAATTACTCAGGCATTAAATACTTTAAACAACCAAACCGTTGCTTTAGACTGGCCTGCGATTAAGCCGCATTTACAAGAACAACTCGGTTCAAAATTAAACGACTTAACGATTGATCATGAACCTATTGGTACAGCATCTCTTGCACAAGTTCATCGCGCTATTCGCAAATCAGATGGCTTAGAGTTAGTTTTAAAAATTCAATATCCTGGCGTGGCAAGTGCAATTGACTCAGACATGAGTCTATTTAAAAACATGCTTAAGCTTACACGTATGGTGCCACAAACCCGTGAGTTTGATCAGTGGTTTGATGAAGTACGTGAAATGATGCATCGTGAAGTCAATTATGATGTAGAAGCAGCAACCACTCGCCGCTTTGGTGAGCGCTTAAAAGATGATGAACGCTATATTGTCCCTACAATTGTAGATGACTACTGCACAGATCAAGTCCTGTGTATGACATTCGAACGCGGCGTACCTATTAATAGTCCTGTTATGCTTTCTCTTCCACAAGAACGTCGTAATCAACTTGGTGAAGCATCATTAGAGATTGCTGTTCGTGAGATTTTTGAATGGGGTGAAATGCAAACTGACCCTAACTTTGGTAACTACCTAGTTCGTTTAGGTAATGGCCAAGATGTTCAGGACAAAATCGTACTATTAGACTTCGGCGCGATTCGTCAGTTCGATGAACACTTACTCTCAGTTGCACGCAATCTCATACAAGCGGGTTATCAGCATGATAAACATGCAATGGTCCAAGCAATGACTGGATATGAGTTTTTCGATGCGATGCCTGAAAGTATTAAACCTGGCATGGCCGATGTCTTTTTACTTGCGACCGAAGCATTCAGTACCCCTGCAAATAATCCAGATATGCCAGCTGGCCTGATGGATGAACATGAACGTTATGACTGGAAAAAAAGCCAGTTACATAGTCGTGTTATGCAACAAGCAAGCAAATCAATGGCGTCGCGCTATTTCTCAGTTCCTCCAAAAGAATTTATGTTTATTAGCCGTAAGTTTATTGGTGCATATACATTTATGACTGTTATTGATGCCAAAACAAATGTACGTCGTATGATTCGTAACTTTGCTTAATTTATCAAGACTAGAATGGCTCCATGTCATTCTAGTCAATCCACATAAAATGATTATTTTTAACAATTGATTTTCATTTATAAAATCAAATACATAAAATCAATTCTATTTTGTTCTTACCATTTATCTACTCATTTTTTGACTGTCAGTAACGACATAGTTTTTTCTTATATAGCGTGTCAGCATAAAACAATAACAATGTGTTAGGACACCATAATCATGACAAATATGATCAATAAAGCCCAAGGGCTGGGTTTATCGCTGATCACAAAATTAGCTGGAAGCGATGTACTTGATCAACTCAAACTACGTAAATTTCTTGAAAAGTCTCTTTATCAAGGTTCAAAAGCTGGCTTTAGAGCATTAAGCCAGACCCAGAAAGCATTTAAACCAAAACAAATTTCACAGCAGCGCCTACCACAACAGAAGAAAAACCTATTTGATTTAAGCCTGACTGAAGAACAACAAATGACTTCTGAAGCAATGTCTCAATTTGCTCAAGAAGTTTTACTAGAATTAGCTCATGATGCTGATCAGGCAGCTCAATTTCCAGAAAGTCTTTGGCAATATGTTGAAGATTTAGGGCTAAATTATTACGCCCTACCGGAAGCACTAGGTGGTGTTGCTGCTGAACAAAATATTGTCAGTAACTTACTCATCGCTGAAAAACTAGCTGAGGGTGATTTTAGTCTTACAGCGGGATTACTCAGTACATTTAGCGTTATTAATGCAATCACACGTTGGGGTTCGACTGAAGTTCAATCAATGTATTTGCCTTGTTTTGCTGAAGACTCAGACATTACTGCAACCTTTGCAGTACAAGAAGCAACTCCAGCATTCAACCCTTATGTTTTAAAAACAAAAGCTTCTCTTGAAAATGATCAATATTTTATAGATGGTGAAAAAACTTTAGTCATTTTAGGTGATCTGGCTGATGTGTTCTTGGTGAGTGCTGACTTTAATGGCAAGCCAGATGTATTTGTAGTGCAAGTTGGTGACACCATTTCCATTAAGAACACTCCAGCAATGGGCCTCAAAGCAACAGAGACAGCTACTTTAAAATTCAGCCATACACCTGCTCTACGACTAGGTGCAACAGATTTTGATTACACCGCCTTTTTAGATTTAGGTAACTTAATGTGGTGTTCAATGGCTGTAGGAACCTGTGAAGCTGTAAAAGCCTACTGTATTAAATATGCCAATGAGCGAACTGCTTTCGGAGAACCAATTTCACATCGTCAAAGTGTCGCATTCATGATTGCAGATATGGCTATTGAAATTGATGCTATGCGTATGTTGATTCTAAATGCCGCAAGTCTTGCCGAAGCAGGTAAACCTTTCCATCGTGAAGCATATTTAGCTCGACTTCTTTGCGCAGAAAAATCCATGAAAATAGGAACAGATGGCGTACAAATTTTGGGAGGTCATGGTTTCACAAAAGAGCACCCTGTTGAACGTTGGTATCGTGATTTACGTGCGACCGCAATTTTGCATTCTGGCTTACATGCTTAAGATTGATCAGAGGATATTTCCATGAATTTACAAAATCCAAAAAAATTCAAAATGATGATTGATCAGGCACATGATGTTGCGATCAATGTATTACGCCCTATTTCCCGAAAATACGATAAAGCAGAACATGCTTATCCAAAAGAGCTCGATATGCTCGCTTCACTCATTGATGGCATGAATGAAGGTGGTGAAGGAATTAATGCAGGTGCAGCTGGTGCCGGTAAACGTGGTGAAACTGATAATGAAGGTGTCCGTAATGGCACCAACATGTCGACAGCACTAGGCATCATTGAAATGTGTTATGGCGATACGGGTTTATTGCTCAGCATGCCACGTCAAGGTTTAGGGAATTCTGCAATTGCTGCAGTGGCAAATGATGAGCAACTAGAACGTTTTAAAGGTACTTGGGCTGCTATGGCCATTACTGAACCCGGCTGTGGTTCAGACTCTGCTGCTATCCGTACTACAGCAACTAAAGATGGTAATGACTACATTTTAAATGGTGAAAAGATTTTCGTAACCTCTGGTGAACGTGCAGACTCTGTGGTCGTATGGGCTACCCTCGACCGAAAACTTGGACGTGCAGCAATCAAGTCATTTGTCGTACCTAAAGGCACACCTGGAATGAAGGTTGAGCGCCTTGAACACAAATTGGGAATTAAAGCTTCTGATACAGCAGTTATTAGTTTTACTGACTGTCGTGTGCCAGCTGAAAATCTTTTAGGTAATGCAGAAGTGGACGTTGCTAAAGGTTTCGCAGGTGTAATGGAAACTTTTGATAATACACGCCCACTGGTCGCTGCTATGGCCATCGGCTGTGCAAAGGCTTCTTTAGAACATATTAAAGAAATTTTTAAAGACCAGTTAGATCCAGATTACTCAACGCCATATTTACAAACGTCCAATCTTGCGGCACAAATTTACCGTATGGAAGCCGAATGGGAAGCCGCACGGTTACTTATGTTGAAAGCAACATGGATGGCAGATAACAAAAAACCAAACTCAAAAGAAGCTTCCATCGCCAAAGCAAAAGCTGGCCGTGTTGGTAATGAAATCACTTTAAAATGTGTCGAGTTGGCAGCAAGTGTTGGCTATAACGAGGATGAATTACTTGAAAAATGGGCACGTGACTCAAAAATTCTCGATATTTTTGAAGGTACTCAACAAATCCAGCAACTTATTATTGCTCGACGTGAGCTTGGTAAATCTTCAAGTGAATTAAAATAAGAGCATTGCAAGGGAGTTTAAATTCCCTTGCTGTTTAGCACTATTCTATCTACAAAATAAAAACCCTCTAGTCACCTGATTAGAGGGTTTGGTATTTCAGGAATATATTTTTTATTTATTTAGCTGGTGTAACTTCTAATGACTTATCAACTACACCGAATTTTTTAAAGATTTTTGCACGACGTTTTGGTGAAATATTTGCCTTATTTAAATCACCTTTGTAGTGATCAAATACACGCTTGTCCATCATTTTAAACCACAGTGAAGGAATTAATGCTGGTAGCAACATACTTGCATAACCACTTGGTAACTCAGGTGCTTCATCAAAATGACGCAGTGCCTGGAATGGACGAGTTGGATAAGCATGATGGTCTGAGTGACGTTGTAACTGATATAAGAACAAGTTTGTCACTACGTTGTTATTATTCCAGCTATGCTCTGGCATTGTACGTTCATATTGACCATTTTCTTTTTTCTGGCGCAATAAACCATAATGCTCAATGTAGTTAATAATTTCGAATAGACTAACACCGTAAAATGCTTGTGTTGCCAAATAAGGAATTGTGCCTTTACCAAAAATGCCGACCATAGAAGCATGGAAAGCAGCACTCATACCCCAGCCTTGCAGCAATTCGTTATCGAGTGACCAGAACTCTTTACCTTTACGTTTTAGACGGTTTTTCTCAATTTCAATTGCTGACTTGAAAGAACCAATCACTGTACGTGGCCAAAATTCATAGAATGTTTCACCCATACGTGAAGATGCTGGATCTTCAGGCGTTGCCGCGCGTTTATGGTGGCCATATGGATGCTCAATACGGAAATGGTTATAACCAGTAGGTACTAAAGCAAGATGAGATAAAATATGGTCGATACGATCATGTTTATGACTTAATTCATGGGCTGTATTAATTGCAATACCATTAATTGCACCCATTGAAATACCAAGCAAAATTTTATCAATAAATGAAGTAGTTTTACGGCTTGTTAAATAACATGCATAAACGTTTGCTGCATATTGTAATGGAATAAAACTCTTCACCAAACGTGAATAATACGGATCTTTTTCTAGAAGTTTAATTTCTTCATCGGTTGGATTACGTGCATCTTTACCAATAATCGTATCAATTGCAGGAATCACAACGTGTAATAAAAGTGGGCCACCTAAAGCAAATACTTTCTTTAATGGGCGTGGACCAAAATGGTAACCAGCTAAAATACCTAAACCAATTACAGGTAGAGCCGGACTAATCATCCATAAATAGCGCTTACGATCTATCTCACGCATAGACGCTGGCACTGGCATAAGTTCTTGCTGAACATTTACTGGTGCATTCATAGTCATATTTCCTTTTTCTATATATCTATATAGTTAAAGAAATACCATTTGCTTAACAGTTGTAACCGTCCAAAAAACCTATTTCAAAGTCTTTGGCATTTTCTTCCACTTTTTTGTCCTAAAAACACATGTTGATCTATTCTTATAGCTCACTATAATTTTATTAAAATAATGATTGATCACGTAAATATGGATGCACTAAGTAAATTTTTTGATGATATCCACTTAAATAAGTCTGAATATATCTATATAAAAGCACAAGGTGAATGGGCCTTTAAAACACAAGATCAATCTGCTTTACTTGCTTATATCGTTTTAACGGGTTCTGTATATATTCACATAAATGCTTCAGAAAAAATAACAGCAAGAGCTGGAGATATTATTTTAATACCCTCTGGAAAAGCTCACCATGCTACAGACTCAAAAGCTACTGCGAGTAAACTTGTAGATCCTGTCGATATTACTCCGTTATTTAATGGACATCGTCATGATCCAATTGAACTAGGTTCATCAGCATCTGAAAATACATTATTGCTCTGCCTACGCTGTCAAGTTGATACGTATATGGCAGGGCCACTTATTAATGCATTACCCTCTATTATGCATATTCAACACGAGAACCAAACGACTCCACCTGAATGGTTGCAAATAGGACTTTATTTTTTAGCGGTCGAAACACAAAAAATCCAACCTGGTCATGACAAAATTATTGATCACTTAGTTAGTATTCTTTTAATTGAATGTATTCGAGATCATATTCAACAAATGTCTGACCAACAAAACTGGTTAGGAGCATTAACTCATCCTGAGTTAAGTAATGCTCTATCTGCAATTCATAGCCAACCTGAAGCAAATTGGACTGTTGAATCATTAGCTGAACAATGCTGCATGTCACGTTCTAAGTTTGCCAATCTTTTTAATAGCATTATTGGTGAACCTCCTCTCACTTATTTACAGCATTATCGCTTTCGTTTAGCGAGCCAATATCTACGTACAAGTAATTTATCAATTCAACAAATTTCAAATAAAGTGGGCTATTCGTCAGAAACAGCATTTAGTCAGGCATTTAAAAGAGTATTTGATTTATCGCCTAAACAATATAGACAAAATTATATTGGCAGTAGTCTTGATCAGTAATAAAAAAAAGCGCCGAAGCGCTTTTTTTTATTACATAAGTTTTATTTGATTTTAGCGTGTGACTTTAAGTATTCACTGTAATCTTCGAGTATTTGCTGACCGCGAGATTGACGATAAAGCTGTTGTAATTGCTTTAACTGGTCGGCTGGCATAGCGTTTACGGCAGCTGAATTTACATTAGAAACTGCAACAACGACTAACTCATTTGGTAAGTTCGCTGTTGTAACAGACCACATACCAGGTTTTGGCGTAGGAACACTAAATGCTGCACGCTCAATCGCACGCTTCAAACCTTGTGAACGAGTAAAGACACCAGCAGATTCAAAAGGTACATTATTTTTCGCAACAACTTGTTCAGCTGGCTGAGTTTTGAATTCAGTCAACATTGTTGCAATTTTAGCTTGAGCTGCTTTACGTGCTTTTTCATCGATCACTTTAGCTTTCGCTTCATTCATCGCTTGAGCAATTGGTTTAACACCAGCAGCATGATAATCACGTACTTTAATCCAAACTGTATCACCATTCGCTAATTGAATATTTGATGAAGCATTACGATCGCCATTTTTCACATCATCATTAAACAATTTAATTTTTACGTTTGGATCACTTAGTTGTGGATTTTGAGTCGCTAAAGTTACACCATTTAATGATTCAATTTTAGTACCTTTAACTTGCTGTACAACTGCATCTAAAGAGTCATTACCAACAATTGTTTCATTCAAACTATTTACAGTATCTGAATAGACAGTAGCAACTTTATTCTTTTCAACTTCAGCAGTTAAACGCACCTTCTCAGCTTCAAATGAAGGAATTTGAGTCGCTGGGGTTTCTGCTTCAATAATATGATAGCCATATTGTGTTTTTACTGGCTGTGAAACTTGACCATTTTTCAAACTTAAAACAGTTTTATCAAATGCATCAGAGAAAACGCCAGGTGCATAAGCCTCAACTAAACCGCCTTTCGCTTTTGAAGTTGGATCTTCTGAGAACTGAGCTGCTGCTTGAGCAAACGAAAGACCGCCTTGAATTTTTGCGTATACATCTTTAGCAAGCTTTTGAGCTGCTGCATCATCACGAGCATCTGTCGTAATAAGAATATGCTTCACTACACGTTTAGCATCTTTTTGCTGAGTTTCTACAAACTTCGCATAAGCTTGTTTAAGCTCAGCATCTGTTGCTGGTGCAGGTTTCGCCATTAAAGACGGAGATAAAACAACATAATCTACATCAACAGAAGCAGGCTGTTTAAACTCATTTTGATGTTTGTTGTAGTAGTCAGTAGCTTCTTGATTAGATGCTGTTAAACCAGTTTTATAAGTGTCTAACTTAATGCTAGCCAAATGTAATGTACGTTGTTCAGTTTGCAAATTCGCAATTTGCATTAAATCAACTTTACTTACTAAAGAATAATCTGAAAAAGTTGAAGTCAACATTTTTAAAGCGTGATCTTGACGCAAGCTCGCAATTAAAGCTTGGCTTGTCATACCAATCGAACGCAAATAATTTTCATATAATTTTTGTGAAAACTGGCCATTTTCTTGCAAACTTGGCTGCTGAGCTAACATTTGCTCGATTTGAGCATCGCTCAAAGAAATGCCCAGTTTTTCAGCTTGCTGAATAAGTAAATTACGAGATACCAATATATCAAGTGCTTTTGCTTGAATTACTGGTAAATTCAATAAACTTTCATCACCCTTTACAGCAGCTAAATATTGTTCTTTATACCTTTGCGTTAAAGTTTCAAGGTCTTTTTTTGATATGTCCTGTCCATTTACAGTTTTTGCGACATCTGCCTTGTTTCCCCTATTAAAATATCCATTAATACCTACAAGCGCTAAAGGGGTCAAAAACAAAATTAAAAGGACTTTGCCGAGCCAACCCTTAATGACTGTACGAAACGATTCCATAAGTATTCCAATATTTTATTTCGAGGAGAATTTTAACTGAAAAACCACAATGAATGAATGAGCAATATTGGTCAATTCAGATATTTAATAAAAAACGCGCCTATATCGGCGCGTTTAATCATCTTAAAAGATTAAGCAACTGAATCTTTAAGACCTTTACCAGCTTTAAAGCTAGGTACTTTTGTTGCTTTAATTTGAAGCTCTTCGCCAGTTTTAGGGTTACGACCAGTACGTGCAGCACGTTCTTTAACACTGAAAGTACCAAAACCAACTAAAGTTACTGTGTCACCTTTTTTAAGTGCTTCAGTAATTGACGCAATTGTCGCATCGAGTGCCTTGCCTGCATCAGTCTTAGATACTCCCCCTTTTTCAGCAATTGCATCGATTAATTCTGATTTATTCATGAATAAAACATCCTCTTAATATCGTTTGTTTAAGGTCCAAGGCTATAGTTTAAAAGGCCATGACGCCTTTATAGCAATGCTTTGGGGGAAAACGCAATACTAGAGCAGAGCTTTTAGCAAAAATAAATGCTAAAAAACTGTTATATATTTGCTAAATCCCTACATTTTTTTACTTTTCATTCAATTTTGCCTTCAATTTCTGATTTTCTTCAATTAAAGCATCTACCTTTATATGCAGTTGAACTAGGAGTTGTTCAATGTGCTGTAAATCCTTCGGAGTAACCAAACCAATTCGATTTAAAGAGTGGTTTACACTCGTATCTAAAATTTTTTCGACCTTGTCTTTTGTATCAGACACTGACTCTTTCGCTTTTTCGGTTACTTTACCAACAGTTGTATCGGCTAAATCACCAGTTTTAGACTCGAGCTCTTCACCTACTTTGACTAGAGAGTCAAATAGTTTATTGCCTTCTTCTTCTGCACGAGAAAAAGCACCTAATCCCGCTAACCAGATTTGCTTGGTATACTTTCTAAAATCTAATGCAGACTTCCTAGAACCTTTTGATTTTAATTTATTTTTTTCTCCTTGATCTTCTGCTTGTGTTTCTATATTTGCATTATCCATTGATCTAAGCTCCTGATCGGATGAGACAGACGAAGTCTTATTTAACCACAAAATATTCTTATAATAACAAAGTCAAGACTTGATACATTTATGAAACTGTTCTACAAAACAATCATGTCATGTAAATATATTTAACAGGACATTGTGTTAAGTTTGAGATAGGATGTCTCATTCTCTCAATTAATCTCTAATATTTAAGGATAAACTTTTATGAGTGAAACGCAACAAAGACAAAAACATCCACGTCTGTTGCTGAATATTGTTCTAATTATTTTAGAAACTTTTTTCTCATTTATTCTCACCCACGATGGTGTTCTTCGCTTGCAAGCGAAAAAGTTTATCGCCAACAAAATAACAATCCGTATTAATAGCTATTTGCCATTTTTTGACTTTTATGTGCAATTTACGGAAAAAGGACTGCTATTTGATATTCATTCATATGACCGTCGTATTGATCTAGAAATCAATAGTACACTCATCGATCTTATCAAAATTTTTGCTTTCTCAAACCAACGCAGTTTAAACAACATGCGAATTGATGGTGATGCAGAAACTAAAAAAGAACTTATCGATTTAATCTCACATCTTACTTTACCTAAGCTTCTTGCAGACTGGAAACAATGGTTCAACACACCAGATGATGAAGCCGAAGCCCTAGCTTCACGCAAAAGAATTGCACCTTTACTTGAAAAAATCGATCAACAACGTTCAGAGATAAATTCGTTGCATGTCGAAATTAAACAATATCAAAATCGAATTGCACGCTTACAACAGCGCCAACGCAATATTAACTTGTGCTTTGGTATAATTAGCCTAATATTTATTGCTTATTTCATATATAATTTGTGGGTGGCCTAACTTATTTTTCCTATCTTGATCCTACACTTGAATTAAAAATAAAAAAACTTGACTATTTTAGTCGGGATTCATAAAATCCCATTATCTAGTCTTAACATGTGTATCGAATCATGCGCCTTACAACTCGCGGTCGCTACGCAGTGACTGCTCTACTTGATTTAGCTTTGCAGCCAACTGAACAAACGATCACGCTCGCCGAAATTGCCGCACGTCAATCTATTTCAGTTGCTTATTTAGAGCAGTTGTTCGCAAAACTTAAGCGTCATGGGTTAGTTTCTAGTGTTCGCGGTGCAAATGGTGGTTACCATTTGGCTCGAAACGCTGATGAAATTACTGTGTTAGAAATCATTGAAGCCGTAAATGAAACTGTTGACGCAACACGTTGTGACCACAAAGGCAACTGCCAAAATGGTGCAATGTGTCTTACTCACGATTTATGGCAAGAACTCTCTCATCATATTGCCGACTATTTAGCCAAAATCACACTTGCCGACCTCATTAGCCGAGACAACGTTCAAACTGTTGCACTACGCCAAAATGTGACTGGCATAGATTCAGCTCTTTTATCGGGTACAGGTATTTGATATGAAACGTCCAATTTATCTTGATTACGCAGCAACCACTCCAGTAGATCCGCAAGTTGCAGAACGTATGATGGAGTGTTTAACTTTCGACGGTACCTTTGGTAATGCTGCATCTCGTTCCCACGCTTACGGCTGGCAGGCAGAAGAAAAAGTTGAATATGCACGTGAGCAAGTCGCAAATTTAATTAAAGCCGATCCACGTGAAATCGTTTGGACTTCTGGTGCAACTGAATCAGACAACCTTGCTCTTAAAGGTGTAGCTCAATTCTATGCATCTAAAGGCAAACACATCATTACAAGTAAAATTGAACATAAAGCTGTTCTAGATCCTTGTCGTGAATTAGAAGAACAAGGTTTTGAAATTACTTACCTAGAGCCAGAGCCACAAACAGGTTTAATTACTCCTGAGATGGTTAAGGCTGCCCTTCGCCCAGATACTATTCTTGTTTCCCTTATGATGGTAAACAATGAAATTGGTACAGTTACAGATGTAGCGGCGATTGGTGAATTAACACGTGCCAACAAAACATTTTTCCATGTAGATGCAGCGCAAGCAGCTGGTAAAGTTGATATCGACTTATCTACTATGAAAATTGATCTTATGAGTTTCTCTGCTCATAAAATTTATGGTCCAAAAGGTATCGGCGCATTATATGTACGTCGTAGTCCACGTGTTCGCTTAAAAGCACAAATTCATGGTGGTGGTCATGAGCGCGGTATGCGTTCTGGTACTTTGGCAACTCACCAAATCGTTGGTATGGGTGAAGCTTTTGAAATTGCAGGCAAAACAATGCATGCAGAACAAGAGCGTATTCGTAAACTTCGTGACAAACTTTGGAACGGTTTACAAGACCTTGAACAAGTGTTCCTAAATGGCCACCCTACTCAAAACGTTGCTAACTATTTAAATGTCAGCTTTAACTTTGTTGAAGGTGAATCTTTAATGATGTCGCTTAAAGATGCTGCTGTATCAAGTGGTTCAGCTTGTACTTCTGCAACTTTAGAGCCTTCATATGTTCTTCGCGCATTAGGTTTATCTGATGAGCTAGCACATAGTTCAATTCGCTTTAGTTTTGGTAAATATACCACTGAAGAAGACATTGACCACGTGCTTACAATTACCAAAGCCGCTGTTGAGAAATTACGTGAACTTTCTCCGCTTTGGGACATGTACAAAGAAGGTATCGATCTTTCTACAGTTGAATGGGCAGAACACTAATTATTGAAATTAGTGTTTTAACCCTCATATTAATATTAGGCTGACCCCGAGGTTTGGAGAAGCGAAATGGCTTATAGCGAAAAGGTAATTGATCATTACGAAAATCCACGTAATGTTGGTGTTTTAGATAAAAACTCTGAAAATGTTGGTACAGGTATGGTGGGTGCACCTGCATGTGGCGACGTGATGCGTTTACAGATTCAAGTAAATGACAGTGGCGTAATCGAAGAAGCACGCTTTAAAACTTACGGTTGTGGTTCTGCAATCGCATCAAGTTCCCTTGTAACTGAATGGTTAAAAGGCAAAACTCTTGATGAAGCTCAAGCAATCAAAAACATTGATATTGCAACTGAGTTAGCTCTTCCACCAGTAAAAGTTCACTGTTCTGTTTTAGCTGAAGATGCAATCAAAGCTGCGATTGAAGATTATCGTAGTAAAAAGTCAAAAGCTTAATTTGTTACCATTATAAACGTTGGAGTTTTCATGATTCATTTAACTGAAAATGCTGCGACTCATATTAGCAATTACCTTAAAAACCGAGGTAAGGGTGAAGGCATTCGCGTTGGTGTGAAAACTTCTGGTTGTTCTGGGTTGGCTTATGTTCTCGAATTTGTAGACGATATCGATGAGCATGATCAAGTTTTCGAACAATTCGGCGTTAAGGTTTTTGTAGATCCTAAAAGCTTAGTTTACTTAGAAGGCTTAGAAATGGACTATGTTAAAAATGGCCTTAATGAAGGGTTCGAATTTAACAATCCTAATAAAAAGGGTGAATGTGGTTGTGGTGAGTCTTTCACTGTTTAATCCTCTCCTTTCCTTTTTCTCATTAAAACAGTGTCTTTCAACAGCACTGTTTTAATGTATTTAATTAACGTGGATCCCATTTCTAATGAATCATTTTGAGTTGTTCAATTTACCTGTGGCACTCGATATCGATTTGGCAAGCTTAAAATCAAATTTCTTGAGTTTGCAACAACAATATCATCCAGATAAAGCCGCAGATAAAGATCAAGCATTGATCAAATCAAGTGAAATCAATCAAGCTTTTAAAACGCTTTCACAAGTTGATAGCCGTGCTGCCTACCTTTTAGCACTTAAAAAGCAAGATCATCATCTTGACCAATCTATTAGTGATTTTGAATTTCTACAATCTGCATTAGAACTTCGTGAACAACTTGATGAAGCCACAACACCTGAACATTTACGTACTTTAAGATTAGAAGTACAACAATGGATTGATGGCTTAGTTCGTGAATTCAAAATTGATTACAGCGAAGAAGATTGGGCTGAAGCACGTGATACCGTACGTAAGTTACGTTTCTTTCAACGTGTTTTAAACGATATTGATAAAGCAGAAGATCAACTGTTAGATGAAGAAGACAGCTTTGATTTAGACGATGATTTTTAATTTTGCTTTCTCTACTTTATTTTCAAGGGATTTAACTCATGGCACTTTTGCAAATTGCTGAACCGGGTCAATCCAGTGCCCCACACCAACATCGCATTGCGATTGGTATTGACCTAGGAACAACACACTCATTAGTTGCGACAGTGTTATCAGGCAAACCTAAAGTACTCAATGATGTCCAAAATAGAAGATTACTTCCTTCTATCGTTCATTATGGGGAAAATAGAACTCATTATGGTGAAGAAGCTAAACCATTTATTATTGCAGATCCCAAAAATACAATTGTATCTGTTAAACGATTTATGGGTCGCTCAAAAGCAGATATTAAGTTTCAGCATCCTTATGAATTAGTAGGCTCAGAAAATGAAATGCCTGCTTTTGAAACACGTGCTGGGCGCAAAACACCAGTAGAAATTTCAGCTGAAATTTTAAAACAATTAAAAGATCGTGCTGAAGACAGCTTACAAAATCCTGTTAATGGTGCTGTAATTACCGTTCCTGCTTATTTTGATGAAGCTCAGCGTCAAGCAACTCGCGATGCAGCTCAACTTGCTGGTTTAAACGTATTACGTTTATTAAATGAGCCTACAGCTGCTGCAGTCGCTTATGGATTAGATCAAGAAAGTAATTTCGAGACCGACCGTAATTATGTAATTTACGATTTGGGCGGTGGTACTTTTGATGTATCAATCCTACGTTTTTCACAAGGCGTATTTGAAGTTTTAGCGACCGGTGGCCATACAGCTTTAGGTGGTGATGACTTAGACCGTCTAATTGTGAAATGGGCAAAAAAACAGCTTAATATTGATGTATTAAGTAATGAAGACTATGCCGTATTTATAGTTGCAGCACGTCAAGCTAAAGAGCAATTATCTACTCAAGATGCTGTTGAATTAAAACTGCTTGATGCAACTCTTACTCTAGACCGACCTACATTTGAAAGTATTATTCAAGTTGCGTTAGATAAAACGATCAGTGTTTGTAAGCGTGTACTGCGTGATGCAAAGCTCGAGTTAAGTGACATTCAAAATGTAGTTCTAGTGGGTGGTTCTACCCGCTCTTATGCAGTTCAAAAAGCTGTACGTGAAGTTTTTGACCAAGAACCTCTCTGCACAATCAACCCAGATGAAGTTGTGGCAATCGGTGCTTCAATTACAGCAAACCAGTTAATTGGTAATAGCCAAGATGGCTCACTTCTTCTAGACGTAACTCCTCTTTCTCTTGGCTTAGAGACAATGGGTGGCCTAGTTGAACGTCTGATCTCTCGTAACACAGCTATTCCTGTTGCACGTCGTCAAGAGTTCACAACTTACCAAGATGGCCAAACTGCCATGTTAATTCATGTAGTTCAAGGTGAACGTGATTTAGTTGAACATTGCCGCTCGTTAGGTAGATTTGTACTCCATGGCATTCCGCCAATGACTGCAGGTCAAGCACGTATTGAAGTCACTTTCCAAGTTGATGCCGATGGCTTACTCACTGTTTCTGCTCGTGAAGCAACCTCTGGTGTACAAGCTCATATCGATATCAAACCATCTTATGGTTTATCTGAAGCAGATACAGAGCGCTTATTAATTGAAGGTTTCCAACATGCCGAAGAAGACAAAAATCTTCGTC
The DNA here is from genome assembly GCF_044538485.1 of Acinetobacter sp. ABJ_C5_2. Taxonomy (NCBI): domain Bacteria; kingdom Pseudomonadati; phylum Pseudomonadota; class Gammaproteobacteria; order Moraxellales; family Moraxellaceae; genus Acinetobacter; species Acinetobacter sp. ABJ_C5_2. Next base: position 107,913 of record NZ_JBIUCS010000005.1, on the reverse strand, counting down.
ATTTAAAGGAAACTAAAGTTGAAGCAGAACGTGAACTTGAAGCTCTTGAGCAAGCATTAAAAGTAGATGCAGATTTACTTGATGAAACGCAGCTCGTAGAACTCAATTCTGCAAAAGAATCATTAAAAGCTCAACTTGAAGGTAGTGATATCCAAGCAATTGAACATGCAGTTCAACAGCTTAAAGTATATAGTGACGCTTTTGCAGCATTACGAATGAACCGACATATTGACCATGCCTTAAAAGGCACGAAGCTCGACGATTGGTCAAAATCAAACTAAAAGGTATAGGTGATCAATATGCCACGTATTAAAGTACTTCCTCATGCTCAGATTTGCCCTGAAGGCGCAGAATTTGAGGTTGAACAAAATGCCAATCTTTGCCAAAGTCTGCTCAATAAAGGTATCAAAATTGAGCACGCGTGTGATATGTCTTGTGCATGTACAACTTGCCACGTGATTGTTCGCAAAGGTTTTGATAGCCTAGAAGAGATGAATGATGTTGAAGCTGATCTTTTAGACCGTGCTTGGGGATTAGAACCTGACTCTCGTCTTTCATGTCAGGTTAAAATTGTAGATGAAGATCTTGAAATCGAGATTCCGAAATATACAATTAACCATGCTTCAGAAAATCATTAAGATTTAATGGTAAAAAAAGCTGCTTAAGCAGCTTTTTTTATTTATATGATTTATACCGAATCTTGCTCTTGATCAATATTTATTGGCTTAACCTCATCTTCGAGTCTAAGCTGAGCAACACCTTGAGTATTAATTAAAGTTTGTTGAACTTTAATGCGTTGAATCATTTTTTCAAGCACTTCAACCAACTCTGGATATTCGTAGTTCTGTACTTCTTCTAAATTCAATACTAAATGGAAACCTTTATATTCATAATCAAACCATTGCTGATGATCTGACTTGTTCCCTGTATATTTTTCCATGACTTGCCATGTTTTTACTGCACCTTGAATACCTTTTAAATAAATTGGTGTTTTAGGCGCACATAGAAAATCACTTTTAATGAGTTGATAAGTATCATCAGAAATAAGTATTTCATCGATTTCAGCAGCATATTGTAAACGTGCTGCCAAATTTACATCACGACCTACAATCGTATAGGCCATACGATGTGTTGCCCCATAGTTCCCAACGTGGCAATAACCTGTACTAATACCCATACGGATATGTAAGGCTGAATATCCCATCTTTTTCCAACGTTCGCGTAGCAGCTTCATTTGCTGACGCATCGCAATTGCCATTTCTACACAAGATTTAGCATCTTGTTCAACACCTTGCGAATTTGGATCTCCAAAAAATATGAGAATGGCATCTCCCATAAATTTATCGACAGTCGCCTCGTATTGCTTCGCAATTTCAGTCATATGACTTAAATAGTCATTAAGCAAGAAAGCTAAGTCATCTGGAATTAAGGTTTCCGACAATTCAGTAAAACCCTGAATATCAGAAAAGAATACGGTCATTTTTTTACGTTTATATTCGATTTTTGCTTCAGCCTCACCACGCATAATTGACTGCCATAGCTGTAATGGTGCATAACGGCTTAACTGATTAGCAAAAGCGATATAACGTGTCATTTGGTCATAATAATGCTGACGTTGCTGACTAATTTTTTTAACCCAGCGATGTTGGTAATAATTTCCAATGGTTATAAACATCACTAAGCCAAGTAAGGTAATTACCGTTAATTCTTGGCTCGTTGCTTCAAAATATGGATGAAAACCAAATAGGAAAAAAGTACTTAAATAAAAAATAATCGCACCAAGTAGACTCGTTAAACAAATTACTGCAAACGAAATACGACTATTAATTGCTGAGTAAAATAATGCAAAAAGCGCAATAAATGTAGGAACAAGATTGAGATGTACGCCCGCTAGAGTAACCGCCACCACAATTGCATCTATCGCAAAGAAAACACTTTTTTGGGTTTTCTTATCAAACTGGTACTGTAACCAGTGCTCTAATTTAGAACTAACAAAAAGTAAAAAGAGAAAGAAAGGAGGAATATAGATTTGATAATTAGTATCTGGTGAGGTAAAGGCATAGATCACTAAAATCAATGACAGAATTGAATACCCCATCAAACGATGAAAATATGCAAACTGCTTAGGTTCCCGATCTATAAACCTCTCTAATTGCACCCTATCCTCCACATTTCAATGTTGCCACACTCACATGTGGCATGACATTGATTTAATCCATACGCCAATCAAAAGGCATATCACCTTGACCACGTAAAGCAAGCATAAGGGTCTGACGCATGTGAGCCAAAACATCACTTGTGTATGGCACGGCTGGTGTACCCCACACTGGTTTAGGCCAAGCTACGTCATTTTGATAACGGACTACATGGTGAAAATGTAATTGAGGAACCATATTACCTAAAGCTGCGACATTCATTTTGTCAGCACGAAAAACGCGAGCTAACTGGCTAGATAACCAACTTGATTCACGTAAAAACTGTTCTTGGTCAGCTTGACTTAATTCGTATAATTCCGTAATCCCTGGTACGCGTGGTACTAAAATCAACCAAGGAAATTGCATATCATTCATTAAACGACATGTTGAAAGCGGAAAATCGCCTACAAAAAAAGTATCTTGAGCAAGTTGTGGATGCAAACTAAACATATCTTTTATAAATGACAATAAACAATAATGGCTAATACTATCACATCAGTTTTGATGTGAATATTATTAGTAGCCCGTTTGCTTACAAATAACAATGATTTTATGCACTTATTCATATCTCAAGGTATAAAAAATGCATAAAATCCAATCACAACAAAACAAATATTCCGATCAGCTATCGATTATTAAAAAAACAGAACTCAGGCATGTAATTCACTCATCAATTTTTCTAGTAAATCATTGATAAATTGAATTCGTTTTTCATAATCTTCAAGCTGCACCATCACTTTCAAGCGCTGTCCACCTTCCATACGATAATAGGTCGGATTCTTTTGCATGAGTTGAATAATACTAATAGCCTGAACAGGAGTATCTGGTGAAAATTCAATATTGCCGCCTTGAGTATTAATATCAATTTTTGTAATACCCAATTGCTCCGCTTTTAAGCGGATCTGATGCACACTAAACAAGTGCTTAACTGATTGCGGTGGAACACCAAAACGGTCAATAAGCTCCATGCGGATATTATCTAGTTTTTCTTGAGTATCTGTATTACTAATGCGTTTATAGAATAATAAACGTTGATGAACATCACCTAAGTAATCATCAGGAATAAGTGCAGGAATATGTAAATTAATTTCGGCAGTTAACGACAATGGTGCATCGAAATTCGGTGTTTTACCCTGTTGAATTGCTTTGGTTGCTTTCTCAAGCATTTCCATATACAAGCTATATCCGATCGCCTGCATTGAACCGCTTTGTTGCTCACCCAATAATTCACCAGCACCACGAATTTCTAAATCTTCCGTAGCGAGCATAAAGCCTGCGCCTAATGTAGAAGCTCGTTGAATTGCATCGAGGCGTTTTTCAGCATCACCTTTCAAGTGTTTGATTGAAGGCACTAATAAGTAAGCATAAGCTTGGTGATGTGAACGACCTACACGTCCACGCAACTGGTGCAATTGCGCTAAGCCAAGCTTATCTGCACGCTCAATTAAAATTGTATTGGCATTTGGAACATCAATACCCGTTTCAATAATGGTTGAACACACCAGCACATTATATTCTTTGTGGTAGAACTGCTGCATAACTTGCTCAAGTTCACGTTCGCGCATTTGTCCATGTGCTACTGCCACGCGTGCTTCAGGAACAAGCATGCGAATATTTTCAGCCGCTCGCTCAATGGTATCTACTTCATTATGTAAGAAGTAAACTTGTCCACCACGTAATAACTCACGCAAAATCGCCTCTTTAATTGAAGCGTCTGTATGTTCTTGTACAAAGGTTTTTACTGCTAAACGACGTGCTGGCGGAGTGGCAATAATCGACAAATCACGCATTCCCGAAAAAGCCATATTAAGCGTACGAGGAATTGGGGTTGCGGTAAGAGTCAACATATCGACATCGGCACGCAAAGCTTTAATTCGCTCTTTGTCACGCACGCCAAAGCGATGTTCTTCGTCTACAACCATTAAGCCTAAATCTTTAAACTGAACATTTTCTTGTAATAGTTTATGTGTACCTACCACAATATCGACTTTACCATCTGCCAAGTCTTCAATATTTTTTACATGAGTTTTGTTTGAACCGAAACGTGATAACACTTCAATACGTACTGGCCAATCAGCAAAACGGTCTTTAAAAGACTCATAATGCTGTTGAGCAAGTAATGTGGTAGGAACTAAAACTGCAACTTGTTTACCATTTTGCACTGCAACAAACGCTGCACGCATGGCCACTTCGGTTTTACCAAAACCTACATCACCACACACCAATCTATCCATTGGTTTTGCTTGCTGCATATCATACAGTGTGGCTTCAATTGCATTGGCCTGATCAAGTGTCTCTTCATAGGCAAAGCCGCTCGCAAATTGCATATAAAGCGACTGATCCAATTCAAAAGCAAAGCCGGGTTTTGACTGACGACGTGCCTGAATATGTAAAAGCTCGGCTGCAACATCATGAATTTGCTCCAATGCCTTACGCTTTGCTTTACTCCAAGCATCTGTACCAATTTTATGTAACGGTGCTAAATCTGGGTCGCCGCCACTATAACGGCTAATCAGATGCAAGTTGGTTACTGGGACATACACTTTTGCATCTTCAGCATAATCCAGTTGCAAGAACTCATAGTCTTGCCCTTCGATAGCCAGTGTAATTAAGCCAGCATAACGCCCCACACCATGATCAATATGTACAACAGGAGCACCAATACTTAGTTCAGTTAAGCTTCGAATTAGAAACTCTTCCGAAACTTCTTGTTGACGCTTACGACGACGCTGTACAACTCGGTGTTCGTAAAGCTGATTTTCTGAAATAACTGTTAATTGATCAGTTATAAGTAAACCACGGTCTAAAGGTGCATTGGTAATCGCAATTGCAAATTGACTGGTTTTGAATTGCTCAAAATTCTCTACATTCGGAATTTCACCCAAACTTGAACGCAATGCATCTTTTAAACTTTCTCGGCGTCCTGCACTTTCCGCAACTAGTAGAACAGGATGGTTTGCTTCATCAATATATTTTTTTACAGCTGCAAATGGTTTTTCTTTTTTTGGATCGACCGGTAATTTAGGTGGTTGCTCAGTTTTAAGATTAAGTGCACCAGCTTTTTCTTCAATCGTTTCTGCACTCACAAGCATTCGTGGAAACTGATTTAAAGCACTCAGCAAATTATTTGGAGAAATAAATAGCTCTTCAGGTGCAAGAAGAGGTTGATCAATATTATGACGTCGATCTTCATAACGACGCATAACTTCTTTCCAGAAGTTAGTTAAATCGGTATCAACATCATTAGTTGTAATTACAATGCAATTCTTTGGTAAGTACGTTGTAAACATACTTTGCGATTGCATTTGTTCTTTATCAAAAAATAACGGTAAATAAAACTCAATCCCTGGAGATGCTATGCCATCTAAGACATCTTGATAAATTGGATTTTTCTTAGGATTTGCTGTCGGGAAAAACTCAGAATAACGATCTCTAAAAACTGACCGTGCTTCTTTTAATGGAAACTCTTTAGCTGGTAGAACAGTAAAACTTTTTAGCGTTGTGGTTGTTCTTTGGGTTTCAGGGTCAAAGAATTTTAAAGAATCAATTTCGTCATCAAATAGGTCTATGCGGATAGGAGCTTCTTGCCCAGATGCAAAAATATCCATAATACTACCGCGTACCGCAAATTCTCCATGATCATACACTGTGTCTACTAAGTGGTAGCCAGCCTGAACCAATCTTAATTTTTGCTGTTCTAAATCAAATTTTTGCCCCACTCTTATGTCAAAGTGCTTACCTAAAACCCATGAATAAGGTGCAACGCGTTGAGCCAAAGTACTTGCTGAAATGAGTAATACGCCTTGTTGCGGCATATTCGATAAAATAGCGAGACGCTCCGAGACAATATCCTGATGCGGAGATAACCGATCATAAGGCAAGATTTCCCAATCGGGGAAAATTGTCGGTTTTATTCCATAAAACTCAAGTTCACTTTCTAATTGTGCAACATGTTGGTTATTTCGAGCGACTAAAACTAATAAAGAAGAATGCTGAGTCGCAATTTCTTTAAGCAATAAAGCGGCTGATGAACCTAATAATGACCCCACCCAACGCTTTTCACCGGCCTTGAGCTGTTGCAAATTCAATTGAGAGATTTCTTGTTGAAACATGTATATGGCTTTTATGAGCTAAAAAGATATGAGGTTAATAGTAGCATGATGTTTTTATTGAATTGAGTTATTTTTCTGAAATCAAGCTACTACTTTACAATACTTTTTTATAGTTCTTAAACAAATGTTTGAACTTATTTATCACGTAGAAACATCACATAATATTGGTTCAATATTTGTATGATCGCTTTAAGTTCAAGTAACTTTTCTTGAGTATTACCCAACCTTTCGACATAGCGTTGGTTTGCAATCTCTAAGTCAATTTTTTCATTAATTTGTGGCGTAATTTGAAATAACTTACGTAAATCATCAAAGTTCTGTAATTTACGATTTGAAAAATATTCAAGGTGCTCTGACCATTTTTCATTAATCACCACATTTTTAATTACTGGACCACGCTCAGAATCAAAACTAAGTTGATTCTCTTGTAAATATAGCTGCTCTGGTGACTCTTTCGAGCCTTGAAAAAGCTGGCTTAACTTTTTAAACATTTCATCACATCATATTAGTTTCAATATAAATAATGGAGGCAACCTACTCGCCTCCACCACTTATATCTAATTATTTTTTTCTCGACTATTCGTCACCCAAATCATCTAGAAAATCTACTGTCGGTACGAAAAATAGAGTTCCTGTTTGGGCAGTACTAAAGTCAAGTAATCGGTCAAGATTACCTTGCTCATTTCCTAAGAACATATTTTCAAGCATTTGACGTGTTGTACTAAATTTACGGGAATAACCAATAAAAAAAGTACCATATTCATTTTTTGAAGGGTTCGAGAAAGGCATATTGGCACGCATAATTTTTAGCTCATTGCCTTCAGCATCATGCGCTTTACTTACCACATTATGGGCCGTTAAAGGCTTTTCATCATCACCAAGTTCAATATCATTAAACTTTTTGCGACCTATCACTTTTTCTTGTTCTTCATCGCTTAAAGCACGCCATTTTTCCATATCATGGGTATATTTTTGAATAAATGCATAACTTCCCCCAATGAATTCGGGATCTTCACTACCCACTAGCGCCCATTGTGCAGCAATTACAGGTTCAGGGTTTTCTGTTCCATCCACAAAGCCAATAATCGCTCGACCATCGAAATAACGAAAACCGTGTACTTCATCAATTGGGTAAGTCACTTTACCCAACTGTTCATTGATTATACTTCCCAATTCATAGCAGAGAGCTTGTCGATCAGCACGAATATGAAAGAATAAATCACCAGGTGTTGAAACAGCTGTGTACTTTGGACCTTTTATTTCTTGAAATGTTTCTAATTCTTGAGGCTTTGCTTGCTCTGGAAATAAAACATCCCATGCATTTGAGCTAAAACCGAATGTGGCATTAAATTTACTTTCTGGATAACGATTAGACAAACTTCGTGTTAACGCTGAAAAATTAGCAGCAAAATCTTTTACTTTTTCTACAACAGAATCACCTTGAGCTAACCCCAATACAATAAATAATGCATTTTCTCCAGAATGACTCGTTACAGGCTGAATTCTCATACATTCCATAAAACAGGCCTTATTTTGGTAATTTACGGTAGTAATTTAGCATATTCATGTTTTTATCGTACGATTTCTTATTGTTCTCATAACTTAAAAAGAGACTGAATTTACTCAATCTCTTTTAACTTTTCTAACTTATCTTAGCTACCATACTGCTTTTTTAAATATTTTACAATTTGAGCAGATTCAAACATCTTCACTCCCGTATTTGGGTCAACTAGATAAGGTACTTGCATTTTACCTTGCATAATCGGCAACAACTTTTCTCTTTTTCCATCTTTTAAGGGTATATATTTACCCGGTTTTAAGCGAAGAATAGCAGGTCCCATATCTTGCCATCGTTCTTTTGCCACATTGTGCAAAATATAAGGAATTTCAAGCTCACATAGTAGACTTCTTACTACTCTCGAATATGGGCTTGCTTCAAAGCTCCATAGTTCAAGTTTTTGCTCAGGCGCAGCTCTATTTACTATTTTTTTATTAATCCAGACTCCACGAGCACCATTCAACAATGTTCCAGCAAATGCCAGATATGGCATTTTTGGATAATTTGAAAATTTCTGAGGCGTTTGTCCTGTCTTACCATAATGTTTAAATAAGTGATGAATAATATCTTGTGATTCGTATAATTTATCGCCTGTATTTTCATCAATTAAAAAAGGAAACTGTAACTTGCCACCCGTTTCTTTGACAATAGAACGGTATTTCGATCCACCTTTGGGACATGGATAAATTTCAACATCCAAATTTAATAGTGTAATCACTTCACGAACACGTCGACAAAATGGCGAACCTTCAAATTCATAAAGTTTTAGAGCTTTAACAGGCTGATTAGGAAATGCTGTACCTGTAACCCCTCTACCACCTTGAGCAATTGCGGATGCTACTGCTTGCAGCACCTTAATTTGATGATTCACCATTACACGTTCCTTTATATTGTGGAGCTAAACTAATTTTTCCTTAGCAATCACAATTCCATTGTTATCTGCATAAATAAAATCACCAGATTGAATTGTGACTCCACCAAAATACAAAGGAATATCAACTTCACCAATGCCCTTACGATTACTTTTTTGTGGAATTGCAGCCAATGCATGTACACCTAAATCTAGGGTTGCAAGTGCATCAACATCACGTACACAGCCATAAATAACCACACCATTCCAGTTATTTTTAACAGCTGATTCAGCAATCATATCTCCCATCAGTGCGCAGCGCATTGAAGCACCACCATCCACAACTAACACCTTCCCTGTACCATCTGTTGCTAATAACTCTTTTACACGTGAGTTATCTTCAAAGCACTTTACAGTTACAACCTGTCCGCCAAAGGTTTGACGCGCACCATAACTTTTAAAGAACTTACCATCCATTGAGGGTATGACCACTTGTAAATCTTTTTCTGGGTTATCATCCAATAAATCACATGTCACAAATGGTACTGTCGACACTTTTATTCTCCCTTATCGAGTTTGTTGTATGCTGAGATTATCATATCGTTTAAATGCTTCAATTTGCGTTAGCGCCGCTACGACCATCGTATGAGCCAATTGCTCAGCTGTAACGGGTTTATATTTGAATGGTTTATTCCATTTATTTTCAATGAATTTAAAAAGACTTTGCCCCAAATCTTCCATAAAACGCACATCGCTACGCTTACCAATCAATAGAGATGGTCTGAAAATAGATAGTTTTTCGATACCTAAACTCTCAATATAGTCTTCTAACTGCCCTTTGACCTTATTGTAGAAAATTGGTGAATTTGCATTTGCTCCAAGTGCACTCACAATTAAAAAATGAATATGTTTATCTTGAACTAAGTCTGCAAAGTGGGCATTTATTTCGTAGTCCACTGCATAGAAACCTTGTTTTGAACCTGCTATTTTTAAAGTTGTACCTAAGCAGCTAAATGCGTGAGTATGATCATTTACGTCTTCATCATTGAGCAATAAAAAATCCTCAATCACCAACTGAGTAACTTTTTTATATGTATTAAGTAGTTGTGATTCTTTTCTAACAACAACCGTAATTGCTTCAAATTCTGGTGTTTGTTCAAGCTCTTCAACTAGAGCTAATCCAACGAGTCCTGTAGCACCTACTACAATTGCTTTTTTCGTGCTTATAGTCATTTTTTTATTCAACCCTCTTTAAGTTTGTATCAAATTTAACCTTTTCTTACGGTTTTAGCAGCCCCTAAAACAGCTTAAAATGCTCGCAAGGCTTGACTTCACGGTATTGATTCATCACAATATGGCACTTGTTTACGGGCTGGTGATGGTTACACCAGTTTACTGGATTGACCACAGCCCGCCCAGACCAACTTATTTTCAAGGAGTGCAAGAGTGGCAAACTCTGCTCAAGCTAAAAAACGTGCGCGCCAAAACGTAACAGCGCGTAAACACAACGCAAGCTTGCGTTCTATGGTTCGTACTTACATCAAGCGTACTTTAAGTGCAATCGCTGGTGGTGATTATGCAGTTGCTACAGAAGCTTATAAAAAAGCTGTTCCTGTAATCGACCGCATGGCTGATAAAGGCATCATCCACAAAAATAAAGCTGCTCGTCATAAGAGCCGTTTAAATGCTCAAGTTAAAGCGTTAGCTAACTAATTTGAAGTATGTAAAAAAAGCCCAACAGGGCTTTTTTTATTACCTATAATTTTATAATTACTCTACTTTATGAAATTTAGATACATCTAACTCGTAAGCTTCGCCTCTCCAAATCCATTTCAATTTACAATTTGGAAATTCATCCCCTTCAAACCATACAAATAGACCTTCCATCATTTCTGGCCAATCTGCCTTTTGTATTTGATTATTACCTGAAATTACGGCAACTATGGCTGCAATAATCGTGTCGTGACTTACAGCTAAACTTAGCCCACTTTTTGTTTTAGGATGAGTTCGATAAATCAGTTCTAATACATCTAAAACACCAGTAATTGGATGTTTCATGCCTGGCAAAGCATTATTCACAAAACTATTAATAAACCCGAGTGCCCCTTGTTTACGAAAATAAGGAGCAGCCTGCTGAATATCGAGTACAAAACTTCCCGGCTCTACCAATAAGCCTTGCTCAACAATTTCAATCGTATGCGTATTAGGTTCAGGACTTACACCGTCTGCACCCTCAATCATAAGTGCAGCCGTATCGACACAACGTTGAATTGGACTAGAAATACAGTGTTGAATCACACGATCCGTATTTTTAATTAAGTAGCTACCCCATGCTTGTGCAAGCTCACGGCCTTGAGGAGTAAGTTGAAGGTCGTATCCCGCCAAGCCTTGCCCATCTACCAGCTCTCTTAAAGAGTGACGTGTAAAAAGGGTTACAGGGGTTGAAGCATCAGGCAATAAATCAATTGCTTCAAACATGCTTTTAGGCAATAAATCGAGTGCCATTTTGATCGTGTCATCTTTTCTCAATATTTTGCCACTATAGCATGTCTACAATAACTCTCAATCCAAAACACCCGATTGAGCTAAAGCTTCAAATGCTATTTTTTTGCTTTCCTGATCACGAAATGCGATAAAGCCCCCGTTTAATACAGTATCACGCTGATTATATTCAAAGGGTTTACCTTTTAGAGTGAGTAAACCTCCACCAATACTTTCTAATAACCCCTGACCTGAACTGGTATCCCATTCAGATGTAGGATGAAATCTAGGGTAAATATCAATCTCACCCTCTAACATCATACAAAACTTATAAGCGCTGCCCGCTTCACGTCGAATTACGGTACGGTTTTTTTCAATCGGTTCAATAAATTTATGATATTTCGGATTTTTACTACTATGACTTAAACCAATTTGTACAGGTGCTTGTGTTGAATAAGACTCTTTTTGGTATTGGTACCATTGTTTTTGGCTAAAGCTATATTTAAAAGGCAAATCTTTTAAATAACCTAAATAAACAACCTGTTCACAAGGCACAACGATCACAGAAAATACTGTTTCGCGTCCCTCAATCAAGCTCAAGTTTATCGTGAACTCATCCCGTTCATGTATAAACTCTTTGGTACCATCAAGCGGATCAAGCATCCAGCAAGAAGACCAGTCATGGCGAGCGCTATAGTCACTTTCTTCCGATAAAACCGGTAAATCCGGTGTGATTTCTGCAAGATGCTTTAATAAAAATTGATTTACCTTTAAATCTGCTTGAGTTACAGGTGAATCATCATGTTTTTCTTGAATATTAAACTCATATCCTGCTGAATAGTTTTGATATTCTTGTAATAAGATCTGACTAGCCTCTTCCAAAATTGGTAGCAGCTGTTCAATTAAGGCATCGTTGGGACGAGTTGTTGTTATAAACATAAATAAGCTCTATTTACTTTCCTTTTCATTATAAGTGAATTATGACAAATTCAGTATTCACCAACAGTCTAGTATCCTTATAAAAATGCTTTATCTTTAATTAAGAACACGGTTATTTCTTCAAAAGCTCAGTCTTTATATTTTAACTGGGCAAGATGCTTATAATTCAAGAGAAACTAACGTTAAATTTTGTATAAAAAACATGCTATAACTTATGAAAAATAAACAACTTAATGTGAAACCAACCATTTTCTTTTCACACTTTTCTTGCTATGTTCATTAACACAATAACAAAATGGAAGACTAAATAATGATGCTATATGGATATCACTTCTCAACAATTGAAAATAACTGGGAAGACTTAACCCCATTAAATGAGTTTTTACAAACATTTGCAGATGATGACGGCGATGTTTCCCAAAGAGACAAAGAATCGCTTAAAGAAATTATTGCTAAATCAGATACGGCTTTGGCTTTGGCTAAAGAAATGGGTTGGGACGGTAGCTATACGGGTTGCCCTTACTTATTTTGGTTACCGAGTAAAAATACGCAATCATTTGAATATGGGTTTGTTTTTAAACAAACTTCAGATAACTCAACTTTTGTAATTTCACCCATTGAATTGGCTTATCTAGCACAAGATAATCAGGTACAAACTTTAAGTAAAAATATTGATTAAATATAAAGGGTTATTGACTTAACAATTAAGCCAATAACCTTGCTCTACTATTGCTATTCAAACATACTTAATTGAGGCGTAGGTTTTATAATTTTCTCTTTGGGAACATGTAAACATTCAAACTCCTCAACAGGGAAACCCTCAATAAAGCTTGAAATATCTGGTTTTTCTAAACTTAACCATTCATCTAAACGGTCATGCGGAATCACAATGACTGATCTTTTGACATCGCCCGGTTCGTGGAAGTCTTTCATCATCGGATGATCAATCGCGTCCATGGTTAACATACTTGCAGAACGGACAATCGTTTCATTCATTTTGCAAATTTCATAAATTGCTGCAATGAAAAAAGCCTGTCCATCTTTACGGCGTACAGCCCATCGCTCAGGTTTATCATTTATATATTTACTTTCATAAAACTCAGTCACGGGGATTACACCGAACTTACATTTAAGAGCAGCTTCTTGAAAACTCGGTTTTTGGAAAATTGTTTCGTGACGAGCATTATAAGTATGTTTTGCTATGTTTGTATCTTCCGCCCATTTGGGAACTAATCCAAACATGACTTCACGCCATTCAAGACCTTGCGGTGATTTAAATAATAACGGCATTGTTCCAGCAGGATAAACCTCATCGGCATAGCTAAAGCCGACCACAGGCAACTGAAGTTGCTGTAATTGGGCAAGAGTTAAAGGTTTAAAGTTGGCACACATAGCAAGAATAAAATACTGTAATTTTACTTCTCTTATTTTATAAGTATTTATTCTATAAACCAAATAAAAAGGCACTCGAAAGTGCCTTGAACGACGTAACTTTACGCTTATGAAACGTGTTGAATGCCTTGGGGAATCGCCTGCAATAGTCGTTTAGTGTAGTCATGTTGAGGATGTGCATAGAGCTCGTCTGAGTTAGCGATTTCAACAACCTCACCATGATTCATGACCATGACCTGATCAGAGATATATTTCACAACCGATAAATCATGTGAAATAAAGATATAACTGAGTCCAAACTCATCTTGTAAGTCCTGTAATAAGTTAAGTACTTGTGCTTGTACAGACACATCTAGTGCCGAAACAGACTCATCACATATCAAAATTTCAGGCTTTAGGGTTAAACAGCGTGCAATCGCAATACGTTGGCGTTGACCGCCAGAAAACTCATGTGGGTATCGATAATAAGCTTGTTCAGGTAAATTGACTCGTTCAAGCAACCCAAGTGCGATTTGTTTACGCTCAGCATCATCTTTACCAATACCATGAATTTGCATAGGTTCTAATAAAATCTGCCCAATCGTAAAGCGTGGATTTAGCGAAGCATATGGGTTCTGAAAGATGATCTGAATCTTTCGTTGATATTTGGCAAACTCTTTTTCAGTTAATGAAAGAATATCTTTACCTTCAATTAAGGCTTCTCCACCTGTTGCTTCGTGTAAACGCATAAGCAACAAGCCCACAGTGGTTTTGCCTGAGCCAGACTCTCCCACTAGACCAAGGGTTTTCCCTTTAGCAAGTTTGAATGAGACGCCTTTTACTGCCTGAAACTCTTCTTTGCCAAATAATCCTTTACGGCTATAAAAGCTTTTTTTCAGATCTTTTACTTCTAAAATAATTTGCTCATCGCCATTTAAACCGCGTTTACATTGTGGAATTTCTGAAACATCAAAGCTTTGTTCGACTAATACATTGTCTTCTTGACGCATAAAGTCGCTGGTCACAGGCAAACGATAAGGTCGCTGTGACATTTGAGGGCGACAGTAAAGTAAGGCTCGGGTATATATATCTTTAGGCTGCTCTAGAACTTGTTCTGCAAGACCTTGCTCTCTAATTTCACCATGACGCATTACAATGACTTGATCCGCAATTTCACCCACCAAAGCCAAATCATGCGTAATAAAAAGCATCGACATTTGACGGCGCTGACGCAATGACTCAAGCAGATCAATAATTTGTTTTTGAATGGTGACATCAAGCGCTGTAGTCGGTTCATCAGCTATCAGTAGTTTAGGCTCACAAGCAATCGCCATTGCAATCATGACACGTTGCTGCTGACCACCGGAAAGCTGATTAGGATAAGCATCAATTTTCGTTTCAGGTGATGGTATCCCGACCTCTTTGAGTAACTCTAAAACACGTTGACGGGCCTGTTTACGGCTCATACCCATGTGTATGCACAATACTTCTGCAATTTGATTGCCAACTGTAAAAACCGGATTTAATGATGACATCGGTTCCTGAAAAATCATGGCAATATCTTTACCACAGATTTTTCGCATATCCTTACGGGATAAGCTGAGTAAGTCTTGACCCTCAAAAACAATCTTACTTTTTTCATCAATTTTACTTTGGCCTATAGGTAGTAAACCCATAGTTGCCAAAGAAGTAACTGACTTGCCACTACCCGACTCGCCAACTAAAGCGACAGTGGTATTTGCTGGAATATCAAAGGAGATTCCTTTAACAGTTTCGATATACTGCTTGTCTTCACCTTTAAAGCTTACACGTAAGTTTTCAATGTGGAGTAAAGGGATACTTTTTTGTTGTTCTGACATTAGGTTTTCCTCTTATTTTAATTTTGGATCTAATGCATCACGCAGTGCATCAGTAAACATTGAAAATGCCGTAACCAAAACAGCCATTGCTACAGAGGCTGCAACAAGCTGCCACCATTTTCCTAAAAGAAGTTCACTTTGAGCTTCATTTAACATACTGCCCCAAGACACTACGCCTACTGGCACACCGAAACCTAAGAAACTCAAAATAACTTCCGATTTAATAAAGGAAACCACCAAAATCGACATTTGAACCAAAGCGATATGGCTGACATTAGGAAAAATATGAATAAACATACGGCGGAAATGCCCAACACCAATTGCCTTGGCCGCTAAAACATATTCACGTGAGGTATGTTTCATATACTCCGCACGAATTAAACGGTAAACACCTGTCCAACCCGTTAAACCTAAAATCAAAACAATAGATAAAATACCCTTTTGTTGCAGTACGGCAGCTATCGCAAGAACTAATAATAAATATGGAATGGAAGTAAAAATGTTATAAAACCAGTTAAGAATGTCATCTACCCAACCACCAAAGTAGCCTGAAATTGCCCCTAATAAGGTGCCTAAGGTCACTGCGAGTAATGCAGAAACTAGCCCTACAATAATTGAAGTTTCAGCACCTTTAATGGTTTTTTTAAGAACATCTTGCCCCCATTTGTCGGCCCCAAATATAAGAGTACTTTTTAGTTCACTTTGCTGATCGAGTAAATGTCCACCTAGTTGCTGATCAATTGCTTTCATATCATCAGCCAGCGGGTCAACCACACCATAATAATCAATTGCACTTCCAGAGCTCTTTTCTTGTTTAATTTCAGCCTTAAGTTGGTGAATGACATCTTTTAAAGGATCGACTGGATTTTCTGGTAATTCCTCATCTACAGCGGCTGTACTTTTCAAAGCTTCAGTTGTCTTATCTGCACCTATAAATGTAGGGGGTGCATAACTGACAGCAACTTCTTTGTTCCAGTCCGATGCAATTACTCCAGTAAATGATAGTAACAATACGACCAAATAGAACAGCACAACAATGAGCGATGCGATTGCAATTTTATCAGCCCGAAGACGGCGCATTGCAAGGCGCCATAAACCCGCTGAAGCTGGAGCTGTCTGGGTTTGTAATTTTCTTTTTAATAGAACACTTAGCATAACCCACCTACTTCAACTGTACACGTGGATCAACCACTTTGTAGACTAAATCGGCAATCAAGTTAAAAATCATGGTTGCAGCTGCGATATAAACTGTAATTGCTTTAATCACAGGAAAATCACTTCGCTCAACCGCAATAATTACTTCTCGACCAATACCGGGAATACCAAAAAAACGTTCAATTAAAAATGCACCTATGAGCAACGCAGGCAAAGTTGCCATCACATCGGTAATAATAGGAATTGAGGCATTACGTAAAACATGCACACCTAAAATTCGGCTTTCACCTACACCTTTAGCCCGTGCCGTTCTAACGTAATCTTGGTTAATCTCATCCAGCACAAAACTACGGTATAACCTCAAAGTAGGTGCAATACTCACCACCAACATAATTAAAATTGGAAGCAAGGCGAACTTAAATAAATTATCGGTAAAATTATCGCTCCAGCCCTGCACTGGGAACCAACTTAACTGATAAGCCAGAACATATTGAAAAACAATAATGTAAACTAAGATACTGATCGACATACCAATTGTACATAACATCATGACCATACGATCAGTTAAAGTGCCACGTACTGCCGATACAGCCAAAGCTAAGCCAATTGAGATGACGGTTTGTAAAATAGTGAGTGGAATTAACAACGTTAACGAAGGTCCCAAGCGAGTTAAAATAATTTGTGAAACAGGTTCCCCTGTACTCCAACTTGCACCATAGTCAAAAGTGAGAATCTGCTTAATAAAAATCCAGAGCTGAACGTAATAAGGTTGGTCTACCCCTAGCTGTTTACGAATGTTTTCAATCTGCTCAGGATTAGACATCTTACCTGCCAAAATATAAGCTGGATCTCCACCTACCCAGTTAAAAAGAATAAAGATAAACAGTACTACTCCCAACATGGTTGGAATCATCTGCCATAAACGCCGAATAACATATGCCAGCATAGTGATAATTCCTTATTTAACCCGTTGTCCGGTAATTTCATTAAAGAATGCTTTATTGTCAGGATCACGACCAAGGAAATCTTTAACCAATTCAGCTGCTGGTTTTTGACTACCTTGGGATAAAATGGTTTGACGGTAACGTTGCCCGACTTGTGGGTTATTTAGGTTGTCACCATAAGCAGAAAGCATATCGAGAGCTAAAACCTCAGACCACATATAACCGTAGTAACCCGCTTGATACCCACCCATTAAGTGTCCAAACTGTCCAGGAAACTCTGTTGTTGGTACATATCCCAAGGCAGTAGCTGCTTCCATTTTTTGC
Source organism: Acinetobacter sp. ABJ_C5_2 (assembly GCF_044538485.1). NCBI lineage: Bacteria > Pseudomonadati > Pseudomonadota > Gammaproteobacteria > Moraxellales > Moraxellaceae > Acinetobacter > Acinetobacter sp. ABJ_C5_2. The sequence continues at coordinate 90,125 of NZ_JBIUCS010000005.1, read as the reverse complement.
CAAGTTTCTAAAGGTTTTACTTTTAAGGCATCCGCCGTATGAAGTGCCATATCGTACTGCGCATAAAGCGTTTGACGTGCATAACGTAAACCGCGCCCATAGTTATGTACTGCTTTTAAACGGGCAATTAATTCATCATCAACTCGTGGACATGTTGGATCGCAATAATCAGCTACTTTAGACAAAGTTTCCTTACGGCGTGCCCACTCTTCATACATTTGAGACGGCGCTTCTACAAAATCACGCTCTACAGAAGTTCCAGACTGACTTGCATAACGTGTATTGGATAAAATGCCATGTAAAGCATGACCAAATTCATGCACAAAAGTTTCGAGCTCATCACTATTTAAACCTTTACGGTTAAAGTTTGTGACTAATGCTGAAACCGGTAAGCGGTTGGTTAAAGTGCTACCACCATATACTCCCCAAACGGCAGCATGACCATATTTCCCTTCGCGAGGGAATTTATCCATATATAGGCCGCCTAGAAGTTTTCCTGTCTTTTTATCGACTACATCGTAATATTCAACTTCGCTCTGCCATGCTTTCACTTTGACAGGTTTAAAATCAATACCATAAAGGTCAGATGAAATAGCAAATAACCATTTTTGTGCTGCTAAAGTCGGGAAATAATCACGAAGCTTTTCCTGATCAATTTGATATTTGCTCTTACGAAGTTTTTCACTCCAGTAAGCTTCACTCCAACGTGTTATCTCGGTTTTATCTAATGGTGTTTTTAAAGTTTGTGCTTTAAATGCACGGAGCTCTTCTACTTCTTTGCGCTCAAGTGGTGCTACCGTTTTTTGTACTTCTGCTAAGAATTGATTTACAGTTTCTGGCGTTTTTGCCATACGGTCTTTTAACGCCCAATCAGCATAACTTGTTTTGCCAAATAATTGCGCCAATTCATAACGCAAATCTATTGCCTGCTTGAGTAATTTTAAGTTTTGTTCAGTACCGCGTCGTGTAAAGGCAATCTGGTATCTTTTTCTGGCATCATCATTATCTGCCAGTTCCATAAATGGACGATATTCCGGATACTCAAAACCTAATAAATAGTTTCCTTTGGCATTTTTCTTTAACCCTGAAATATAACTCTCTGGCAGACCTTTCATCTCTTCAGGTGTAAATTCAAGTTTTTCAGGGTTATCACGAATATTGCGGTTATATTCTTGCTCGAGTTTAGTCAATTCATCAAGAATCGCTTTCATTCTTGCACGTTTGGCTGGTTCTAATTGAACCCCTGTGTCTTCAAACTGATCCAGAATATCCTGACGGTATTTCTGATCTATCGGATCAGTTACTTTTGTATTTTTAATTACGTTATACAGTTTTGAGTTTTGGAATATATCAGTATGAAATTGATTAATTTTGATCTCACAATCTTCTGCTGCTTTACGTAATTTCGCATCTGGATCTACATTACTATATAAACCTATGGGTCCTGAAAAATCTTCAAGATGAGCAAAAATTTTATCCCACTTTGCTAATATTGGAGCTGCGGCAGCATCAGTTTTAACAGGTGTTTTTTCAAAGTTTGAAATCTCTTGCTGGATTTTTTTTAAATTAGAATCGCACCATGCTGGGAGTTGTTCTGCCTTAAGTAATGGTAAGGTTGCGCGTGTGGTCTCTGCCGATGCAAACTGACTTATACCTATCGTCAACATACATAAACTAGTCATTTTCAGTGTGTTATTTTTCATCGTATCTCCAATTTTTTTCATTTAATGATTAGATTTCGTATTTGTCTCAATATCGAAGTACATCCATTCAGCATGTAAAATCGGATGCTTCTTATATCCAATGATTCGTGGTTGAGCCAACATGTTTCTATAACGTGCATACAAGACTTGCACTGGCATATAAACTTCTAATAAACGTGTCATTTTTCGATAAATCACATCTCGTTCTGGTCCTGGCTTGACCTGTTGAGACTGACGGTATAATTGATCAAACTCCGGTATTGAACCGCAAGACCAATTGGTCATATGGGTATTCGGACCATAAAAATTCTGCATAAAATTATCCCCATCCGGATAATCGGCTATCCATGCAGAGGAGCCAAACATTCCGTCACACTGTTTTTGTGCCCGAATGAGGTCTGAAAAGAGCATTGGCTTGTACACCATATGGATATTCAAACTGTCAAAGTTCTTTTTCCAAAGCTCAGCGCTTTGCTGACCAATACTGTCATTACGCGCCATATATTCAATGACCAGAGGCTTACCATTTGGTTGTGTACGCCATCCTGATGCATCTTTTTTGTAGTTATATTTATCTAATAATAAATTTGCTGCTTTAACCGAATATGGGGTACTGCTTCTATATTGAGGTTCGGCTCCTACTACACCTGGTGGAACTGGAAAATGTAGACGCTCTGCATCACCGTTACGCACTAACTTAATTTCTTGATCTATTGAACGGGACATTGCAATTGCACGGCGTAAAGCGATTTTTTCTTTACTCATTCCACCAACTACAGGATTTTTAAGATTCCAATAGTTATAACTAATTTCTGGATCGACGATACGTGATAATTGCACACCCTCTTTTACAAGCTCGGGTCTTAATTTACCGTCTTTAATGGCTTTCGAGACTAATTGCCCTTCGAGCTGAATGATATCAACTTCACCACGCTGAAATGCCAACCATCGTGACTGGTTTTCTTCCATTACCTGAATATCAATTGTGCCGATTTGAGGCATTTGTTTACCTTTGAGGCGTTTTACAATTGCTTGATCCTCAGGGCTACTGGCTACAAAGTTCCAAGTAAAACCGCGATAATCAGGATTCGCTTTTAAAACAATACGCGAAGCAGGCACCCACTTACTGAGCATATAAGGTCCTGTTCCTACTGGATGCCCCATAACAAAGCCAGATTTATCTTTATATTTTTCGATAACTTCACGCGCTACAGCCCCTGTAGGGTCATGTGCCAGTAATAAAGGGAAGTTATAATCAGGCTTCACTAACCGAATAACCAAGGTGTACTTATCAGGTGTTTGTAAACCACTCACACTTTGATCATAGTTAAACTTTCCTGTTTTATTAGCTGATTGTACTAAAGCATCCATACCTTCAATTTTGTTCTCCAATAACCAGCTATTTGGCGAACGTAAATTTGGGTCCAATAAACGCTTAAAAGAGTACGCATAATCGTAAGCCGTTAACTCTCTAGGTTTACCTTTAAAAACAGGGTCCGGTGTAAAATAAATACCTTTTTTAATGTGAATAGTATAAGTCAGACCATCTGCACTCACTTCTGGCATAGCGATTGCGATTTGCGGAATAAGCTTTGCTGGCCTTGCTAAATAGTCATAGGTATATAAAGTTTCAAATATCGAAGTGGTTACATGTGCTGAATATAAGTCATGGATATAAGCTGGGTCGAAACCTGTTTCAGCTGTTGGGAACGTATAATGTAAAACTTTATTCGGATCGGCTGGACTTTTTGCAAAAATAGTCGTGGTACCCGTTAATGCCATACTGGCAAATAATAGACCTACACTACAGTGCTTGAGCTTTTGTTTTAAATTTTCAGTCATGATGATCTTTATCTAAAATTATTTTTTAATAGGGGTAATATCAAGATATTGCCAGTTTGTATTCATCATCGGGTGAGGTTTAAAACCCTGAACTTGTGGTCGTATCAACCAATTACGAATTCGAGTGACATGAATAATCCAAGGATTGTCAGCTTCAATCTGGCGATTAAGCTTTTCATAATATGGTAGACGTTGTTGCGGTGGTAAATGAATGGCCTGAGTATAAAGAGCATCATATGTTTTAGACTGATAACAGGCATGGTTTCCCTGCCCAGCATTTGGTCCATATAATAATTGTGCAAAATTATCTCCTTCGGGATAATCAGCAATCCATGCCCCGCTCCACATCATATATTTACATTGAGTTGCGGCTTTTAAGTTATCTGCAAAATTACTTACTTTAAAGTCAGCACGAATACCAATTGCGTCTAGATTTTTTTTCCAGAGTTCAGAATGAATAACGGATGCTGAGCTATTTTCATTATTAATTTTTAAAACTAAAGGTTTGCCATTTGGTAAGGTCCGATAGCCATCAGCCCCTTTTTTATAACCATAATAATCAAGCAGTTTATTTGCTAACCGCGGATTATATCCTACGCTACTTTTATATTTTGGGTTATATCCATTTACACCTTCAGGTATGAACATTTCTGCTCTCACGGCCTGACCTTTATATGCCTGTTTTATGCTTTCTTTTTGGTCATAGGCCAAAGTAATTGCTCGACGAAGCGCAATTTTTTCTGGACTAAAACCCCCAATAACCGGATCACGCATATTCATCATGGTATAAGTCATTTCAGGTTCTTTATATGGAAAATGTTTAATGCCTCTTTTTTGAAAAGAAGCTTTAAGTTGATTTCCATCTAACGCTTGAGGAACGGCATCTGCTGTAAGTTTGTCAAAATCTAATTGACCCGATTGAAAAGCTAACCATCTTGATTGTTGTTCTTCAATGATACTAACCACCACCTTGCCAACCTGTGGCATTTTCTTTCCAGACATTTCCTTAACAAGTTGGTTATCCCACGGTGTTCCTGTTGACTTAAAATTCCAGACAAAACCACGATAATCAGGGTTGGCAACCAACTCGACCTTACTTCTTGGAACATATTTACTTAACATGTACGGTCCGGTACCTACTGGATGCATGCCAATACGATCACCGTAATAATCAACAACCTCTTTAGCAACGCTACCAAACGTAATATAGGCAAGAATATAAGGAAAATTATAGTCTTGCCGAGTTAAGGTAAACTGTAGGGTATATCGATCAGTCGCTTTAAGTCCTGCAATTGGCGTAGCATAATCAAACTTTCCAATTTTCTTTGCTTGAGCTACAACTGCATCAGCACCCACTAATTTTCCATCCAGAAAAGAAACGGAAGGTGCTCTATTTTTAGGGTCTAAAATACGTTTAATTGAATAAACATAGTCTTCTGCCACCAATTCACGGCGTTTGCCTTTAAAGGCAGGATCATCCGTAAAATAAATACCTGGCTTAATTTTAAATATATAAACTTTACCGTCTTGCTCAACCTTCGGCATGCTTTCAGCCGTATAAGGAACTAGTTGTAGTGGACGTGCTAAATAATCGTATTTGAGTAGAGGTTCAAAAATAGCTTCTGCAATACTTGCACTATAGAAATTGGTGGTTTTAACCATGTCAAAACCGTCATCAGGTGCTTCATAGGCAACATGCAAAATCTTGTTTGGTTGTGCTGGCGTAATTGCATAAGCACATGGAATTGATGTAATAGCCAAACTTAAAATGGCGAGCTTAAAAAATTTTAATTTCAAGTTCATATCCACATAACTAATTTTTTTAAAAGATATTAACCTTTTGAGTAACATCTAAATCCGCATAAGAAAAGTTCTTTTTTCAGCAGATAGGCCTATTTGGGATTTGGAATTCACTTTCCTTTATCATCTTTTTATTTGATCAAATGGAAAAATAAATTCAAGTACCCAGTGTTTTGTAACTACTGAATATAAAGCGAATTTCATGCCATCTATGAGTATTCATAATAAAATATTTAAGAATATTAGAAATTCATATTTTTATTAGGTACTTAAATCCGTTTGAACTATATAAATAAAAGTTACTTTTTGCCAAATATTATATTTGTATATGTTAATCATTTAACACCTTAAATGCACAAAAAAAATACATTGATGATTCATTATGCATCATATTAATCCATTTATACTTAATTAAAAATATCAACTTAATCTACTGATATTTAAATAAAATTATATAAAAAAATCTTACAACAAATAGTATAACATTACATATAATAAAGTTCTAAAACGATACATTTTTATTTATTAAGTATGTGAAGTGTCCATTAATGTATATTTTTTATACAAATAAATTTGAAACTTTTAGCCAATACAAAAAAATTTGCCAAACGGAAAATTTATTTAACTTCAAAAGAAACAGAAACACTGCCCTCAAACATAATAAAATCAATATTTATCAATATTTTGCATAAACTAAAAAAAGAAAAATATATAGTTGGCACTTGCTTTGCTTAAAAAAATTCCAGCAATATCGCTAACTACAACAAAAAGGGATCACGTCCACGATGAAAAAAAAATACAATGTTCGATCTCAGGTAACCCCCAAGATCGGCAAGACAATACTTAAATTAAGTACCCTTAGTTTAAGCATGATGTGTCTTACCATGGCACAAGCAGCAGAAACCGAACAAACAAGTAATGATGATAAACCAGCAAAAGTTGTGAAAGTTGCCGTTACAGGTTCTTCAATCAAAGGCGTTGCTGCTCAAAGTGCTTCACCAATTACTGTTGTAAAAGTTGATGAAATTTTAAAACAAGGGGTAACATCAACTGAAGAAGCCTTAGCCAAGATTAGTGCAAACCAATCAAACTTCGTAACTGCTAGCAATGTGGGCGCTAGTAAAACCGTGGGGTCAGCAGCAAACCTGAGAGCTTTGGGTGCTAACAAGACACTTATTTTGCTGAATGGTCGTAGATTAGCTGCTAATGCATATGATAGTGGGGTGACAAACTTAAATATTATTCCACTCGCCATGTTAGACCGTATTGAAGTTTTACGTGATGGTGCTTCTTCCATTTATGGAACAGATGCAATCGGTGGGGTTATCAACTTCATTACTAAAAAGCAGTTTACGGGTCTTAACCTAACCGCTGGATATCAAAAACCAGAAGAAAAAGGTGGAGATCAACAAGACTATAGCATTTTCGGCGGTTTTGGTGACTTAGAGGAAAATGGCTACAACGTTTTTGGAGTTGTCGATTACCGAAAAGGTGATGATGTCATGGCCCAAGACCGTAAAGTCAGTCGACGCGGAGGCATATTACCTGAATTAGGTGTAAATAAAACCAGTAGTGGTTCATTCCCTGCCAATGTTCCAGGTTTAGGCAATCCTTATGCATCTATAGGTTGTAGTGATAACCCTCTAGTCAGCAGTCCTGATGGCAAAACTTGTAGATATAACAGCCAAGCGGTTATTGGAATAGTTCCAAAAACAGAAGACATTTCTGTAATGGGCCGTGCGACTTTTAAACTCAGCGATAATTTTAATGCAATTGCCGAATATTTATATGCAAGAAATGAGGTCACCACTTCAGTCGCACCAGACGTATTTTTTGATTTAAGCCTAGACCCTAACAGTAAATATTACCCAGGAAATGGGATAACCCCTGCTCTTGCTGGAGCATCGGGTCCTATCGATCTTTATTTACGTTCACAAGCTGGTAATCGTGTAAGTAATAGTATTAATCAATCACACCGGATATTTGCGGGTATTGAAGGTGAAACACATGGTTGGGATATCAATTCAGGGGTGACCTATGCACATAGCAGTGCCTCCGATGCAATCTTGAGTGGATATTTAAACTATGACAAAACTCAAGAAGCTTTAAACAATGGCACCTTAAATCCATTCGGACCTCAGAACGCTGAAGATGCTGGTGTATGGGATCAACTCGGTGTTAAGGGCAAATATTTAAAAGCCAACCTAGACACAACCACAGTTGATTTCACTGCAAGTCGACCTATTTTCAAACTACCAGCAGGTGATGTTGGGTTCGCTGTTGGAGCAAGCTATCGTTATGAAGATTGGACTTCAAAGGTAGTTGCGGATGTTGCTCGACTAGCTCCTAGTACGGGTACTGATCCAGACGAACCGGAAAATAAAGGTGATCGTAATATCAAATCGATATTTACCGAATTTCATATTCCACTGCACAAAACTTTAGAAGCTCAAATTGCTGCTCGATATGATGACTACAATGACTTTGGTGATACGTTCAATCCAAAATTTGCACTTCGTTGGGAGCCGATTAAACAGTTAATGTTCCGTACCACTTATAGTACAGGTTTCAGAGCTCCTACACTTTGGGAGGTTAATGGCCCGAACTCTGTCACAAATACTGGTGCAACATATGACGACCCAGCACTTTGTCCTGGAGGAGTTGTACAACCTGGTGGTAAACAAGAACGCGACTGTAATATGCAGTTCAAACGTCAAAACGGTGGGAATAAGAGTTTAAATCCAGAAGAATCTAAATCTTTTACAGCAGGTTTAGTATTTGAACCTGTTAAAAATTTAGCCTTCACTCTTGATTACTTCAATATAGAAGTAGATAAACAAATTGCCACACTATCCGAAGCAGCTATATTTGCAGATCCTGTGAAATATGGAGACAAATTTGTACGTAATGCTGACGGTTCACTAAATTATATTATTACTACACAACAAAATTTAGGTGGTATTAAAACATCTGGTTTTGATGTGGGCTTAAGTTGGGTTTCACCAATGACTGCCACAGGTCGATTTGGTTTCAATATTGATGGTACATATATCACTGACTACAAATATCAAGCAGAACCAGATGGTGACTGGAAAGGTGTTGCGGGGTCATATAGCGGCTTAGATTATCAATCGATTATTTTGCGCTGGAAACATACCGCCAACTTAAACTGGAACTATGAGAACTGGGCTTTAAATCTACAACAAAACTTCTCACGTGGTTATCAAGATCAAAACGCGAATGATCAGAACCATAGAGTAAGTGACTATACAACCTACAATATTTCAGGGACTTACAAAGGCTTTAAAAACCTAGAGTTAACAGCAGGCATTAAAAATATATTTGATGAAGACCCACCTGCTTCTAACGTAATTGATAACTTCCAAATGGGATACGACCCACGTTACGCAGATCCATTAGGACGTACTTACTTTGTACGAGGTACATATAAGTTCTAAATGGTTGTTCTGCAAATATAACTCTCAAAAAGTTAGTTTGCAGAACAAATACTCATTCTTAGCCAAACAGTCATTTCAAAAAATTGTTTGTCTACAGTTTCAGGAGTAACTATGGGCATGACTTTTACAGACATAGAAAATAAATCTGCCAAACGCCTAATTGGTATTGCTGCAGTCATTTTTCTGCATCTTTTTGTTGCCTATATTCTGATGTCAGGTTTAGCAAACAATATTCAAAAACCAGCAGAAAAACCTGTGGAATTACAAATTATTCAGGATATTAAACCACCTCCTCCACCAAAGCCGGAAGAGCCGAAACCAAAGGAAAAACCACCTGAGCCACCAAAAATGGTCGAAAAAGTTGCCAAGGTTCCTGAGCCACCAAAAGAAGTAGAGAAAGTAGCAACACCAGTACAAAAAACGACGCCAGTAGCTCAACCGACTAAAGTCGCTACTCCGGCTCCTGCTGCACCTAGTACTCCTTCTCCGAGCCCTGTTGCTGCACCCGCTCCAGTGGCGGCGGCTGCACCAGCACCTAAACCCGCTGGTGTAACTCGTGGTGTTTCAGAAGGCTCTGCGGGCTGTGAAAAACCGGAATATCCACGCGAAGCACTCATGAACGAAGAGCAAGGAACGGTGCGTATACGTGTTTTGGTTGATACATCCGGCAAAGTCATTGATGCCAAAGTAAAAAAATCGAGTGGCAGCAAAATTTTAGATAAAGCAGCAACTAAAGCCTACAGCTTATGTACGTTCAAACCAGCAATGAAAGATGGCGTGCCTCAACAAGACTGGTATGAAATTGAATATCCATTCGTAATTGAATAAACAATTGAATTAGCAAGAAATTAAAAAATATTGGAGATATATGATGAAAAAATCAACTCAACCACTAGTACATTTCGCTTCTGCAAGTTTAATCGCAGCTTGCTCGTTACTTCCATTAAGCTCAGTTTTCGCAGAAGAAACGAGCAATGCTCCTGTGGCAACAGCAACTACTGAAGCTACTTCAAATACAACTACTCCAACTCCACCACCAAAGCCTGCAACAAGTGAAACTGTTAAAAATCCATATGGTCTAGAAGCCCTTTGGCGTGAAGGTGACTTAGTCGCTAAGTCTACCTTATTTATTTTAGTACTCATGTCGATTGGTACTTGGTACATCATCATCTCTAAATTATTACAACAAGGTAAAGTCAAACGCCAAGGTAAAGAAGCTGAAAAACATTTCTGGGAGGCAACTTCGCTTGATAATGCTGCAGAAGGTTTAGAACAAAGTAGCGCGTACCGTTTTATTGCAGAAAAAGGCATTAACTCGACTAAATCACACGGCGGCTCTCTACTTGAACGCATTGACTTTAATACCTGGGTGAGCATTTCAATACAACGTGCCATCGAAAAAGTACAAAACCATTTAGGCGGCGGTCTCGCTTTTTTAGCAACAGTTGGCTCTACAGCACCTTTCGTAGGTCTTTTCGGAACAGTATGGGGAATCTATCACGCTTTAACTGCAATCGGGATTTCAGGTCAGGCATCTATTGATAAAGTTGCAGGCCCAGTTGGTGAAGCTCTCATTATGACAGCTATTGGGCTTGGGGTCGCAGTACCTGCTGTACTGGGTTACAACTGGTTGACTCGTCGTAATAAAGCAGTGATGGAAAATGTTCGTTCATTTGGTTCAGATTTACATGCAGTTTTATTAAGCGGAGAAATTAATACCAACAATTCAATTAATCGCAGCATTAAATAATCAGGAGCAGACATTATGGGTATGAGTGTTGGTTCTGAAGATGATGACGAAATGATTGGAACGATTAACACGACACCTCTCGTAGATGTCATGTTAGTTTTACTTATTATTTTTCTTATTACTATTCCGGTAGTTACACATACAGTTCCGGTGAAACTACCAGAAGAAAAAAATACTCCGTACGCGACCACGCCTGAAAATATTCAACTTTCAGTTAATAAGAAAGGCGATATTTTCTGGAACGAGAGTTATGTACCGAATAAAGAAATATTGTTAGCAAAATTACAAGCTGTGGCACAAAAAAGACCGCAGCCGGAGGTACATATTCGAGGAGATCAGCTTACCCATTTTGAAGCGATAGATCAGGTCATTAGTACGACCAAACAAGCTGGTATTGGCAAAATTGCCTTTGTTACTACCCCTCCAGCTTCCCCGTAATGATTTTAAGGAGAATTTTATGGGTATGAATGTTGGCTCAAATAATGATGACGATGTAATGCTAGAGGTGAACATGACACCGCTTATTGATGTCATGCTGGTACTCATTATTATGTTTATTATTACTATACCTGCACCAAACAATGCGATTAATATTAATTTGCCAAATGGCACACCGCCACCAACAAATGAAAAGCCACCTGAAATCATTGATGTAAGAATTGATGCAGCAGGCAAAGTATTTTGGAATAACCAACAGGTTTCTGACCGCAAGGCACTAGAGACTTTATTTCAAGGTGTTGTCGCCAAAAAAGATCAAGACCAAATCAAACTTAAACCAGACCAAATGGCTGAATATAAAAATGTAGCGATGGTCATGGCTACGGCGCAGCGTTTAGGTGTAACTAAAATTGGGATTGTGAGTAGCAATTAATATCGCTTTTAACTTTAGTTAATTCCATTTCCTTCAACGCTAACTTGAATTCTCAGTTAGCGTTTTTTAAAAAGAAATACCCAACTCTAAAATAATATCACCACATTCATCATATTCCCCAGTTTCTATAAAATTCATTTTTTTATAAAGTTTTCCAGCAATGTTATTAGAAGATTTATACATCGTTCGGATTCGTTTAGCCCCTTTTGAAGCCATTTCATCAATTGCCATTTGCAACGCTAAGGTACCATAACCTTTAGCTTGATGATCTTTGCCAATCATAAATCGAAACAACCAAAATAATGTCTCATCAGGGGGATCAATTTCCACACAATACATTAAGAACCCAACCACCTCATCATTAAAACAGATCACTCTTGGGCAATAGTGTTCCTCGACTTTAGACTCAGCAATAGAATATACATTTGGTGCGACGTAGTCCTTTTGAGATTCATCTAATGATAATTTTGCGCATAGAAGCCAATTCTCACGATCGAGATTGTTTAAGTTAATCAAACTTGAAATCCTTTATTTATAAATTCACGCCTTATCTATAAGCACAAAATATACCGAAAATAAAAAGCCTCCGAAGAGGCTTTTTTTATAACAGGTTAAAATTAGTCACCTGTATAACCTTTTAATTTTAAACGAGCCGCATGTAGTAATGGCTCAGTATAACCAGAAGGCTGTTCACAACCTTTAAAGATAAGGTCTGAAGCTGCTTGGAAAGCAATATTAGTTTCAAAGTTAGCTGCCATTGGTTTGTACAATGGATCATTCGCATTTTGTTCATCAACAATTTTTGCCATGCGTTTAAGCACTTCTTCAACTTGTTCACGAGTCACAATACCGTGACGTAGCCAGTTCGCAACGTGTTGAGAAGAAATACGTAATGTCGCACGGTCTTCCATTAAGCCCACATTGTTAATATCAGGAACTTTTGAACAACCTACACCTAAGTCAACCCAACGAACAACGTAACCTAAAATACCTTGGCAGTTATTTTCAAGTTCATTGTTGATCTCTTCCGCTGACCAGTTTGTATCAGGTGCAAATGGAGGTGTTAATAGGTCATCTAATGACAACATTTCTTCAGCTTTCAACTGATCTTGACGTGCTTTTACATTTACTTGATGGTAATGCATCGCATGAAGTACAGCACCAGTTGGTGATGGTACCCAAGCACATGAAGCACCAGCATTTGGATGAGCAGCTTTAGTTGCCAACATATCTTTCATGCTATCTGGTTTTGGCCACATGCCTTTACCAATTTGAGCTTTACCTTGTAAACCACATTTCAAGCCAATTGCAACGTTACGGTTTTCGTAAGCAGCAATCCATTTTTGTGTTTTAACCGCTTCTTTGCGAACAACTGGTGCAGCTTCCATAGAAGTATGGATTTCATCACCTGTACGGTCCATGAAACCAGTGTTAATAAAGATAGTGCGATCTTTAGCAGCAGCAATACAGTTTTTCAAGTTTACAGATGTACGGCGTTCTTCATCCATAATACCGATTTTTAAAGATTTCGCTGGTAAACCTAGTGCTTGCTCAGCGCGTTCAAATAATTCAACAGCAAAAGCAACTTCTTCTGGACCATGCATTTTTGGCTTAACAATATACATAGACCCTTTACGAGAGTTTTTATTTTCGTTCGTACTACGGATATCAGCAACTGATAACAATGGAGTTACCAATGCATCCATGATACCTTCAAAAATTTCTTCACCATCTACTAAAATCGCAGGGTTCGTCATTAAGTGACCTACGTTACGAAGTAACATAAGTGAACGACCATGAAGTTTTGTTGTTCCACCAATTAAGTTTTTAATTTCGCGGTCTTTGCTTAACGCACGGACAATTGTTTTACCATTCTTTTCGATAGATTCCTGAAGTGTACCCTTCATTAAACCTAACCAGTTACGGTAACCTTCAACTTTTTCTTCTGCATCTACAGCTGCAACTGAATCTTCAAGATCTTGAATCGTCGTAACCGCAGCTTCAAGTGTTAAATCTTTAACACCTGCTAAATCAGTTTGACCAATTGGGCTATTCGCATCAATTTCAATAATGACATGTAAACCATTACTTAAAAGTACAACTTCTGAAGGATTTGCTTCTTCACCATTGAAACCGACAAATTGAGCTTCATGAGCTAAACCTGTTTTTGAACCATCTTTCAAAGTTACAACAAGTTTATTTTGCTCAATTGCATATTTAGTTGCATCTGCATGTGAGCCTTGTGCAAGCGGGAAAACTTCATTTAAGAAATTCTTAGCGAACTCAATTACCTTAGCACCGCGAACAGGGTTATACCCTTTTCCTTTTTCAGCACCGCCTTCTTCAGAAATTACATCGAAGCCGTAAAGTGCATCGTACAAAGAACCCCAACGTGCGTTTGCTGCATTTAAGCAATAACGTGCATTACGTACAGGCACTACTAACTGCGGACCTGCCAATAATGCAATTTCTTCGTCTACGTTTTCAGTTGTGATCTGGAAATCTTCAACTTCTGGTAATAAATAACCAATTTCAGTTAAAAACGCTTTATAAGCACCTAATTCAAATTTGTTATTACGGTGCCATTCATCAATTTTTGCTTGTAATTCATCACGCTTAGCCAATAACGCTTTATTTTTTGGGCTAAGATCGACAACAACTTGCTCAAAGTTCTTCCAGTAAGTTTCACTATCTAAACCAGAACCTGGTAAAGCTTCATTTTCGATAAAATCGTAAAGTTCTTTAGCAATCGCTAACTTGCCTTTTTGAATACGTGCAGTCATTGTCTTTCCTGAAGTTGCTACTTTTTATACCAAGAGAAACCTAGTATACCGATTTAAATTAAGCTGAATACTAATATCACATTCCTAAATAGTAAGCATTTTCCCTTGCAAAACTATTGACAAAGATAAATTTTTCTATATAGGAAAATATTAAAATTCTAACTAGGTTTCCCAACAATTTATTCAATATTGAAAGATACTGAAACTAGACTTTTTGTTAACATACAAAAAGCTTCACTATCTTATTTTTTCTAAAGCGTATTTAGTTATATCAAACTTTGCACAATGAAAAAGTATTATTTAGCTAAATTTATCTATTTTTGTTGTAAAAAAGCGCCCTATTTAGAGCGCTCTTTTATATCTCATTTCTTAAGAAGTTTTAGTAGCATCAATATGACGATGCTCAGAATGCAAATACTCATCTGATTGCATTTCTAACAAACGAGAACGAGTACGCTCAATTTCAAAAGCTAATTTCTCGCCTTGATAGATATCAATAATGCTGTCTTGAGAAGTTAAGAGTAACTTCACGCCACGATCATAAAATTCATCAACTAGATAAATAAAACGACGTGTACCTTCTGACAAGAAGTCAGTTAAGTGCGGAACATTACTCACCAGAACAGTATTATAGATATTGGCAATTTCAATAAAGTCTGCAGGACTACGCGGCTTTAAACAAAGTTCAGAGAACTCACACCATAAAACATCTTCTGTATGACCTAGTGTTTCAACAACACGGTTATTGATCACAATCGGTTCATGAGAATTCGTTTGAGTATGAGTTAAAGCTGTATAACGCTCTGATATCCAGTTTTGAGCTTCATTGCCCAGTGGTGATTTAAACAATTGAGCTTGTTTTAAAACACGTAAACGGTAATCCACACCTGCGTCTACATTTAAAACGACACAGTTCTTTTTAACCATTTCAATTGTAGGAATAAAGCGATCACGATGAATCCCGTTTTTATACAAACCGTCTGGTGCAATGTTTGAAGTTGCAATGAGTGTCACACCGCGAACAAATAACTTCTGGAATAAATCACTCAAGATCATTGCATCTGTTACGTTTGAAACGAAGAACTCATCGAAACAAATAACAACAGCATCTTTATAGATTTGATCAGCCACGATATCGAGTGGATTACGTTGACCAGAAAGTTTATTTAATTCTTTATGAACATGTTGCATAAAGTGATGGAAATGCATACGTGTTTTACGGCGAAACGGTACAGATTCGTAAAATTGATCCATAAGCCAAGTTTTGCCACGTCCTACACCGCCCCACATATATACACCCTTTGGTGAGGTTTGACGGCGAAAACGACGGAAAGCTTTTTTAGAAGCCTTATAACGATTTAAAAGTTCTTTCCATACACGATCTAATTCTTGCACTGCCTGTGCTTGTGCTTCATCTGCCATAAACTGGCCTGAAGCCAATGCCTCAGCATAGCGCTCTGCTGGGGAAGAAGGGGTAAATGCAGTACTATGAGAAGATTTTAAATTTAACATATCATTTTATTTCAATTTTAACTGAAGAGAGTATAGCGAACATTTTGTCCGACCACATTAGCTTTTAGCATCAAGAGTTATGCTCCGTAAAACTCCTTTCCATATTGCCGAGGGCTCTGCCCAAACCATCTTTTAAATGCATGATTAAAAGCTGCAGGTTCAGAATAGCCAAGCGATTCAGCAATAACCTCTATTGAATATTCTTTATATTCCATAAGTTTAAGCGCCTTATTCTTAATAATCTGTTCACGAATTTGTTTATAACTCGTATTAAGCTGCTGCAATTGATGCCTTAATGTCCTTTCAGGCATTTTTAAAGCAAAAGCGGTTTCCGCCATGCTCGGGATAATTCCTTGTTGTAGCTCTAGATAATCTTGCACATATTGAATAATGGGTGGTGTTTGATGATCTTGCTCATTTAATCGTTTTATTTCTTTAATACATTTAGCTTCATAGATACGATGAGTAATGATATCTGCCGAAGGAATTTTTATTCCAAGCACATTCTTACTTAGGCTAAATGCTGCATGTGTAGAATTAAAATGCAGATCATCTCCATAATATGAGAAATATTGAGCAACGGTATCTGTATTATTTGGTTTGGGAAACGGTACATCTATACGCATATGAGGCATGGTTAAGCCCATCATGGTATAAATATCCTGAATAAACTTATAGGTCCCCGAAATTTCACATTGGGCACGAAGTAAACCGTTTTCTGTTTTTAAATCGACAGGTAAATAGTTCAAAATAATATGATTTTCAGTTTCTTGTAAGCTCAAAGTACCAAATAAATGAGTAAGTTTTTGATACTTTATGCCTTTTTCTAAGGCGGTTTGTATATCTTGACTTGTTACAAGTAGCATTAACAAAGGGCCATAACCTGCTAATGCATAGTGCTGCCCAATGAATAATCCTTTTTCAGGATCAACATTTTCACTAATAATTTGTTGAATATCCCATTCTAAACTGTCATGAATTGTTGAACTGGGGTCCAAGGAATCTACTTTAATACCGATATCTGCCAAACGTGAGTCGACATCAATGCCCGCATTGCGCATTCCTTGAATTAAATAGATTAAACCAAGTGCCGATCGTTTCATTCTTCAATCAATTTCTCTAGACTGAAATGTTTTACTATAAAGAAGTAATAAAATTAATTGCCGAATCTATCAATTTTCACGTCGATACAATCATGTTTAAACTGATCAAAAAACGTTAGGCTTGCTTACAATCCTCTTTACAGCATATGCAGGGTTTACAATGCTCAGTGCAAAACAAAACGCTATTCAAAAAACTAAAATCGCAATTATTGGTGCTGGATTCGGTGGCCTTGCAATGGCTATTCGTCTATTACAGAATCAACAAACAGATTTTCTTATTTTAGAAAAATCTAATGACGTTGGTGGAACATGGCGAGAAAACCGATATCCGGGAGCTGCATGTGACGTCCAGTCACATATGTACTCTCTATCTTTTGCACCTAAAACTGATTGGTCAAAACGTTATGCGGAAGCACCGGAAATTTTTTATTATATTCAAGATGTAACGCAAAAATATCAAATTAAAAACTACTGTAAATTTAATCATGAAGTTAATCATGTTCAGTATGATGAAACGCGCCATGTATGGACGTTAGACTTTACAAACCAACCTTCTATCGAAGCACAATTTTTAGTGTTTGCCTCTGGGCCCTTACATATTCCACAAATCCCTCATATTCGTGGGATCGAAAAGTTTAAAGGTAAAGTCTTTCACTCCTCACAATGGGAACATGACTATGACTTAAACGGAAAGTCAGTCGCATCTATTGGTACAGGTGGTAGCGCAATTCAATATATTCCTGAAATAGCCAAAGATGTTAAACAACTATATGTCTTTCAAAGAACAGCCGCATGGGTTATTCCACGAGATGAACGTAAATACTCCAGTTTGAGTAAAACTCTATTTAAAACATCTAATCTTTACAGAAAAATTCATCGCAGCCGCCTTTATTGGAGTAATGAATCACGTGTTGTTCCTATAGTTCAGCCGCAAATTATGAAATATGGGCAAAAATTAGCTGAGGCTTTTATACGTTTTCAGGTCAAAGATAAAGAATTAGCTAAGAAACTTACACCAGACTTTGTGATGGGTTGTAAACGCATTCTCATTTCAAATAAATACTTCCCGACATTTAACCGTAAAAATGTTGAATTAGTGACGGATGGTATTCAAGAAATTAAAGAGCACAGCATTATCACAAAAGATGGAAAAGAACGACTTATCGATTGTCTGATTTATGGGACTGGCTTTATTACAGATCCACGCATTTACTTAAAACATTTTACGTGTATTGGTCGTAATCAAATTGAATTAAAACAGGCTTGGAAAGATGGTGCAGAAAGTTATTATGGGATTATGACCAAGAATTTTCCTAACCTATTCCAACTCGTTGGACCAAATACTGTTTTAGGTCATAACTCAGTTATTTTTATGATCGAGTCACAAGTTAATTATATTTTACAACTGATTGAACTTGTCGATAAATCTGGTCAACACGCGATAGAAATAAAACCGGAAGTCCAAGATAGCTTCAATGAAAGAATACAGAAACAACTTCAAGGTACTGTATGGCAAGCAGGTGGCTGTAATAGTTGGTATCAGGCTGCCGATGGAAAGAACTTCTCCTTATGGCCAACTTATACTTGGAAATATTGGTTAGAAACCCGTAAAGTGAATCCCAAAGATTACTTGTTATTAAATAAATGCTTTAAGAGCTATGCAGCATAATATGTTCGATACATAATAGATAGGTTGATAACAATCTATCTATTATTATATGCAATCTGTTAGCCTCATTATTCAAATTTTTCTTGTATTAGCTTTTGGTTATTTTCTAGGTCCTAAACTTTCATTAAATATTCGGCGGTTTATTTTTAAAATTCTGCCTTATTTCTCTTATATTTTATTAGCAAGTGTCGCTTTAGAATTAACACTTGCACTTGATCAAATTGAGAATCCTTCTACTATACTCCCACCTGCTCTATTAATTGCACTTACCACCTCTCTCGGTTCTTTTTTTACTTGTTTAATTGCCTATACAATATTTGATAAAGAAAGTGTTAAAGGAAAAATTTCACTTCAGCTTTTTATAAATGCTCTAAAAAATATTGCCAAGGCATTTCTAGCTTTAACTGTCGGCGTAATTTTAGGTGTTCTTTTTACTCGGCTAAATGTCCATATTCCATTTAATAGCTGGTATTTACTCTTACTTTTTATTTTTTTAATCGGAATCGAACTTGCTTTTACTCATTTCAACCGTACATGGTTAAGCTGGAAAATTCTTATTGTACCTTTGGCTGCCTTTATAGGTTCATGCATAGCTGGTTTTCTCAACTATTTCTTACTAGGCGATCACTTTACACTTAATGAAATGCTGGCTTTAGCCCAAGGCTATGGTTGGTATTCAATGTCAGGTATTTTATTTACACAATTACATTCAGCTGAGTTAGGTGGAATTGCCTTACTCACAGACCTATTTAGAGAAATAGTGGCAATATTGCTGATGTACACAATGGGATGGCGTTTTCCACGTCCAGCAATTTCAAGCGCTGGCGCTACCTCGATGGATGTAACATTAGCTATGGTAAAACAGTCATGTGGCACACATTATGTACCACATGCCATGATGAGTGGCTTACTTCTAAGCCTGCTCGCTCCACTTTTAATTACTGTGTTTTTAAACTTTTAAGCAATTGAAGCAAGAATTGATTTCAACATTTGAGTTGGGTCTTCTGCTTTAGTAATCGGGCGACCAATAACTAAATGAGTAGAACCATCAAGCATTGCTTGTTTTGGAGTTACAATACGTTTTTGGTCATCTGCATTGCTACCCTCTGGACGTATTCCAGGAGTAACTAAAGAGAAATCTTGCCCAATTAATTCACGGAGAATTTTAGCTTCTTGAGCAGAACAAACTACACCATCTAAACCACTATCTTTAGTCAGTTTAGCTAATCTTTTAACTTGCTCTACAGGTTCAATATCTAACCCAATATCTTTTAAGTCTTCACGACCCATTGAAGTTAAAACTGTCACTGCAATTAACTGAGTTTGATAATTACCAGCCTTTAAACGCTCTACACAGGTCTCCATCATTTTACGGCCACCTGATGCATGTACGTTCACCATCCATACACCCAAATCTGCCGCAGCACATACAGCTTGAGCAGTTGTATTAGGAATATCATGGAATTTTAAATCTAGGAAAACTTCGAAATTCTCTTCTTGAAGTTTTTTTACAACAGATGGGCCTTCATGAGTAAAAAGCTCTTTACCTACTTTTACGCGACATAACGTAGGATCAAGTTGTTCAACAATTTTTAAAGCGTCATATTGGCTTTTAGCATCCAACGCAACAATGATACTCAAGAGACTTTCTTCCATCATATAAAATCAGGGCTATTATAATAGACAAGTCAGCTACTAATAAAGAAATCTATTGAGACAAGTTTTTGAATGAGAAAATATTGATTTTAAATTTGATAGATAATGAGGAAATATAGGAAGCAAAATACTACTCTTTATACCTAGATAAAGAGTAGTACCAAGAATAATTATAACGGAGTAGAGTTTTTATCCTGAGGATAAATATCTACCACAGTTTTTTCATGTCTTACATTTGCAGCTGCTTCTGCTGCTGCCAATTGAGCACTTTGAATTTGTTCTTTTCTCAAATGATCAATATCTTTTCTAAGGCGCTTAATTTCCCAACCTTTTTGAAAAACGCGGAAAACTTGTACACCTAATAAAAGTCCAACTACAATTCCAAGCGCCAAGGTAAGCAGCAATAATAAACCTAAACGCATTGCAGGAACTTGAGTAAATAATAAATCAACAGGAAGTTCTGTTGGGTTCTGCAAAACAAGTGCTAAAGAATAGCCAAATACAATAATGAGTAATGCAATTAGAATATAACGCATAGGCACCCCACTTATGAGTTTTATTTATTTTCCAGATTCATTCACTGCATCACGGAGTGCTTTACCTGGTTTAAAATGTGGAACAGCCTTAGCTGCAACATCTACTGACTTACCTGTTTTTGGGTTGCGACCAACTCTAGGTTCACGGTGGTGTAAAGCAAAGCTACCAAAACCACGGATTTCAATACGATTGTCAGTCGAAAGAGCTTCGATCATTTGATCAATCATGATTTTAACCGCTTCTTCCACTAATGGTTCAGCCAAGTGTGGATTTTTCAGCGCAATGCGTTCAATCAAATCAGACTTATTAAGAGCTTCAGTAGTCATCTACGACCTCGTTATTTATTACTACTCTAAGTCGTTTGATAATAACCTGTTTAAATACAAAACGGTAGCGCAGTATGTTGAATACTACGCTACCGTTTACAGTAATTTGTATAAAAAGTACAATTTCGTTACATGAAACTGTACTTTGTTACCTTATTACTTCATTTGTGCTTTGATCAAGTCACCAATAGTCTTAGGACCATTTTCTTGAGAAGCTGATGCTGTACGTAAGTTAGCAACTGCTTCTTTCTCTTCAGCTTCGTCTTTCGCTTTGATAGACAAGTTGATAGAGCGAGATTTACGATCAACGTTGATGATTTTCGCTTCAACTTCTTGACCAACTTCTAAGAATTTAGTCGCATCTTCAACGCGGTCACGGTTGATTTCAGAAGCTTTAAGAGTAGCTTCTACTTCGTCAGCTAACTTAACAGTTGCGCCACGAGCATCAACTGCAGTAACAGTACCTTTAACTAAAGCACCACGTTCGTTAGCAGCTAAGAAATCATTGAACGGATCGCTGTTCAATTGCTTGATACCAAGGCTGATACGGTTACCTTCAGCGTCTACAGACAAGATAACAGCTTCAACTGTGTCACCTTTCTTGTAACGACGGATAGCTTCTTCGCCTTGTTCGTTCCAAGAAATATCAGACAAGTGAACTAGACCATCGATACCGCCATTTAAACCAATGAAGATACCAAAGTCAGTGATAGACTTGATTGTGCCAGAAACTTTTTCGCCTTTCTCATGAGACTTAGCAAACTCTTCCCATGGGTTAGCACGAGTTTGTTTGATACCAAGACTGATACGACGACGTTCTTCGTCAACTTCAAGAACCATAACATCAACTTCGTCACCGATCTGAACAACTTTAGATGGGTGGATGTTTTTGTTAGTGTGGTCCATTTCAGAAACGTGTACTAAACCTTCAACGCCTTCAGCGATTTCAGCGAAACAACCGTAGTCAGTTAAGTTAGTAACACGTGCTTTAACGATAGAACCTTTAGGATAACGGCTCATGATCGCTAACCATGGATCTTCGCCTAATTGTTTAAGGCCTAAAGATACGCGGTTACGCTCACGGTCAAATTTAAGTACTTTAACAGTAACTTCTTGACCAACTTCAACAACTTCTGAAGGGTGCTTGATACGCTTCCAAGCCATATCTGTGATATGAAGAAGACCATCAATACCGCCAAGATCAACGAATGCACCGTAATCAGTAAGGTTCTTGATAGTACCTGTAACTGTTTGACCTTCTTCAAGTTGAGCAAGTAATGCTTCACGGTCAGCAGAAGATTCAGCTTCCATAACAGCACGACGAGATACAACAACGTTGTTACGTTTAGCATCAAGTTTGATTACTTTAAACTCTAACTCTTTACCTTCAAGGTGAGTAGTGTCACGGATAGGACGAGTGTCAACTAATGAACCTGGTAAGAACGCACGAACAGGACCGATGTCAACAGTGAAACCGCCTTTAACTTTACCAGAGATAACACCAGTAACGATTTCGCCATCTTCAAAGATTTTTTCAAGTTTAGTCCAAGTTTCAGCACGTTTAGCTTTTTCACGTGATAAAACTGTTTGACCCATACCGTTGTCAAGAGCTTCAACAACTACGTCAACAGTATCGCCAACCTGAACTTCAAGTTCACGTTGTTCATTTAAAAATTCAGCACGATCAACAATGCCTTCTGATTTAAGGCCAGTGTCAACAGTAACCCAGTCGCTATCGATGTTTACAACAACACCTTGGATGACTGCACCCTTTTCAACGTTGAGGTTTAATTCACTTTCTTCAAAGAGGGCTGCAAAAGATTCGGTCATGATATACCTGATAAATTCAGCGGTCTTGGATCAGACAAGGCCGGTTTAGTTAAGTATCAACATAGTCTTTATAGACTGATCAAGCTATGCGTCAACTGATAATCTTAGTTGCTAACAGTACGGCTATTGACATAATCAACCATTAACTTAAATACTTGATCGATCGTTAATTCCGAACTATCAATAATATAAGCATCTGCGGCTGGCTTGAGAGGAGCAACTTCTCGCTCCATATCTCTTTTGTCACGCGCTTGTATATTAGCTAAAATGTCGTTTATTTTAGCATCTAGACCCATGCCCTGCAACTGTTTTACTCTTCGCTCAGCACGAGACTCAGCTGAAGCTGTTAGGTAAATTTTTGCATTGGCTTCCGGGAAAATTGATGTTGCCATATCTCGGCCATCTGCAACTAAACCTGGAGTTTGTGCAAATGCTCTTTGACGATCAAAGAGTGCTTGTCTTAGCTCAGGGATTGCAGCAACTTTAGATGCATATTCACCAACTCGCTCTGTGCGGATGGTTTGCGATACCTCTTCTCCATCAAGGAAAATCAATGTTCCCTCAGGTGAAGTTTCAAACTTGATATTTAGCTGACGAGCATAATTCACACACTCATCTAAATGGCTATCTAATTTTTCCAATAAATCATGTTTATGTAATGACAACCCTAACAAACGATACAAGGCGCCAGAGTCAAGTAAATGAAATTGATAATATGCAGCAAGTTTTGCCGCTAATGTTCCTTTACCCGAACCACTCGGACCATCAATAGTAATAATTTGAACTGTCATTGAACTCTCACTAAGAAGCAAATGCTTTAGCTAATCTCGAAAAGCCTAGTGTAATCGCTAGTTTTAGCTGTGCAAGAATTAATTTACTTACAACGGGGGCTTTTGCCGTTAATTCGATACGATAAGTAACCAAAGTAATATAAGGGGTAATTTCAGAAAACTCGATACGACCTAAATGGTGTTTAACTAAAGGATTATCAATCAATTTATATTCAATACGCTTGTTTTCTTCGAGATGAGTGATTTCTTCTTTAAGCGGTTTAATCGCACCAAACCCCATACGACGAACAGATCCCACTCCATCTGGTCTTTCAGGATCTGCCGAGTCTTTCACACGTACAACTTGTAGTGGAGCAAATGCCTTGTTGTAAGTTGCATGTTTAGAAAGCAGGTTAAATACATCACTAAGAGGAGCATTAAATTCTTTTTGTATAGTAATTACATTACGCATGAAAGTTCCTTATTTAAATAAATCATGTCAATGAAGCGGCGCTAGTTTGCCATAACCCTATGACATTTTTTAATCATTTAAGGACGTTTTTTGTTGCTTCTCTTGTTTCTTTTGTTCACGTCGTTGCTTAAAAAAAAGACTTAATTGTTGAGCACATTTTTCATGTAAACATCCATGCTCAAAAGTAAATTTATGGTTGTAATAACCATTTTCTAATAGTTGACGTGCACTCACGAGTGAACCAGCTTTAGGCTCTGTTGTCCCAAATACAACGTGTTTAATCCTTGCATGCACTAAAGCACCTACACACATTGTGCAGGGTTCAAGCGTAACATACAAAGTCGCATCTTCGGGTAAACGATAATTTTTCAATGACTCACAAGCCGAACGAATAGCTTGGATTTCCGCATGGGCAGTAGGATCAGATAAACCAATTGGAGCATTAAAACCAGCTCCAATTAATTTATTTTGACTTACGATTACAGCTCCAACAGGAATTTCCCCCTGCTTGGCTGCCAATTCAGCTTGCTCGTAAGCAAGCTGCATCCAATACTCATCACTAAATTTAGACATTTGTTTATTATGAAACTACGCCATATTGTCTAAGTAATGCATTCCAGCTATCAATAGTCGTTATTGGCGGATCATCAGCCAAAATACCTCTTAATGTAAGGTCTTCACATGCTTTCCATTCTGGTGATAAATCTTTATCAACTAAGCGGGCACGTACACCTTCCACAAAATCAGGGTGACGAATTTTCCATTCAGAGATTTGCGCTTCTAGATCAAAAACTTCGTCCCAAGAATGTACTTGTTTACCCCATTGCCATAACAGCCAAGTAATAGCCGCTGTGCTCGGTGAACCCTTTTGTAAGTTTTCACTGGCTTGACGCAACCAATCACTGCTTGCATCGCGTAAGCTTACGATGGCTTGATAGTCTTGTTCAAAACTTGAACCACGACAAACGCTATGAATAACATCTAATGAATTTTGCAAAGGTCCAGCTGCCACAGGACGATGCAAACTATTTAAAGTATCGTCAATCGCACGGAAATCACCTGCAGGATAGTGAGCCCAATTAATATTGAGTACTTTTTGCAGAACATTATCACGTTGTGCTTCACAAATATGTGTCGCCCAACCAATACTATATGCCCCAGCAGCAGTCATGATAGAACCTGTCAAACCAGTAAATAAACCAATTTGACCACGGTCAGCAAGGAAACGGCTTGCTCCAACATCCGGATATAGACCGATGTTAATTTCAGGCATTGCTAAACGTGAGTATGGCGTAACTAAACGGAATGGTGCTGCCATGAACAAGCCTAACCCACCACCCATTACATAACCTTCGCCCCATACAACAACTGGTTTAGCATAGTTATGCAAAAGTAAATCCAAAGCATATTCCTGCTGGAAAAACTTATTTGCAGCTTTCACTTCTTGATTAATGACCAGCTGACGTAATTTACGTACATCTCCGCCTGCACAAAAAGCTTTTGGTGTTGTCGAATCCAACCAAATTGCTTTTACTCGTTCATCATCACGGAAGTCTTCAAATACTCGTAATAAAGCCGTTACGATTGATTCATCTAAAGCATGTAATGATTTAGGTCGATTCAAACGTACGATACGCCAACCATTTTTCGCTTCTTCTACTACCAAATCCGGATGATAGCTATTTACATTGGGAGAGTTCATCATGCGTCCAATTGCCAGTCTATGGGCTCAATGCCATGTTGTTTCAAATATTGATTTGTTTTTGAAAACACTTTACATCCAAAAAAACCACCACGATTAGCTGCAAGTGGTGATGGATGTGCAGCAGTTAAAACTAAGTGTTTTTCTCTATTTATACGTTGTCCTTTACGTTGTGCATAAGCACCCCATAAAATAAAAACTATGTGTTCGCGTTGTTCATTTAAAACATCAATTACTGCGTCAGTAAACTCTTCCCAACCTTGTTTTTGATGTGATGTGGGCTGTCCTGCTTCTACAGTAAGTACACTGTTTAATAAAAGTACACCTTGCTCGGCCCATTTGGTTAAATCACCATGGCGTGAAACTGGTACACCTAAATCTGTATTTAACTCATGAAAAATATTACGCAAAGATGGAGGTAATGCAACACCTCTTTGCACAGAGAAACTTAAGCCATTTGCCTGATTAGGTCCATGATATGGATCTTGACCTAAAATAACGACTTTCACATGGTCTAACGGCGTAATATTTAAAGCACTAAAAATTTGTTTACTTGGTGGATATATTGTTTTTTGAGCCTGCTTCTGCTGAAACAGAAAGTCTCGCAAACTATCCATATAAGGACTCAGCAAAAATGGAGTTAATGATCTTTTCCAGCTTTCTTCTAATTGAACTTTACTGAGTTTGTCTTGCTGTTGCTCAGTTAATTGCATTAATGTCATCCTAGATCAATTTTCATTTCTAAAACAAAAGTAAGTTAACTTACACTTCTACTTGTAAGTTAACATGTGGATTCTGAAACTTAATCCCTTGTTTTAAATTTTCATACATTTGTGGATCAGTCCATTCAGATTGAACTTGTTCTGAAAAAACAATTCCTTCAAGGTTTAATAACCCCATTTGTTCATTTTGAATATCTTCAAGGAAACTTTGGGCATACCCCGTATCGGTTTCATGAACAATCACTGAATAAACTTCAACATCGCCTTCCCCGTTTTGGGTGACGGTTGATTTTAATACTTGCTGAGCTAGATAGAAGAAGATACGAGAAAATTGCTCGGCTGATGGCGACACCGGTAAAGAAATCCAACGTGCACTAAAAGTTTTACAAGCATCGATATATTGCGGATCATCTTTTTCCCAGAAACAAATCGCATGATCAAAACTATCAAAAAGGTCCTTAATGACACCTTTTAATAGTCCAAAATCATATACCATTTGTCCATGATCTAATTTCGAAGCTTTAAGTAATAACTCGACTTTATAACTATGCCCATGAATCGATCGCTTACAACGATCAGATGTACAGTTACGTACTATATGTGCATTTTCAAACTTAAATAACTTACGAATTAACATGTGCCAAATCGATCATTCCTTCTAAGAACATTATTATAAAGCAAAAGATAAAAACTTCGCACCACTTTTCAAATAGAAACAATTAGCAAAAAGTATGATAAGAGATGTGAAGGAATTTTGAAGATATTGATTTTTACTTTAAATACTGTCTATACAGAAATATGACCTCATCCCTTTTATTAATAAGTTTCAAGTATTACAGACTCAAAAAAAATATCAATAAATTTATTTAGTTAAATGGAGCCAAACTTCTTGAATAGACATATACTTGCTTATCTTTTCGCATTAAAGCACTAGTAAACTGACGCTTCCTATTATTTAGAACAACTTCAATTTGAGCTTGAAAGAAGTTGGATTTAACATCAATAAGACCACTTGCCTGCTTTTTCTTTTGGCTATCAACTGCTGAAAAAGCACTCAATTGCCATAATTCATCAACATTTTGGAAGAACTTCAAATTTTGCTGTCGTACCTGCAATTCTTTTTCGATCGCCCCAACATCTAATTTTTCATCAATACTTGCTAAAACCAATGGTGAAGCAGTATTAATATTTAACTTTGTATTTTCTGGTAAAGCAGAAATATATGGGGCGATCAGATCATATTTTTTCCCATCAAAGCCTCTAACTAGTTTTAACTCTTCAATACGATGAAATTTAGCATTTGAAGCCATATAGCTTGGATCTAAACCTTGATAATAACTACTTTCTGCTCCCATTGGTCCAGCCGGTTCATCATTTGGATCTTGCCAATCAATCACAGCTTGACTTAACTCAGCAGGTAAACCCACTCTTACGAGCAAACGCTCGAACCAACTTTTAGCGTCTTCATTTACGGCACCTTCCCCGTTGGTCAAATTATTTAAATTAAATTTACCCGATTCATCAAGTAAACGCCCAGAGACAGAACCATCTTCTACTGGAAACGGCGGCATAGGTTGAGCCCATGTCTCCTTTAAATGATCCACTCCACCTGCATTATTTGCATCTTGAATTAATAATTCCGAGAAAAATGCTTCTGCACTTTTCGCATAGAGTAGAGACTGATTTTGACGCATTAAGTAAGCCGTATTTTCCATAGTATTATTTTGATGCTTAGCAATTGAAGCAGCTAAAATTGTAGCTAAGGCGACCATAATGAGTATTGTCAGTAAAGCAACACCCCGTTGGTGTTTATAAGTAGCCATTATGAACCACCTTGCTGAGAAAGGGCCAAGTTGCCTTGATTTAAGCTATAGATCCATTCATAACTTACTCCCGCTACTGTAAGTTGGATTTTTATTCCTTTCGGTAATTTTTTTAACTCGTTAGGCTTTGTTGGATCAATATTAACCTCGGGCCATTTTGTTACCTCTTGCGGAGTCAAAACCATAATTTGGTATTGATCAACTTGACTTAACAAGGTACTCGATAAAGGCTGCTCCCTATTCGAAGTATTTAAATTGGTATATTTAAGACGATATAGTTTTTTTTGTTCCGCATCATAACGATACTCAATTCGTTCAAACGGTGAGAGCCCTTGTTTTAAAGGATCAGTTACCCCTGCTTTGCTAAAACGCAAAATTTGGTTATCGATTTCTAAAGCTGGATGAAGTTGCCCACCCTGATTTGCCGATAGAGGAATAATTTGCAAAGTATCACGAAGGATTTGTTGATAAGCGTCTTGTAACTCAAATAAATGCACTTCATGTACAGCGTTGCGATCACGAACCTTGAGTAGATAATCGAAAATTTTCCACCCTAATAAAGATAAAACCGCAAAGATAGCTATAGCAACCAACAACTCAACCAACGTAAATCCTGAGGCGCGAGTTAATCGAACACTGCTCGATCGCGCCGCAAGACGAGAAACCATGTTTCGAGTGTGAGGGTCTTTAAAGCTACACTTAGTCTGAGCGCAAAACGAAGAGCTATGCTCTGAATAGCCAGTCGACACAACTCCTGATCGTGCCGCAAGATGCGCAGCTGTGCTACGATAGTGAAAATATTTATTTTTTATCATTATTTTGCTTTCACTGGATAATTAAAAAAGACCATATGAGTAATACCGTTTTGTACTTTTCCCTTATCCGGATCATATAAGCTAATTTGTACATCAATTTTTTGAACATTAGGGCTAACAGTCGATTCAGCTGATTTATCAATCTGCCAAGTCTCACCTTGAGAGGTTACTTGCTTACTTTGAGTGCCCTGCAACCACTCTTGATTAATCTCCATCATAGCAATTTCATTCATTGCCACAAATTGAGCTTTGGTTCGTAAAATCGCATTAGAGGTAGACTGAGTGTACTGCATAGCCACTTTAGTTAAAGCGACAGCTGCTACAGCAAAGATTGCCAAAGCAACCATAACTTCTAAGAGGGTAAAGCCTTTAGATTTCATTTATTTTACCCAAGTGATCTATTTGTATTTCCGAACCAATCGGTTTTTGTTCTAGATAAAATTGTATTTTAACAGTCTTGGCTTCACCATTACCAAACCAGATGAGTTGAGGTGTTTTTCCCCCCACTAAATCGGTATTTTTAGCCTTAGAATAATTCTGGCCATCCAAGGGTTCTACAGAAAAAGACACATGCGTAGGAAGTTGCCGTGTTTTAAATTCAGTGTATTTCTGCCATTGGTTTTTTATATCTTGTACTTGCAAGGTACTTTGATCGTGATATTCATATAATTCATAAGAAAATGGTGAGACATCTGTCTCACCATGAGTTTCTAAAGCTAATACACGTGATTGATCTAGTGATTCTTTATTAATTTTTTGCAAATCAAGTAGAAATAACTCTCTTGCCTGCATTGCCTTCTTTTGGTCTATACCACCGATATTCAAGACAACAAGTGAGGTCATAATTGTCATAATCACAATGACCACCATCACTTCTATAAGAGTAAAGCCTTTTTGTGATTGAAATGATTTCGATTTCATATCGACCTATTAAGCATATTGCTCAACTGCTTGTTTCGGTAAGGCCAATGCCTGATCAATATAAGCTACTCTTAAAGTATCTCTTGAACCCAAATAACGTTGGTAAAAACTTGAATTCAGAATTGCAGCAGCCCCATGAGTGAGCGACCAGATTGAAGCCAAGTAATCTCGTGTAGTCATATGACTCTGGATTGACTCTAAATAATGATCAGTCATACGAATAATAATACGTAGACGCTGCTTTCTCACTTGATAGAGTTCATTAAAAAGATGGTGTACACCTTGAGCAGTAATCGAAAGCTTTTCTTCAATTTGATGAAACAATACTGTTCGTTCCGGATGGTGCAAATGGTGCAACATAAAGAAAGCCAAATGTTCTGGAAAAGCCTTTTCAGTGTCTTGGACCATTTCAAGTAACATGCGCTCATTACGAATAATTAACAGCATGTACAATTCATCTTTGCTTTGAAAATGTTTGTACAAGGTGCCTTTTGCCAAATCAAGCTCAGCAGCCAGCACATCAAGTGTCATTCCGGCTTCGCCATTTTCTAACAATAACTGTTCCGCAACTTGAAATATTAACGCTTCTCTTGCTCGGAACTGAGCTTGACGGTCCATCTTCACGCAATTACTCTCTTTATATAGTTTCTATAAGTTAAATCGCTTTGAGTAAATTTTCGAAATTTTGCGAGGTGATTCTTGCAATTTCCTCAATCGATTTATCATATACATCACTAAGTGCTTTCGCTACATAGGGTACGTATTTTGGTTCATTTGTTTTACCACGATATGGCACTGGAGCCAAATAAGGACTATCTGTTTCAATTAAGAGTCGATCTAAAGGTACTTGCTTGGCAACATCACGTAAATCTTGAGCATTTTTAAATGAAACAATCCCTGAAAAGGAAATATAGTAACCACAGTCCAATACGGCTTTTGCTGTTTCCCAGTCTTCAGTAAAACAATGCAAAATACCATGCGAAGATTGTTCAGCTCGAATAATATCCACCGTATCATGTTTTGCTGAACGTGTATGAACAACTACTGGCTTTTTGACATTTTTAGAGGCTTGAATATGCCGAGCAAAACAAGCCTTTTGCTCATTAATAAAGTCAGTACTGTGGTAATAATCTAAACCTGTTTCGCCTAAAGCCCACACTTTTTCTGATTGAGCTAACTCAGTCAAATACTCAGTCGTTGCTCGAGCCATAGTATCTACATCCTCACAAGGATGCACACCCACCGTATACCCAACATCTTCATGACGCTTTGCGATTTCAGCTAAAGCAACATGATCATCAAGGTCAACTGAAATTGCCATAAACTTAGAGACACCTTCTGCTCGTGCAGCAGCAAGTGCAAGATCTAAATCACCGTTATAAGGCGTTAAATCTAACATTGTTAAATGGCAATGGGTATCAACAAACACTGTACTTTCCTATCTGCTTACATGGTATAACTTGGACGATCTAAAGACATACTACCAGCTAAAATCCGCTCAGCTTCAGCTTTATAGTAAATTCCTTTATCACCACTCAATTGAATTGCGAAACCTTGCGGTTTAAATCCACTTTGCTTATGTGAAATCCACACTACTTTACCAGTTAAAGGAATTTTTTGTGATTGTTCTGGTAACGTAGCTAAAATAAAAATTTCTTGGCCCATCTTCACTTTTTGCTTCGATGGCACAAATAAGCCCCCACCTTGCACATACCCCATATAGCTTGCTTGTAAGGTTGCTCTATCAGGAATATTGACCTGAATAATTCCACCCATTTGTGGTTGCATTATAGTTTCCCCTTAAACGTTCATTAATTTTATAAAAAGTTGATCTGTGATGAGTTGTGTTTGTACATTTTGTTCAACCAATCTTTTAGATTGCTGTAATTCCTCATAAAGACTGAATAAGCTTTCTAAATTATAGTTTTGTGCCAATTGATCAAATTGTAAATCAATATTTTTCTGTGGTTGGTTCAGCTTGACACAAATTAAATCCCCTAACAAGTATTCAAGAAGCATCATAAAATCGCTAAAGTTGAGCTCTTTCTGCCACTTAGCTGAATAAAATAAAGGCATATTTTTTTGGTTAACTACCTTAGTCCAGTCTTCTAAAAATGTTTGTCTTTTCGCAAACCAATCACTAGTAGCAATTTCGACTGCTTGCAAAGGCATATCATTAGAAAGACCTAACAATAATTCAGGTGGTACTGCCGCGTTTTCAGCCAAATGCTCATTTAGATAAGATGTTGCCTGCTCATATGAAATACGGTCTAAAGCAAAATGCTGTAAGCGACTTCGAATGGTAGCTGGTAATTTCAAATAGTGATCAGCCAACAAAATTAAAACAACGCGCTCACCGGGTTCTTCTAAAGTTTTTAACAGTGCATTTGATGATGCAAGATTTAAAGCTTCAGCTGGTTCAATGACAATAACACGCCATCCTTCACCAGTTTGCTGTACAAATGGCAATAAATCTCGAATTTTTTCTATTTTAATTTTTGCATTCTGTTTTTTATTTTCTTCATCAGTCGTGATATGAACATAGTTCGGGTGCGTGTCTGATTTTAACCATTGACAGCTACTACATTCTCCACAAGCCCCCTGAGGCTGCTTATTTAAACAAAGTACCCATGCTAAAAAATGCTTGGCAAAAGCATGCTTACCACAACCTTGTTTACCATAAAATAATAAGCCATGCCCAATATTAGGAAAACGTGTTGTTAACGTTTCCCACATCGTCTGTTGCCACGGATAAACCTTAGAAGTCACATTCTGATTCATTAAATTAACACTTACTCAAAAGACTCAACAGGCATATTATTTAGACGGTCAAGATCTGCTTGGGTATCAACACCTGGCGGTAAATTCGCTTCTGCTACAGCAATAGCAATACGATGCCCGTTTTCTAAAACACGTAATTGCTCAAGACTCTCTAGCTTTTCAAGTTTACCCATATCCCATGTAACATATTCTTGTAACAAGTTCACACGATAAGCATATAGACCTAAATGACGAAATGCTTGGCTATGTAAAGTTAGTTCAGCTTGTTTAGCACCATCTCGATCATAAGGGATCGTTGCACGACTAAAGTACAAAGCTTCATTTTGATTAGACATAACCACTTTCACAATGCTATCACGCTGAAACTCATCTAAAGCATGAATAGGCTCACATAATGTAGACATTGAGCAATTTGGTTTTTCAACTAGAAGCTTCGCAACCTGCTGAACAAGTTGAGCTGGCAGTAAAGGCTCATCACCTTGTACATTTACAATAATGTCATCCGCATCCCAACCTTTAATACGAGCAACTTCACTCAAACGGTCAGTTCCCGATGGATGGTCAGCACTTGTTAAAACAACATCAACACCCTCTGCACGGCATATTTCAGCAATACGTTCATCATCGGTTGCTACACACAGATCATCGAAACCTTCAACTTTCTTTGCCTGATCTACTACGCGTAAAATCATAGGACGATCATGAATAAGTAACAATGGCTTACCTGGCAAACGCGAACTTGAGAAGCGTGCTGGAATAACGATGTGTTTCATTTTTTCTTCCTAAGATATTTGAATATCAAGCTTTTGCAATTGCTGATTTAAAACCTGATAGCACTCTTCAGACAAAACAGCTTTAACAGGTACGACCCAAATAGGCCGTTTAAATTCTGGATGCTTTTCAAGTAAAGGCAACAACTTAACCGCATCTTTTTCAGTCGTAATGATAGGTTGATCATCATTAAATACAAGGTCATCAATAACGTAATCATGATGATCACGAAAAGCATGCTCTTGAAATTGATTTATACCTAAACCCTTAAGTGTTTGATAAAAGCGCTGAGGAAAACCAATACCAACTACTGCATGGTAATTATTTTGAGTATTGAATGATAATTCAATTGCTGAAGAAGGATTCAATAAGTAAGGTTGTCCGGCATTCAGATGCATATGCATTGCTGTTGATGGGGCAAATGTATGTTCGATTACTGTACCCGTTTTTAAACGTTCAGCAGGTTCACGCAAATAGCCTTCTGGTAATAACTTTCTATTTCCAAGACCACGATTTTGATCAAGCACGATCCATTCTATTTGACGACCTAATGCCCAATGTTGTAATCCATCATCACTAATAATTAAATCTAGTTTTGCCGATGTTAATAATAACTCGATTGCGGCTTGTCTATTGGGTCCTACTGCCATAGGTACGCCAGTTGACTGTACAATCAAGGCAGGTTCATCTCCTGCTTCAGCTGCCTGACTGGCCGATGTTACCAACATAGGAAAAGGACCAGCCCCCCCATAGCCGCGACTAATGACGCCTACTTTTACATTATGCTGTTTTAGGTAATTAACCAGTTCTATTAATAATGGAGTTTTACCACTACCACCCACTGTAATATTTCCAATCACCATGACTGGTACAGGCGCGTCATAGACCTTTTTAAAACCTGAATTATAAAAATGACGATTCAGTAAAAACCCAGCACGATACAAACATGATAATGGACGCAAAACAACCAACCAATTTGATTGCTTATTCCATGCATTTTGTATCAGCTGAGCTAAAGACATGCTTAGTTGTCCTCAAAATTACGCTGATGTAATTGATAATAAGCACCATGCTTAGCAAGTAATTCTTGATGAGTACCTTGTTCAACAATTTGTCCACGATCTAATACGACAATACGATCTGCATTTTCAATTGTAGATAAACGATGAGCAATCACAATCGTTGTACGGTCTTGCATCGCCTCATCAAATGCTTGCTGAATAAAGTGTTCAGATTCGTTATCAAGCGCACTTGTAGCTTCATCTAAAACGAGAATAGGCGCATTTTTCAAAATTGCACGAGCGATTGCAATACGTTGACGTTGACCACCAGAGAGATTTAGCCCTTGAGCACCTAGGACAGTGTCGTACCCATTTGGTAAGTTCATAATAAAGTCATGAGCATAAGCAGCCTTTGCCGCTGCGATAACTTCTTCATCGCTCGCATCATGTAGCTGACCATAAGCGATATTTTCACGTACAGTTCGGTTAAACAAAACAACTTGCTGATTTACCATCGCAATTTGTGTACGTAAACTTGAAAGTTCAATATCACGTATTGGTAAATCATCTAAATAAATTTGACCACTTGAGACTTCTTGGAAACGTACCAACATGTTCACTAAAGAAGTTTTACCAGCACCAGAGCGCCCTACCAATGCAACAGTTTCGCCTGGGCGAATATCTAAAGAAAAGTCCTTAATCGCCTGAGTGCCATCAGCATAGTTAAGTACAACATGGTCAAAACGAATTGCACCTTGCAACTGAGGTTTAAGCTGACCACTGTTTTCTTCTTCAGGTAAATCTAATAACTCAAAAACTGAATGTGCTGCCGCCAAACCACGTTGTAACTTCTCATTAATATCAGTTAAGTTTTTGACAGGTTTAGAAAGAAGACCAGCTGCCGTAATATATGCGACAAACTCACCCGCACTTGTGTTACCTAAAATTTGTGGTCTTAAGGCCAGCCATACAATAAGAGCCATTGCACAAGCCATGACCACTTGAACCACTGGGCTATTTAGGTTTTGCACAATCACCATTTTTAAACCGCGTTTTAAGTTCTCTTCAGATGACTTATAAAAACGCTCTTGTTCTGACTCTTCACCAGCGAAACTTTTAACAACTGCACTACCACTAATACTTTCTTGAACTACATGGTTAACATCCCCCATAGTGTCCTGAACTTGTAGTGAAAGTTTACGCATTCTTTTTGAAGCTCTACGCACCAAAACACCAATAATAGGTAAGAACACCATAATACAAAGAGTCAGACGCCAATTTGTATAAAACAAATAACCTAACAATCCCAGCGTAATCATGCCATCTCGAACGATGGTTTTTAATGACTCCGATGAAGCAGCTGTCAGTTGCTCGACGTTATACATAATTTTGGCTGTGATATGTCCCGAAGAGTTATCGAGATAATATTGAGCTGGTAGTCTTAAAAGTTTTGCATAAACTTCTTGGCGAATGCTAAAAACTAAACTACGTGAGATAACAGCAGTATAGTAGCCACCCATAAATAGGCCTAGGCCACGGAAAAATACCAATAAAATGATTAATAAAGGGAACCAATCCAGATCCCCTCTACTCGCATTTTGAATTGCATCAATAATAAATTTAATGAGCTTAGCAACAGAAACCTCTGTTGCCGAGTTCATACCGAATCCGATAAGAACTAATAAGGCCACGCCCCAATAAGGTTTTAAATAAGATATGAGACGCAAATAAACCTTAAAATCTTGATTCACTCAGAAAAACCTCTAGAAGGAACTTTGGTACTAATATTGATGTTAACAAAACCGAGTTGTCCTGCTACATCCATAACGCGAATAACATCCTGATGAGACGCTTTTGCATCAGCAGCGATGATAAACATAAAATCACGGCGCTCTTGAGCAATTTGCTTAATTGCAGTGCTCAAATCAGCCACATCTTTGCTAGATAATGCCTGACCGTTGACAGCGTAATGACCGCTAGAGTCTACCACGACTTCAATTTTATGATCGTACTGTTTTGGTGGGACACCTTGGGCATCTGGTAAAGTTAAATTGATGCGACTTGGCTGATTAAAAGTGGTAGATAACAATAAAAACACCAGAATGAACAGCAAACAATCAATCATAGGCGTCAAATTGATATGAATGTCTTCAACTTGAGAACGTTTAAACTTCATATTTGTTCCCTACCCATCAACCAACACGGCGATGTTCTTGCGCAACTGAAGAACGCTTGTAAAACAACGATGCATGGAAGAGTGTAGATTGCTGCTCTAACTCCGCAATGTAATTTTGCACCACTCTTTGAAAATAGCGATATGAAATAAGAGCAGGAATTGCAATGAGCATACCAACCGCTGTCGTGATCAATGCTTTTGAAATACCAGGAATCATTAAGCTTGGGCTACCTGCCGAACCAAAATCAATCACAAGAAAAGACTCAATAATCCCTACAACCGTTCCAAGTAACCCAAGTAAAGGTGCAATAGCACTTAAAGTTCCCAAGAAGTTAATATTTTTTTCTAAATAAGAAATTTCTTGAGAAGCCATTGCTTCCATTTGAGCCCGAGCAAATTGCTCTCCATGCTCCTGATGCTCAAAACCAGCTTTTAGAATATTTCCTAATGCTGTGCTTGGGGCATCAGTATCTTGCTCTAAATTCGTGATGATATGAGAAATATCTGCACTACCATCACTCATCAGTGCTTTAGGCAAAACTTGTGAACGTCTTAAACGTATAAAACGCTCAATACTAATAGCGACTGTTAAAATTGAACACAAAATTAAAGGCAGCATTAACCAGCCGCCCGCTTTCACAAGTTCCCACATATTTTCTTCCCCAAGAATATAAATTAGAAATATATGACCTAACTTAGAATTAATCTGGTAAACAAATATTCAAAATACCATCTAACTCATCGAGTGAATGATAATGAATAACAAGTTTACCTTTACCTTTCTGGTTATGATCAATTTTAACATTGGCACCAAATCGTTCAGAGAGTTTCTGTGTCAATTGCTCGATATCTGGTGCAACAGGAGTTTTTTCCTTTTCCTGTTTAGGTTCGTTCCAATCACGAACCAACTGCTCAGTCTGACGAACAGATAATCCTTTTTCGATAACAATGTTGGCAACTTCAAGTTGCTCTTTACCTTTTAAGGTCAGGATCGCACGAGCATGGCCCATATCAAGCTGACCTTTTTGCATAAATTCTTTAATGTCATCAGCCAAACTCAATAGACGCAACAAGTTACTGACTGTTGTTCTCGCCTTACCTACAGTATCGGCAATTTCCTGATGACTTAAACCAAACTCATCATGAAAACGTTGCAATGCCAAGGCTTGATCAATTGGGTTTAAATCTTGACGTTGAATATTCTCAATAAGTGCTAAAGCAATCGCAACTTGGTCATTTAAATCACGAACAATTGCTGGAATTTCAGTTAAACCAGCAATTTGTGCTGCACGCCAACGGCGCTCACCTGCAATGATTTCATAAGGATGAGCTTCATCATCTACAGGACGAATAACGATTGGTTGCATTACCCCATGTTTTTCAATAGAGGATGCCAACTCTTGCAAATCATGCTCATGAATAAAACGACGTGGCTGATATTCACCTCGTTTCAACAAATTCACATCAATTTGCTTTAACTGCCCGTGATCCAGTGCTTGAGCTTCTAGCTGTAATTTTTCTTTTTGAATTGAACCAAGTAATGCATCTAAACCACGCCCTTTCGCCAATCCGCGTTTTTTGATGCTCATACTTTACTTCCTTTCTTTACTTTACTTTTCTTTAACATCTCAGCTGCAAGATTTAAGTATGCAACTGCACCCTTTGAACTCTTTTCAAAATAAATAACTGGCAAACCGTGTGCAGGCGCTTCAGCCAATCGAACGTTACGAGGAATCACGGTGTCATAAAGCTTTTTACCAAAATACTGTTCTAACTCAGCTGATACATCACGAGTTAAAGCATTACGCGCATCATACATTGTGCGTAAAACACCAATAATTTCTAAATCAGGATTTAATGCTTTTTGAATACGATCGATAGTTTGGGTTAAATCAGCCAAACCTTCTAATGCATAGTACTCACATTGCATAGGAATGATTACACTATCTACGGCAGCTAAGGCATTTACCGTAATTAAACTTAAGCTAGGTGCACAGTCAACAATAATGTAGTCAAAAGAATTTCTAACTTCGTTCAGAGCATTCTTTAAAATGAATTCACGGCCTTCTTGTTCGGCAATTGCCAGCTCAACACCAGAAAGCTCACGGTTTGAACCCAAAACTTTATATCCAACCTCTGCCTTTTGAATTGCAGTTTCAATTGGCACTTCACCCAATAAAACATCAGTGATTGAGTAAAGTAGATCATTCTTTTGAATACCAGACCCCATCGTGGCATTACCTTGTGAATCTATATCAACAAGTAACACACGTTTTTTCAATACAGCAAGTGATGCTGCAAGATTTACTGCAGTCGTTGTTTTACCAACACCACCCTTTTGGTTTGCAATCGCAATAATTTGAGCCATGGTAACCCTAATACTTTTTATTTAAATTCGTTGAAGTAAAAGTAAATGACGTTGTTCATCAAGTCTTGGTACATGCAGTTCAATCACTTTACATGAAAATTCCTGCTTAAGCTCTTCCATTTCTTCAACTGGAATCAGTCCTTTCATCGCAGCAATTATACTCTGCTCATGCAAATATGGACGCGCAGCATCAACAAAATCAGTTAACGATGCAAATGCACGACTTGTAATCACATCAAATTGGCCAAGCTCATCAATTGTATCTTGATTTTCAACACGTGTTTGCACAGCTACTACGTTTTTAAGCTTAAGGTCAGCAATAAACTGTTTCAAAAAACGAATTTTCTTACCATTTGAATCAAGCAATACACATGAGCGTTCCGGCTGACATAATGCAATGATCATGCCTGGCATACCGCCACCTGTACCTACGTCGAGTAACCGGCCTGCTGGCAAATCTTTCAAAATACTTAGGCTATCTAACAAATGCTTCACTAACATTTCTTTCGGATCACGAATCGCTGTTAGATTATAAGCTTTATTCCAAAGTACCAAAGCATCTTGATACTTCAACAATAATGTCAAAGCTTCATCGCTAAGCGACAAACCTAATTTTTGACTACCCTGTTGTAACTCTTGAAAAAATGGATGCATAAACAGATAACATCTAAGTAAAATTTAAAACAAAGTATACCCATTTATGCATCGTGGAACACTATTTAACGATTAGCGATTACGCAGTTAATCGTAGAAGCCTTCACGAATTTGCAAATCTAGCTCCATTAAGCGTTCTGGCGTCCCCACATCTACCCATGCACCCTTAAGCTTTTCAGCAGATACCTTTTGATTTTGCATCGCTTGCTTTAATAGTGGAGCTAAAGGACGTTTACCAGGTTCCAATCCATCAAAAAGCTTAGGATGGATAACAGATACACCACTAAAAGTGAGGTTCTCACCCTTCACATCTTGATCGAATGCAAAAGCGCGCCCATCCAATAATGTAAAGTCGCCGTCAGGATGTTGTTTAGGATTATCAACTAACACAAGATGAGCCAAATCATCATTTAGCTTAATATCGCGTAGAGCTTCAAAATCCATTGTGGTCCATACATCTCCATTCACCAGAATAAAAGGATCTGTTCCAAGCAGTGGCAAAGCATTAATAATTCCGCCAGCTGTTTCTAGCCCTTCTTCTTCTCGTGTCCAACGAATGTCCACACCAAATTGAGAGCCATCTCCCAAGCTACTGATGAGGTTGTCTGCTAACCACGCAGAATTGATGACTATTTCGGTCACACCCATATTCTTAAGTTTTTCAATATGCCACACAATAAGTGGCTTACCTCCCACCTCAAGCAGAGGCTTTGGTGTATATAGCGTGAGTGGACGCATACGATTGCCCAAGCCAGCAGCAAGAATCATTGCTTTCATTATGCTGCTACCTCATAGGGACCATATTTCTCGATAAATTTAGGCATTACTATGTTATTTATAAATACCATAAACTCGTCAAGTTCAGCGTAACCGCGGCTCTCTTCAAGCAAATACCACATGACTCGCGGCAAGTCTTTTAAGTATCCAGACTTACCATCTCGCTCAAACAAACGGACAAAAATTCCCAAAATTTTGATATGGCGTTGAATTGCCATTAAATCGGCATCACGCTTAAATTGCTCAAAAGTTCGGTTTTGTTTAGCAGAGACTGGTAAAAGCTCATAGAAAACTTTGAACCATTGATAAACACGCTCAGCGTTCCACTGCACATATGCATCACGTGTAATCGAGATTAAATCATAAGTATCAGCACCAATAACTGCGTCTTGGAAGTCGATTACTCCCAATTCCTCTTCATTGGTAATTTTCATTAAATTACGGCTATGAAAATCACGATGCACAATAACTTGAGGCTGAGCCAATGCAGCATGAGCTAAAAAATGAAATGCATCATCAATAGTTTTCTTTTGCTCAGCCGTTGGATGAATTCCAAGTGATGGTAACATCCAATCTGTTAGCAGCTGCATTTCAGACACAAGCTTTTCATAAGAATAAACTGGGAAATGATCAGTACCATTAATTGATTGCAAATGAGTGAGCTGCTTAAAGCTTTGTTCGTAGTATTGATCAACTGTTGCATCATTCAATAATGTCGACAACAGTACATCACCAAAGTCTTCTAACAACAGAAAACCTTGTGTTAAATCTTTTGCAACAATCTGAGGTACTCGAACCCCATGACCCGCAAAAAATTCGTCAATGGTTACAAACGGAACACAGTCTTCTTTTTCAGGAGGCGCATCCATAAGCATATACGTTTTATTTTGTAACTGGATGCGAGCATAACGACGAAAGCTGGCATCCCCTGCTAAATAAGCGATCTGAAATTGATCATTTTCAAGAACAGATGTAAGCCATGTATGTATCAATTGTTCACGTTGTGTATTCATTTGCAATAAAATCTAAAACAAGCTGAGATTTTTGAAGGGTTAAGTGTAGCCACTTATAAACTTTTTCTCTATGATGCGACAATAATTAATTGTGAATTAGCATACTTGGTTAATGAGACAATGAAGCATCAGTTTAAATTTAATCCTTTAGCGACCGCTATTTTTACGCTCTTATGTGGCTCCATACAATCAAGTTATGCTGAGTCAGCTGGTGTTGTCTCCAACATAGACAATAATCAACTTAAGGCGAGTATTAAAGAAGCCTATCCAGGGCAGGAATTCTTTCAACAATATTATGTTGATAAATCTGCACCTGAGGCGCAGTTGCGCAATAATAAATATTTGAGTTCGGCATTTTGCCAAGGAACTTGGATTACACCAA
Organism: Acinetobacter sp. ABJ_C5_2; assembly: GCF_044538485.1. Lineage (NCBI taxonomy): Bacteria > Pseudomonadati > Pseudomonadota > Gammaproteobacteria > Moraxellales > Moraxellaceae > Acinetobacter > Acinetobacter sp. ABJ_C5_2. The sequence goes on along the minus strand of NZ_JBIUCS010000005.1, from coordinate 48,137 downwards.
TCAATCCTGAAACTAAAGCATTAGATGCAGATAAGGCTACATCGGTTGTAACTGCCGATTACGGTCATTACAACCCTGCTGGTGACTCTGAGCTAGAAGGAAACGTAGTAATAGACCAAGAAGGTCGTACTGTTCGTGCCGATAAAGTCACCATCGATAAAACTCAAACATTTGCTCATGCACAAGGTCGAGTTCAGTTAGCCCAAGGCGGCTTACTCTCTCAAAGTGATGAAATTAATTACAATTTAAAGACTCAAACTGGCGATTTAAATAATAGTTTTTATATTTCTGAACAGCAGCATGCACATGGTCACGCTGGAAAAATCGAAAGAACATCTCCAAATGTAATGGTTCTTAATGATGCAAGCTATACCACTTGTCCACCAGGTCAAAAACCTGCTTGGAAAATTCAGGCTAATAAAATTGAGCTGAATCAGGAAACTGGTCGAGGCGTCACTCGTAATGCAAAGATCTATGTTAAAGATGTTCCAGTTATAGCAGTCCCATACTTTAACTTCCCAATTGATGACCGTCGAACTACAGGTATTCTTAACCCACAGTTTGGTTTCTCAAACGATGGTGGTGTTGAACTTTCAGTACCAGTTTATTTAAACCTTGCACCTAATTATGATGCAACGGTTACTCCGCGATATTTAGCAGATCGTGGAGCAATGCTACAAGGTTCGTTCCGATATTTAACAGATGGTTTCGGTTCCGGCCAGATATGGGGTGGCATACTTCCATCTGATAAAAAATACGATGATAAAGATCGTAAAAACTTTAATTTCCTCCATAACTGGGATATTAACGATCAGTGGTCAACTAATCTTGAATATCGTTATGCATCGGATAAAGATTATTTTGCGGATTTAGATCACAGTCCAAACACTAAAACCGATCTAAATTTACGCAGAGCTTGGGAGTTAAACTATCAACATGGTATTCCAGGTTTAAAAGCTCAACTTAAAGTTGAAGACTTCCAAACGCTAGACCCTTTAATTAAGGATGTAAATAAACCTTATGCACGTTTACCACAGTTTTTATTAAATTATGTCACTGGTAACCCACAAGGATTACAATACGAATTTAATAACGATACGGCATACTTTAAAAAATCAATTAATGACGATTCTGCTCAGGAAAGTAGCGGTACGCGTATTTATAACCAGTTCGCAACACGTTATAACTATCGAACACCGGCAGCTTTTGTTATCCCTGAAGTGTCTGTACGTTCTATTCAGACTTTCTATGACAAAGACAGTATTGCCTCACAAGGCCTAGATGCTAGTTCAGAATCCAAGTCAGTTGTTGTACCTCAGTTTACTTTAGATACTGGTCTGACATTTGAGCGCGATGGTAAATATCTACAAACCATTACACCTCGTGCATTTTATGCTTATGCTCCGTACAAAAATCAGACTGGTTATCCAAACTTTGACTCAACTTCAGCATCGGTTAATTACGATCAATTATTTAACCCTTACCGCTTCTACGGGCATGACCGCCTTGAAGACAACAATTTCTTATCACTTGGTGTAAGTTATAGTTTATTTGATACGGTAGGCTTAGAACGTTTACGTGCAAGCGTGGGCCAAAGTTATTACTTTGAAGACCGCCGCGTTACATTAAACGAACAAGATAAAATTGATACAGAACGTAATACAGGACCAGTTGTAAGCTTATCAAGTCAACTCAACCAAAACTTTACTATTGCAGCCAATTCGGCTTGGATGTCAAACGGTGATAATGCTCAGCGAGACTTCCAAGTTTACTATACAGGTGACAAAGGCAACCTATACAACTTAGGTTACTTCTATCGTAAAGATATCCCTGGTCGTCAAGATACTTACGATCAAGTTGTTGCATCGTTTATACAACCAATTAAAGACAATTGGCGTATTATGGGCCACGTACAATATGACATGGACAATGATGTTGCCCGTGAAATTTTGCTTGGTGTTAACTACGAATCATGCTGTTGGGGTGTCTCAGTCTACGGTCGTTCTTACTATAACGACCTAGATGATCCGAAGGCTTCGAATGTTAGTGAAAAACGCGCAATCATGGCTGAAATTACACTCAAAGGTTTAGGTGGTTTAAACAATAAACTCGCATCTTTACTCGAAAATCGCGTGTTAGGTTTTAACAAAATTAATCAATCTTGGACACAACGTTAATGAAGGCAAAGCATCTTAAACAGTTTTTTAAAGCAACAACCCTTGCTGTATTAATATCTTCATCAATGCATAGTTTTGCCCAACCCACTGATGAAGTTGTGGCAATTGTGGACAATAGCGTAATTTTAAAAAGTGACCTTGAACAAGGAATGGCAGAAGCTGCTCACGAATTGCAAGCACAAAAAAAAGAAGTACCACCTCAACAATACCTACAATTTCAGGTTTTAGATCAACTCATCTTACGTCAAGCTCAACTTGAACAAGTAAAACGTTATGGCATTAAACCTGATGAGAAAAGTCTAAACGAGGCAGTACTAAAAGTAGCAAGTCAATCCGGCAGTAAAAGTCTAGAAGCCTTTCAACAAAAGTTAGATGCAATTGCTCCAGGAACATATGAAAACTTACGAGGCCGTATTGCTGAAGATTTAGCAATTAATCGCCTACGTCAGCAACAAGTGATGTCTCGTATTAAAATTAGTGACCAAGATGTCGACAATTTTTTAAAGTCACCACAAGGACAAGCTGCTCTTGGTAATCAGGCTCACGTGATTCATATGCGAATTGCTGGAGACAACCCTCAAGAAGTTCAGAATGTAGCCAAAGAAGTTCGCTCAAAGCTTGCTCAAAGCAATGATTTAAATGCTCTCAAAAAACTTTCAACTGCGACAGTAAAAGTTGAAGGTGCAGATATGGGATTCCGCCCTCTTTCTGATATTCCAGCAGAGCTTGCTGCTCGTATTACTCCACTCCAAGATGGTCAAACAACTGATCTAATCTCTGTACGTGATGGTGTACATGTTCTAAAACTCTTAGAACGCAAGCAAAATGAACAAAAAGCATTGGTACCGCAATATCAAACTCGCCATATTCTTATTCAACCATCTGAAGTGGTAAGTCCTGAAAATGCGAAACAAATTATTGACAGCATTTACAAGCGATTAAAGGCAGGACAAGATTTCGCTACGCTTGCTGCAACCTATTCAAATGATACAGGTTCAGCACGTGATGGTGGTAGTTTAGGTTGGGTTACACCAGGCATGATGGTTCCTGAGTTTGACAAAAAAATGCAGGAAATTCCTGTAGGTCAAATTAGTGAACCTTTCCAAACTCAATTTGGCTGGCATATTCTACAAGTGACAGATAAACGCGAAAAAGATATGACTCATGAATATCAAGAGCGTATGGCACGTCAAATTTTAGGTGAGCGTCAATTCAATACCGAAGTTGATAGCTGGTTACGAGAAGTACGTGCTAATGCATATGTAGAAATTAAAGACCCTAGCCTCGACAAAAAGAACTTACAAAAGTAAGTCTTTTTGCTGCTATTAAAACCTGTGTTATCACAGGTTTTTTTATGAATAAAATCTGGCGAATAAAAAAACCGGTTATTTACATAACCGGTTTCTATAAATCAAACCCTAACGGGAATTATTTATAACGATCAACCATTTTCTCTAAAGAAATTGGACGGATCTTGTCAGCATTTCCAGCTGTACCAAATGCTTCATAACGATCAATACAAATTTGCTTCATTGAATCTACAGTTTTAGCAAAGTATTTACGTGGATCAAATTCAGCTGGGTTTTCAGCCATAAACTGACGAATTGCACCAGTAGATGCTAAACGCAAGTCTGTATCGATATTGATCTTACGTACACCATGTTTAATTGCTTCTACAAGCTGCTCAACAGGTACACCATAAGTCTCTTTAATATCACCACCGAATTCATTGATTACTTTCAACCATTCTTGTGGTACAGAGCTTGAACCGTGCATAACAAGGTGAGTATTTGGTAATGCCGCATGAATTTCTTTAATACGGTCAATTGCCAAGATATCGCCTGTAGGTGGACGAGTGAATTTGTAAGCACCATGTGAAGTACCCACAGCAATCGCTAATGCATCTACATTGGTATCAGCAACAAATTGAGTCGCTTCTTCGACAGAAGTAAGAAGTTGTGAGTGATCAAGTACACCTTCCGCACCAACACCATCTTCTTCGCCAGCCATACCAGTTTCAAGGCTACCTAAACAGCCAATCTCACCTTCAACAGAAACACCACATGCATGTGCCAAAGCAACAACATTACGAGTTACATCAACGTTGTATTCGTAAGATGTAGGTGTTTTACCGTCTGTACCTAATGAACCGTCCATCATTACAGAGCTAAAGCCAAGCTGAATTGAACGTTGACAGATATCAGGGCTTGTACCATGGTCTTGGTGCATTACCACTGGAATGTGCGGCCATTCTTCAATTGCAGCCAAAATAAGATGGCGCAAGAATGGAGCGCCTGCATATTTGCGAGCTCCAGCTGATGCCTGAACAATTACAGGTGAATTGGTTGCATCCGCGGCAAGCATAATTGCACGCATTTGTTCTAAGTTATTTACGTTAAATGCTGGTACGCCGTAGTTATGTTCTGCAGCGTGATCCAAGAGCTGGCGCATTGAAATGAGTGCCATAATATCCTCCCAGGTAGTGCGGCTTATTCTACCTTGTCATTTATTTCAATTCAGCAACAAATCACAGTATTTCAAAAAAAATCCCTGCATTTGCAGGGACTTTTTAACAAAATACAACAAATTAATGAGTTTCTGAAGCAGCCGGCTCGCTAGACGCGCCACCTTCAACCACATCGGTATTCTTTTCATCTAAAACTGGCTTATCAAGCGAATCAATTGTAGCTTGCTGTTCAGGAGTTACTTTATCAGCAACTGCTGTAGAAGCAGCACCTTGCCCTGCTTTAGAAGACTCTTCTTTTTTAGCACAAGCAGTCAACATCACTGGAACAATTAACAAAGCAGCTAAGGTAAGTTTTAAATTCATCACTATTTTCCACAATTGGTGATTTAGTGCTCATTATTTTATTTCAGAAATATGACAATTTAATGACTTATCCATGAAAAAGGGGTTGAACCCAACCCCTTCTTATTTTTACATATATGTATTATGCACGTTCTAATAAAACTGCAACTGCCGGCAAAGTTTTACCTTCAACAAACTCAAGGAATGCACCACCACCAGTTGAAATATAGCCAATTTGGTCAGCAACATTATATTTATCAATCGCAGCTAGAGTATCGCCACCGCCAGCAATCGAGAATGCGTCAGATTGAGCAACTGCAAGAGAAAGTGCTTTAGTACCTTCACCAAATTGATCAACTTCAAATACGCCAACAGGACCATTCCAAAGAATCGTTTTTGATGTTGTTAAAATATTTGCAAATGCTTTAGCTGTTTCAGGACCCACATCTAAAATCATGTCATTTGCTGTTACGTCTTCAACTTTTTTAACAACTGCTTGTGCTGCTGCTAAAGAACCTAAGAAATCTTCAAAATTAATTTGAGATGCATCAGCAACAACAACATCTGTAGGAAGTGGAACACTTACTTTAGCAGCGATTTGTTTTGCCGTTTCAATCAAGTCAGCTTCGTATAAAGATTTACCAACGTTGTAACCTGCAGCTGCTAGGAAAGTATTTGCAATACCACCACCAACAATAAGTTGATCGCAAATAGTAGACAATGAGTTTAAAACATCAAGTTTTGTTGAAACTTTAGAGCCAGCAACAATAGCCACCATTGGTTTTTCAGGGGTTTGCATTGCACGGCCAAGTGCATCTAATTCAGCAGCTAATAATGGACCAGCAGCTGCAATAGGAGCAAAACGTGCTACGCCTTCTGTAGAAGCTTCTGCACGGTGAGCAGTACCGAATGCATCCATCACAAATACATCACATAAAGCAGCATACTTTTGTGCAAGCTCCGGATTATTTTTCTTTTCACCCGCGTTAAAACGAACATTTTCAAGCAAAACTACTTGGCCAGCTTGAACTTCTACGCCATCAAGATAGTCAGTAAATAATTTAACTTCTTGGCCTAGTGCTTCAGTTAAATATGCTGCAACTGGAGCAAGCGATTGCTCAGGCTTTGGTTCACCTTCAACAGGACGACCTAAATGCGAAAATACCATTACAGCCGCGCCTTTTTCTAAAGCAGCTTTTATTGTTGGAAGTGCTGCACGTAAACGAGCATCGCTGGTAATCACACCATTTTTAACAGGAACGTTTAAATCTTCACGAATAAGTACACGTTTACCTACTAAGTTAAGGTCAGTCATACGCTGAAAATTCATGTAAAGCTCTCTTTATGATTTTAAAAACGCGCCAATTTTAAATGATTACATCAAAAAAGGTTAGTTTTTTTGCATAAAAGCTGTAGAAAGCCAAAGTTTTGATTATGATAGAGGTAGTAATTTAATATTTCATCCATTATGTCTATTCATCCAGATCCACAAATCAATCGTTTAAATGTTTTAGGTGAACCTTTAGCAAGCTGTTGCTTTGACCCTATTACGGGTTACTTTCGAAATGGTTTTTGCCATACAGCTGTAACAGATCTTGGGCAACATACCGTATGTGCTCAAATGACATCTGATTTTTTAAATTTTTCGCAAAAAGTTGGCAACGATCTCATTACGCCTCTACCTGAAGCCGGCTTTCCCGGCCTACAACCAGGTGACTTCTGGTGCATTTGCGTAACTCGCTGGGTAGAAGCATATCAAGCTGGTCAAGCACCACCTGTCAAACTTCATGCCTGCCATCAAGCAGTATTAAGCTATGTCCCATTAGATGTATTGATGGAATATGCAGTGTAATGAAACACCCTCAAATTATTTTGGCATCGAGTAGTCAAACACGTAAGGATTTGATGAATCGTTTGGGAATCGAATATATCTGTATTAGTCCAGATATTGATGAGAGTCCTCGTGGCGAGACTCATGCTGATGATTTAGCGAAAAGACTAGCATTTACTAAAGCTCAGGTGATTGCTCAGAAAAATCCTCAAGCGATTGTAATTGGATCAGATCAAGTCGCATGGCGCGAACATGCACCTCATGATTTTATTGGCAAACCATTAACAATTGAAAATGCTAAAGCCCAGTTAGCAGCGAACTCAGCTAGAACAGTTTTTTTTAGTACAGCCTTAAGCGTCCAATGTCTTGAAAAAAACTTTGAACATACTCTAGTTGAACATTATCAAGTTAAATTTCGCAATTTAACTCAGCTTGAAATCGAGAGATATGTCGATTTAGACCACCCCCTTCATTGTGCTGGAAGTTTTAAGTGTGAAAGTCTTGGCATTAGTTTATTTGAGAAAATGATAGGCCAAGATCAAACCATCCTAATGGGTTTACCCATGATTCAGCTTTGTCAGATTTTAAGACAGCTTGAACTTCAAATTCCTTAATATTTTTTAGCTTACTTATAGGTTATCTCCATGACAGAACCTTTAACCGTTCTAGGCGGCATTACTGCTGAACAGTTTTTAACAGAATATTGGCAGAAGAAACCATTACTTGTGCGTAATGCCATGCCTGAAATCATTGGCATGTTAGAGCCAAATGATGTGAGAGAATTTGCTTTAGAAGATCATGTTAGTGCGCGTCTTATCCGCCAGAAAGACAAAAATCCAAATGAATGGCACGTAAAGTCCTCTCCTCTAACCAAAGGTGACTTTCAAAAATTACCAAAGCTATGGACGCTTTTGGTACAAGCAGTTGACCACTACTCATTTGATTTAGCTGGTTTATGGAAGAAATTTCCTTTCATTCCCCAATGGCGTCGTGATGACATCATGGTTTCTTATGCCCCTAAAGGTGGTTCAGTTGGAAAACATTTTGACTTTTATGATGTATTTCTCGTTCAAGGACATGGCCACCGTCGTTGGCAATTAGGCCAAATGTGTGATGTAAGCACTGAACTTGTTCCTAATCAACCATTAAAGCTATTGCCAGAGATCGATGTTCATTTTGATGAGGTTTTAGCGCCTGGTGACTTATTATATGTCCCACCAGGATTATCACATTATGGTGTTGCCGAAGATGATTGTTTAACTTTCTCATTTGGTTTCCGTATGCCTAATGTTTCAGGCATGATCGATAGAATTAGCGATCAATTTGCGACTGATGAATTACTACAGAATCCAGTTGTGGATATTGCTCGAAAGAATATTCCTCAAGTTGGTGAAATTAATAAAGAAGAATTGGCTTATTTAAGAGAGTTAGTTTTAGCTCAGTTGCAAAACTCATCAGTACTTGATGCTGCCATCATGGCATATATGACTGAGCCTAAATATCCCGATAACATTCCTGAACCAGACGAAATCGAAATTGAAGATCTCAATGCTATTTTGTCAGAAGGTTATGAACTATTGCTTGAACCAGCTTCTCGTCTACTTTATACAGAACAAAATGGCGCTTTAAAGTTTTGGGGTAATGGAGAAGATTTACCAATTGTGGAATCTTTTGCCACTCAACTCAAAGCAATTGCAGATGGAGAAAGCATCCCTTTCAACGACCAGCTGAGCAGTTTAGATATTTTAGAGAATATTGTTCAATTATTGAATGATTCAATTCTTATGTTACTGCCACCTGCAGAATAATATCGCCTAAATACATTAAAAGGAGGAATTTATAAAATTTCTCCTTTTTTCTTTTATAAATACATGTTTAAATATACCATTCTTTAAATCTATTTTATGGCTATATGTCTATGGTATAAATTTATTTTTCTACATCAAAAAATTATCTAGTTAATACGTGTGATTAAGACATAGAAATTTTTTCAATAAATATAAAATTCATACCTAGAGCATTATGCTTTGAACTTCTATTGCTTTTAAAAAACCCATTTTTTTCTATCAATAACAATCAATACAATGTAAAATTGTGCGTTCGTGCTTTTTATTTATACACTCGACCATTTAGGCTAAGAGCAATTTTTTTGTGTGAGGCTACTAAAATATGTCAAAAAAAGATGACATCATTACCACTGCTTTAAGACTTTTTAACTCATATAGTTATAACTCTATAGGGGTTGATCGTATCATCAGTGAGTCTGGTGTAGCAAAAATGACATTTTATAAATACTTCCCTTCAAAAGAGAAACTTATTGAAGAGTGTTTATTATTAAGAAACTCACTTTTACAGAATTCTCTGACTGCTGCTATATCTAAAGAAGATGAAAACGATCCGTTGAGTCGTATCAAAGCAATTTTCTTATGGTATTCAGATTGGTTTAATAGCGAAGACTTTAATGGCTGTATGTTTCAAAAAGCTTTAGAAGAAGTATTAAAACAATACCCTTCAACACATCAACCAGCGACTTTATATAAAATATGGTTAACGCAACTCATGCAAGACCTTCTTGTCCAGCATGAAATTGAAGAGTCTCGTCCTCTAGCATTGCTATTAGTCAATATATTAGAAGGCATGACCATTCAAGCTCAAGTCGAACATGGCTCAGTAAAAATTTATGACTATTGGAAGCGTGTAGAGAAACTTATTGAGTTTGAAAAAGTTGCACACTAAAAAATAAAGCGTGATATTATTCTTCTTATACTGTTGAATCTTCTTCTTATTCATCACGCTGCGTCTGAAAGTCATTCTAGTCTAGAGTTAGACGTTTTTTTTGGACTATACATCCCAAACTAGAATATACAGACCTGTCTGTACAGGATCGATTATATCCTTAAAAAGTAAAAACTCAATCTTTTTTTATTCTCCTTTTAAACATAAATCAGAATTAACTATTGATGGAGCAAAAAAGAGGATTTATTTTCTTTGACATTGTTTCATTTATACTTAACAATTACGCTTCTCACACAATGCAACACTTTTGACACAAAACAACTACAAATTATTGTTATACCTTAATAATGTTATATATTTATCAATTACACTTATAAACCTTTTCAACAAAAACAATTGGATTGATTAGTTTTGCTACATTCATTTTCATAAGATCAATCTATACTATGCCGGCCATATTGATATAGGTATAAAGTATGAAAGATGGACTCCAAATTGAAGAAATGAAAAATGCGGCTGATTCAGTCGTAGGAACATTAAAGTCTTTAGCTAACACTGACCGTTTATTAATTTTATGTCACTTAGCTCATGAGGAGTTGAATGTCTCTCAAATCGAAGAGAAAACACAAATCACCCAACCCACCCTTTCACAACAATTGATGATGCTACGTAAAAGTGATGTCGTTTCAACACGTCGTGATGGCAAACAAATTTTCTACTCCATAAAGGATGATAAGATGCACTCCATTTTAAATACGCTTTATCAGTTATACTGTATAGAATAACTGCGCTGAACTTATAAAATTATAATAATATTAATGTATTCCTGAAATATGCGATTTTTCAACTTGGTAGCTGGTAATGATCCAAGCAAAGAGGACTGAAAATTCGCGTAGTTTTTCTAGCATTCAAATCTATTGAAAACAAAAATAATCTCCCTATTTCTTTTTATATCTCCCTTAACTCGACTTAAACCTCAATAATTAAGTCTGCTTATTTCCATTATTGTCTGTAATATAAGCAAAACATCATTTTAATTACTTTGATATTCCTATTTTAATATTTTAAAAACAAATACTTAATATTACCATTTTTTATAAAACTGATTAGTGAGTATAAAAAAGCTTAAGATTCACATCACTTAAGTATAAAATACTCCGCTTGTTCAACCTTTAGCCACGAATAGGTTAATAAGGCCTTTATATGCTTGAATTCTTTTCTCGATTAAGCTTAGTCACCAAAATTATTATCGCCATTATTTTAGGGATAGGCGTTGCTCTCTTATTTCCAAACGTTACGCCCTACCTAAGCTTGTTTGGTGAACTGTTCATTAAAGCATTGAAATCGGTTGCCCCTATTTTAGTCTTTGTCCTAGTTCTCTCATCGATTGCCAACTTTCAGGTTGGTCACAGTGCAAATTTACGTCCAGTCTTACTATTATATGTAGTAGGTATGTTATTAGCCGCTTTTAGTGCTGTTGTAGCAAGCTTATCTTTTCCAAGCACCTTATTTCTCAACACTGTTTCGCATAACAACTTACAAGCGCCAGGTAGTCTCGCTGATATATTAAAAAACTTGCTTTTAAGTTTTATTGCAAACCCAGTACAAGCGATTAGCGAAGCAAACTTTATTGGTATTCTTGCATGGGCGATTGGTCTCGGTTTAGCAATGCGCCACAGCTCAGATACCACTAAACAAGTAATGCATGATGTTTCACATGCAGTGAGCGCGATTATTCATAAAGTGATTGCATTTGCTCCGGTGGGTATTTTTGGTTTAGTGGCAGTAACTTTTGCCGATGCTGGTTTAGCAACGCTTGAAAGCTATGCACAATTATTAGCTGTTCTACTAGGAACAATGCTTTTTGTTGCCCTTGTAGTTAATCCAATTTTGGTGGGTTTAACAATTCGTGGTAACCCATACCCACTTGTTTTTAAATGCTTAAAAGAAAGTGGTATTACCGCATTCTTCACCCGCAGCTCAGCAGCTAACATTCCAGTTAATCTCGATTTAGCTGAACGTTTAGGTGTTAACCCATCTACTGCAAGCGTTTCTATTCCTTTAGGTGCTACTGTTAACATGGCTGGTGCAGCTGTTACGATTACTGTGCTTACCTTGGCAACTGTCCATACTTTAGGAATTCATGTTGATTTAGCAACTATGATTATTTTATCTGTAGTCGCTACAGTTTCAGCATGTGGAGCATCTGGGGTTGCAGGTGGTTCATTACTTTTAATTCCTGTAGCTTGTAGTTTATTTGGTATTTCATCAGAAATTGCGATGCAAGTTGTTGCAGTGGGTATGATTATTAGTGTATTACAAGATTCAACGGAAACGGCTCTTAACTCATCTACCGATGTTTTATTTACAGCCGCAGTTGATATTCGCTCAAAACAAAACTCTTAGAGAACATGCCATTTCAACGTTTACCAAACTGGTTCCAGCTGGGTACCTTTTTACTGGCTATAAATGCCGGAATGATTAATGTATTAGGGCTAATCACCCTTTTACATCAGTCAGTTTCGCATATGACAGGTAATGTCAGTATGCTAGCGATGAGTTTGGTAAACTGGCAATTTGAACACATCATATATTTAGTACTTGTTATACTGTGTTACGTATGTGGATCATTTTATAGCGGCTTTATTTTAGGTAATAGCTATTTTAAATTAGGCCGTCGCTATGGCCTTCCTTTAAGCCTAGTTGCCCTCTTTATTTTTCTTTGCTGGTTATTACTGCCTTATTTCCCCAAATATGGATTATTATGGGCCTGTGTCGCCATGGGGTTACAAAATGCGATGGTGAGCCATTATAAAGGAACTATTATCAGAACCACTCATTTATCGGGTGTCTTAACAGACCTTGGGCTTGCGCTTGGTTATATGGCACGTGGTTTAAAAGTAGAAAACCGTCGTATTATTTTACATCTACTTATTTTTTCAGGTTTTCTTATTGGTGGTATAATTGCTGCTTCAGTTCACCCCTACTTAAAATTGCAATCATTTTTGCTTCCAGCAATTTTAAGCTTAACTCTCAGTATTTCGTATTGGGCCGTTTATTTTCATAGTTCTTCCTCTTCAGATTCGGATTAAGTCATGGTTAAAAATGCCTTACAAGCTCAGTTACTCAAAGCCGGTTTAGTTGACAATAAAAAAGCAAAAAAACTCACCAAGCAAGCTCAGCATGAACAGCGTACTGGTCAAAGTAATGAAGCAGAAATCAAAGCAAATATTGAAAAAGCTCAAAAAGAGAAGCAAGCAAAAGACCAAGCTTTGAATCTAGAAAAGCAGCAGCAACTCGAAGAAAAAGCATTAAAGGCTTCAATCATTCAAATGATTAAACAACATAAAATTGCAGATTTTGCTGGAGATGTTGCATATCAATTTATTGATGAAAATAAAATTAAAAAAGTATACCTATCTCAGCAAGTCTACAATGCACTTGTAACAGGTAGTTTAGTCATTGCAAAAGATCAAGATCAATACGCGTATCTACCAAAGGCTTTGGCTGAAAAAATTGATCAAAAAATGCAAGGCTTTATTTTAATTAATAATGCAGAGAAAAATGAACAAACTACCGATGAAGAAGATCCATATGCAGCATATGTAATTCCAGATGATTTAATGTGGTAATTATCATGAGAGCCTTTATCAATATTGAGATAAAGGCTCATGCTGCTTAGCAGTAAATATCAATATTTTATCATTTATTAAAAAATCTTATAAAAATTACATTCTGGGCAAATTCATTCACCACTTCATCTATTATTATCGATATAATGAATAAAACATTTTGTCTTTACCATGCCTCTTAGGCTTTTCCCGATTCCAAATTTATGTCTTGTCTAAATCATGTCAGTTTTAGCCAAAGATATACAACATAGACTTTGACGTGTACCAACACACCCAACAGATCAACATCTTTATCAGGTTTGATCTAACTGACTTTATTGCAAATTAAATTGCGAAATTTTAATAAAGTAGCTGATGTATAAAGGTAGTCATTCATGCTGAAGTGGTTTGAAAAACTTGTAGATCCTTATCCAACCAAAGGTCTGGATGAGCCCTTACCAACTCGCTTTTTCCCATTTGTTTGGCAAGCTACTGAGGGTGTACGCCCATATTTACTATTACTGATTATTTGTACAGCTGGTGCAGCTAGCTTTGAAGCCTTACTTTTTTCAAAAATTGGACAATTAGTAGATTGGCTGAGTAATAGCCAGCCTGAAAGTTTTTTAAGCCAACATGCGTCCAATGTCCTTATTTTAATTAGTGTTTTATTCGCCAATATTTTATTTGTTAATATTCAATCTGTTATAAAACACCAAATTTTATATAGTACTTTCCCAATGCGCTTACGCTGGCGCTTCCACAACCTTTTATTAAAGCAAAGCCTAGACTTTTTCCATAATGATTTTGCGGGACGCCTTTCAGCAAAGGTGATGCAAACAGCATTAGCTATACGCGAATTTTGGATAATTTTGGGTGATATGTTGGCTTACGTCAGCATTTACTTTATTACCGTTAGTATTGTTCTGGGTGCAATTTCACCAACTTTACTTATTCCCCTTATGGTTTGGTTGGGACTATTTTTATTAAGTGCTTGGTTCTTTATTCCACGTTTAAGCAAAGTTTCCCAACAACAAGCTGACGCTCGTGCCGTGATGACTGGCCGTGTAACTGATGCTTATACAAATATTCAAACAGTTAAATTATTTGCACATGCTGGGCGTGAAAGTCAGTATGCAAAAGCGTCAATGAAAGAGTTTATGTCAACAGTCTATGCGCAAATGCGTTTAGGTACTCTTTTTGAAGTCAGCATTAATCTACTCTCTGCTGTTTTATTTATAGGTGTAATTGGTACTGCAGTCTGGCTATGGACACAAGGCTTAGCAGCATTAGGTGTAATTGCGGCGACTACCGCGATGATTTTAAAACTGAATAGCATGGCTGAGTTTATGATGTGGCATATGTCAGCTTTATTTGAGAATGTTGGGACTATTCAAGATGGTATGCAAACTCTTGGTAAGAAAATTAATATTCAAGACAAACCAGATGCAAAACCACTTACAGTAAAGCAAGGTGAAATCGTATTTAAAGATGTTACCTTTGCCTATAACAATAAAAATGTCATCGATCACTTTAACCTACATATTAAAGCGGGTGAAAAGATTGGTATCGTTGGCCGCTCAGGTGCAGGAAAATCTACCCTCATTCAATTACTTTTACACTTTTACCATCTTAAAGAAGGTGCAATTTTAATTGATGGGCAAAATATTGAAGATGTTACCCAAGATAGTTTGAGAGCGAATATTGCTTTAGTTACTCAAGATACCTCTCTACTACATCGCTCAGTTGCTGAAAATATTAAATATGGCCGTCCAGATGCAACCGATCTAGACATGCAAAGCGCAGTGCATAAAGCAAAGGCAGCCGAGTTTATTCCCCAACTTGTCGACTTAAAAGGTCGTTCTGGTTATGACGCACAGGTTGGTGAGCGTGGTGTTAAACTTTCAGGCGGTCAAAGACAACGTATCGCTATTGCACGTGTTTTCTTAAAAGATGCACCAATTTTAATATTAGATGAAGCAACAAGTGCATTAGACTCAGAAGTTGAAGCAGCTATTCAGTCTAGTTTAAATGACCTGATGGTAGATAAAACAGTTATTGCAATTGCTCACCGTTTGTCTACCATTGCTCAAATGGACCGTTTAATTGTTCTTGATGAAGGTAAAATTGCAGAGCAAGGCACCCATGAAGAATTAATTGCCAAAGATGGTATATATGCACAATTATGGAAACGTCAAACTGGCGGTTTTCTTATTGAGCAAAAAGTAGTACAGGGTCAGGATTAATGCTTTATTTAGAAGATTTAAAAATTGGTGATCGTTTTATCAGTCGTGAATATGAAATTACACTAGATGAAATCAAACAATTTGCAAGCCACTATGACCCTCAGCCTTTCCATACAGATGAAGAGCTAGCCAAAGAAGATCCCATTTTTAAAGGTATTGCTGCCAGTGGGTGGCATACCTCTGCAATTACGATGCGCTTATGGACTGAATGTATGCCAATTCATGGTGGACTAGTGGGTTCGGAGTCGAGTCTACGTTGGCCTCGTCCAACCCGTCCAGGTGACCGTATTCATGTTGAAGCTGAAATTTCCGCGATTACACCATCCAAAACAAAATTGGATCGTGGTATTGTAAGTTACGTTACGCAAGCCTTAAATCATCATGGGGATGTTTTACTTATTTCAACGACAAAAATCGTTGTCTTTAAAAAGAATGTTTAACGAATCGTTGATATGATTGTCTAACAGTTTTTATAAACTCAAATTATATTTCATGACAAGATGTGTAAGAAATGCACGTAGAAAATTGATGAGAGCAACGGAACGCATATGAAAATTACCTCAGCTCGTCAAGATCAAGGTATACCAGGAGTCTATGGTTTATTGCTATTAGATGTTGTTTCACGTTGGGGATACAACGATGAAACATTATTTGCCCCTTTTCATCTTACGAGTGAGCAATTGGCCGATCCTGAATATCGTATTTCAACACCTGTAGCAAATGAGCTGGTTAAACATGCCTTAAATCTCACTGGTGAAAGTACATTGGGTTTCCATATTGGCACTCAAATGCGTATTTCAATTCATGGGTTTATTGGCTACGCGATAATGACAGCAAAAGATATTACCGAAGCGATTGCTCTTGCTGCTCGTTTTATCCAGTTACGCTTACCCTTTTTACAACTTTATTTTTCTACATTCGGTCCCAAAGCCACATTACAATTACAGTGTGATATTGAGTTAGAACCACTTCGTACCGAAATTGTTTTAGGCTTAACCATTGGCATCATGACAATGGCAAAAGCAATGACAGGTATCGAAGATTTAGCAGGCGATGTCGACCTAGATTTTTCAGAACCAGCAGGTTTTGATAAATATAGAAGCAAACTCAGCAGCACTATTCGCTTTAATCAGCCTCATTTAATTTCTAGTTTTGATAAAAAATATTTAGGCATTAAATTAATTAATTCCGATCCAATCGCTAGTCAAATTGCCATTAACCAATGTGAAGCTGAACTCTCTGCTTTGGGTGAACGCCGCCGTTTGGCAATGCGCGTACGTGATATTTTAAGTAATTCTGAACAACATTACTTAAGCATAGAAAATGTAGCAGAATACCTACATATGTCAGATCGTACTTTAAAACGACAGTTGGCAGCTGAAGGGACTTCATTTTCAACATTAGTAGATGAAGTCCGATATCGTCATGCGACGTCATTACTTTCACGTACAGATTATAGCCTTGAACAAATTGCAGATGAACTTGGTTACTCCGATGTCGCAAATTTCAGCCGTGCATTCAAACGCTGGAGTGGCCGTAGTCCGAGTAACTGGCGCAAAGACCCCTATTTATAATGTTATTAAAATATTGGACACAAGCTTAAGGAGTTGTCATGAACCACCCTTCAGAATTGAAGTATGCACGTACACATGAGTGGGTAAAAATTGAAGGTGATCTTGTTATTACAGGAATTACCGACCATGCACAAGATGAACTTGGAGACTTGGTCTATGTGGAGACTCCTGAAGTAGGCAGCAAAGTAACAGCTGGAGAACAAGCTGGAGTAGTTGAATCAGTTAAGACTGCTTCTGATATCCACGCTCCTGTTTCTGGTACTGTAGTGGAAGTAAATACAGACCTTGAAGATGATCCAGATTTTGTAAATGAAGACCCATACGGGAAAGGCTGGATTTATAAAATCAAGCCAGACAACATAGCTGATGTTGAAAAACTTTTAACAAATGCAGAATATGAAGCAGGCTTATAAAAGATAGCATCGCTTTCAATATTTAATAAAAACCAGTTTACTTTTAAACTGGTTTTTTTATATATGTATAAATCAGCTATAAAAACCAGATGAATAGGATCACTGACATGACAAGACTTGTTGTATTTTCTGGTGCAGGCATGAGCGCAGAAAGTGGAATTAGTACTTTTCGTGACAGTAATGGCCTATGGGAAAATTATGATATACAACAAGTTGCCACTCCAGAAGCTTGGAACAAAGACCCTGCTTTAGTCCAGCGGTTTTATAACGAACGCCGTAAAAATATTTTAGAAGCTCAGCCAAATGAAGCTCATCAGTACATTGCCAAACTACAAAACCATTTCGATGTACAGGTTATTACGCAAAATATTGATGATTTACATGAGCGCGCTGGTAACCGCAATGTCTTGCATCTACATGGCAATATTCGATTAGCAAAAAGCTCTGGACCAGATGCACAATATACAACTGAGTTTTATGAAATTAATGGTTGGAAGTTAGACTTAGAACATGACTTTTGCCCAAATGGCTATCCACTTCGTCCTCATGTAGTTTGGTTTGGTGAAGCAGTTCCCGCATTTGAAGAAGCCATAAAGCAAGTACAGGAAGCCGATATTTTCATTGTTATTGGTTCAACCTTAAGTGTGTATCCTGTTGCTGCTTTAGTTCATGAAATTCCAAATTACACTGAAGCCTACTATATAGATCCTCAAGCAGATCATTCTCGTGTTCCATCTCAATATAAACTATTAAATATGACAGCCACAGAAGGTATGAAAGAGCTATTTCATCAGTTGACGAGCTAATATTTCTTTCATTTTTATTGCAGATTTCACTTCTAAAGTTGTCTTTTCACATGAAATTGATGCGAAAACACTCAACTCATATCAAATTTTTTCTTGAGTGATATATTGTCATTGCTAATTTTGTAACCAAACAAGCTGATCTATTTTCTAAATTTACTATTCCTAATTTACTATTCCTATAATTTTTTAAAGAATAAATGAATTATTTAACTTATATAAATCATTGATTAAAATAAATTTAATTTAAAGTGTAACTGTAATTACACTTGTTTACATAAAAATACATAAAACACATCACAAAGATAACAGAGCAAAAAAATTCTTTTGTGGTTGAATCTCAACCTCTTGAAATGCCGTACAAGAAAACAGCGACCTGGATTAGGTTACAATCACGGATTATGGATATAAGGACACACATCCATTATGAGTTATTTTGATCCCACCCTCATCATGTTTATGGTGTACATCGTAGCAATGGTACTTATTGGCTTATTCGCCTACCGTGCTACAAGCGACTTCTCTGATTATATTCTTGGTGGTCGTAGTTTAGGCAGTTTCGTTACTGCATTATCCGCAGGCGCATCAGACATGAGTGGTTGGTTACTCATGGGCTTACCAGGAGCGATTTATCTTTCTGGTTTATCTGAAGCGTGGATTGCAATTGGTCTAATTATCGGTGCTTGGCTTAACTGGTTACTGGTTGCTGGTCGATTACGCGTTCATACTGAAATCCAAAATAATGCACTCACTCTGCCCGACTATTTTACAAGTCGATTTGATGACCAGAAAAAGATTCTTCGTATTTTCTCTGCCGTTATTATCTTGGTTTTCTTCGCAATTTACTGTGCCTCAGGTATGGTAGCTGGTGCTCGTTTATTTGAAAATTTATTCGGTATGTCATATACCACCGCAATCTGGTTAAGTGCTATTGCAACAATCAGTTATGTTTGTATTGGTGGATTCTTGGCAATTAGCTGGACTGATACTTTCCAAGCTGGCTTAATGATTTTTGCCCTTTTGCTCACCCCAATCGTAACTTACCTTGCAATTGGCGATACAACTCAGTTTGTAACGCTTATTGAAACTGCTCGCCCACATGCATTTAACATCGTTTCAGATTTAAGTGTGGTGGCCGTTTTATCTTCAATGGCTTGGGGTTTAGGCTATTTTGGCCAACCGCACATCCTTGTACGTTTCATGGCTGCTGACTCTGTAAAATCAATTCCTGCTGCTCGCCGTATTGGTATGACTTGGATGATTTTATGTTTAGTTGGTGCAGTCGGTGCTGGTTTCTTTGGTATTGCTTACTTCCAGCAACACCCTGAACTTGCAACAGTTGTAAGTAAGAACCCTGAAACTGTATTTATGGAATTGACTAAAATTTTATTCAATCCATGGCTTGTGGGTATCATTCTAGCTGCTATCTTGGCTGCTGTTATGAGTACATTAAGCTGTCAGCTTTTAGTATGTTCAAGTGCACTAACTGAAGATTTGTACAAAGGTTTCATCCGTAAAAACGCATCTCAAAAAGAACTTGTATGGGTTGGCCGTATCATGGTTCTTGCAATTGCAGTTCTTGCAATTGTACTTGCAGGTAATCCTGACAGTAAAGTTCTTGGTCTTGTTGCTTACGCATGGGCTGGCTTTGGCGCTGCATTTGGTCCACTCATCATCTTGTCATTGTTCTGGAAACGTATGACTTTAGAAGGTGCTTTAGCGGGCATGATCGTAGGTGCTGTTGTTGTGATTGGTTGGAAAAATCTTTTCGCAGGCACTGGGGTTTACGAGATTATTCCTGGCTTTATCTGTGCGTTTATCAGCATCATTGTAGTAAGCTTAATTTCAAAAGCGCCAAACTCTGATGTGACTGATCGTTTTGAACAAGGCGACAAACTCTACAAAGAAAGTGTGTAAAAATGAATAAAATAAAAAGGGGCTTCGGCCCCTTTTTATTTATTTTTAGTTTTGATTTTAATTTTTGAAGTATCTTTGACTACTTGCATTACAGGGTAACTACGGGTTTCTTTCACTCCCGGCAGTTGCCATAGCACCTGCCCAGCAATACGTCTAAACTCCTCCATACTGCCACTTCGTAATTTAATTAAAAAATCAAATCCGCCACTGACCATATGACATTCAACGATTTCTGGATAATGCACAACTGCATCAATAAACTCGTCTAAAACGTTAGGCGTTGTTTTATCAAGCAAGACCTCTACAAACACTAAAAAATTTGCATTCAGTTTGATTGGATTCAATTTTGCTTCATAGCCCAAGATAAATTCATCTTTTGTTAGCTTCTGCACTCGAGCCATAACAGCGGTTGGAGATAAGTTCACCATTTCGGCTAATTTGCTATTAGAAATTCGCCCATCTGTTTGAAGAATATCCAAAATTTTTAAATCAGTGCGATCAAGGCTTAATAATGGGCCATTCATCTGAATTTTCCTCTAAAAAATAGGCTAAATATAGTGAGTTATTCGGTGTTTCTTCTGTAATCATAAATTATCTAAACCTCTCTACTCAAGATGAGTTTATGAGAGTCGGTTGTCGGAAATAGATATGAACACAATGGATACTTTTCATCAAATGGATAAATCTCACCAAGGCTATATCACCGAATTCAACGATAAAAGTGAGTTTGAACAGCGCATTAATACAGCTTGGCGACGTGCCGAACCTGAAGCTGTAGAAGAGTTATTACAAGCTGCTGCAGTATCTGATGATTTAGATCATAAAATTTATGACCTTGCATTTAACCTTGCCCATAATTTACGTGAACGTAAGACCTCTTCTGGGAAAGCAGGTATTGTTCAAGGATTATTACAAGAGTTCTCTCTGTCTTCACAAGAAGGTGTGGCTTTAATGTGTCTTGCCGAAGCTTTGCTTCGTATTCCAGACAAAGCAACACGTGATTTACTGATTCGAGATAAAATCAACCAAGGTAACTGGAAAGAACACGTTGGCCAAAGCAGCTTAATGTTTGTCAATGCTGCTGCATGGGGCCTCATGTTAACTGGTAAGCTGATGGAAACACCAAAGCAAACTAGTCTTTCAAGTGTACTTACTGGCCTTTTAGCACGTAGTGGACGTGGCATTATTCGTAAAGCAGTTGATGTTGCAATGCGTATGATGGGTGAACAGTTTGTAACTGGGGAAACCATTGAAGAAGCTGTAGACCATGCGAAAGTACTTGAAGACAAAGGTTTTCGCTATTCGTACGATATGTTAGGTGAAGCAGCTTTAACTGACCATGACGCTGAACGCTACTTTAACGATTATACGCAAGCTATCCATGCAATTGGTAAGGCATCTAATGGTAAAGGCGTTTACGATGGCCCAGGTATTTCAATTAAGCTTTCTGCCTTACACCCTCGTTATCAACGTGCGCAAATTGAACGTGTTCATCAAGAACTTTACGGCAAAGTATTTGAACTTGCTCGTTTAGCCAAACACTACAATATTGGTTTAAATATCGATGCTGAAGAGTCAGAGCGTTTAGAAATTTCGCTTGAGTTACTCGAACGTCTTTGTTTCGAGCCAGAACTAGCGAACTGGAAAGGCATTGGATTCGTTATTCAAGCTTACCAAAAACGCTGTTTCTTTGTAGTTGATTATATTATTGATCTTGCTAAACGCAGCCAAAAACGCCTCATGATTCGTCTTGTGAAAGGCGCATATTGGGACAGCGAAATTAAGAAAGCACAAATCGAAGGTATGGATGACTACCCTGTCTTCACACGTAAAGTACATACAGATTTATCTTATATTGCTTGTGCTAAAAAATTACTTGCAGCGCCAGAATATATCTATCCACAATTTGCGACTCATAACGCTCAGACATTGGCAACAATTTATCATTTAGCTGATCCAAGCAAATATTATGCTGGTCAATATGAGTTCCAATGCTTACATGGTATGGGTGAACCACTTTATGAACAAGTTGTTGGTCCACGTGAGCAAAATAAATTAGGTGTGCCATGCCGTATTTATGCTCCCGTTGGTAACCATGAAACGTTGTTAGCTTATCTTGTTCGTCGTTTACTTGAAAATGGTGCAAATACTTCATTTGTTAACCGTATTGCCGATAAAACACTTAAAGTTGAAGACCTCATTCAGTCTCCAATTTACGATATACGCAATGCAGCTAAGCTTGAAGGTTCAATTGGTTTAAAACACCCATCAATTCCTCTTCCTTTAGATATGTATGGCACACTCCGTAAAAACTCTAAAGGATATGACTTAGCAAACGATACGCCGCTTGAAGCTTTAGATAGCACAGCTCAACAACTTCGTAACCGTGTTTGGCAAAGCCATCCATTACTAGGAAATAACGCATCAACAGAACAACGCCATTCTGTTGCAATTACAAACCCAGCACAAAATGATGAAATTGTTGGGTATGTACAAGAAGCTGATCTTAATGATGTAGAAATTGCATTGAATGCAGCTGAACAGATACAAATTGAATGGGCAAATACACCTAAAGATCAACGCGCACAATATTTAAAACGTGCAGCTGACCTTATGGAAAGTCGTATTCAAGAGTTAATGGTATTACTTTGCCGTGAAAGTGGTAAAACTTATGCCAATGCAATTGCAGAAGTTCGTGAAGCTGTAGATTTCTTACGTTACTACGCAACTCAAGTTGAGAATCTTCCTGCAAATACAACTATTCAGCCGCTTGGTACTGTACTTTGTATTAGTCCGTGGAACTTCCCTCTTGCAATTTTCTCTGGTCAAATTGCTGCAGCATTAGTCAGTGGTAACTGCGTTATTGCAAAACCTGCTGAACAAACACCTTTAATCGCGGCTCAAGCAGTGCAAATTTTATGGGAAGCTGGTATTCCACATGGTGCTGTACAATTATTACCTGGTCGTGGTGAAACAGTAGGTGCTCAGCTTAGCCAAGATCGACGCATTGATGGCATCATGTTTACTGGCTCAACTGAAGTTGCAAAGATTTTGCAGAAAACAGTTGCAAAACGTTTGGCTGCTAATGGCCAATCTATTCCTCTCATTGCAGAAACTGGTGGTCAGAATGCAATGATTGTGGACTCATCTGCATTAACTGAACAGGTTGTACTTGACGTTGTAAGTTCTGCATTTGATAGCGCAGGTCAACGCTGCTCTGCTTTACGTATTTTATGTGTACAAGAAGATAGTGCTGCAAGCGTTATTAAAATGCTTAAAGGTGCAATGCAGCAGTTAATTGTTGGTAACCCTGCTATTTTAAAAACGGATATTGGTCCTGTTATTGATGAAGAAGCAAAACAGACAATTGATCAGCACATCCAAAAAATGAAGTCTAAAGGCTATCCAGTACATCAATTGATGTTTGGTGTATCTAGTCAAAATGAATTGAACAAGGGAACTTTTGTTGTACCAACAGCAATTGAATTGCCTAACCTCGATGACTTACAACGCGAAGTTTTTGGTCCTGTTTTACACATCATTACCTATAAATACGGCGAACTTGAACAACTAATCTCACGTATTAATGCCAAAGGTTATGGTTTAACAATGGGTCTACATACCCGTATTGATGAAACCATCCAAACCGTTATTCAACATGCTGAAGTGGGTAACCTTTATATCAACCGTAATATTGTTGGTGCTGTTGTTGGTGTTCAACCATTTGGTGGTGAAGGTTTATCTGGTACAGGTCCGAAAGCTGGTGGTCCGCTTTACATGTATCGCTTAATGCAAAATTGTTCAAATAAAGTATTGGCAACGCCATTTGCTATGAAAAATGAACAAACTGCATATGAAGGCTTTAACCGAGAGGTTTATCAGAGCTTACAAAACTGGGCAAAACAGCATTTACCACAAGCAAATCGTGATATTGAACCATTTGGTGTAGGTAAGTTTTATGAGTTACAAGGCCCTACTGGGGAAAGTAACCAATATATTATTCTGCCGCGTCACCGTGTGCTTTCAATTGCAGACACTGAACAAAATCAATTGCATCAATTGCTCGCAATTTTTGCAGTGGGTAGCCAAGCTGCGGTAATGCCAAATAGTCCATTGTTGGCAAAACATAAACAAACGTTACCAAAAGATGTACTTGATGCGATTACTACAGTTAAAAACATCACATCAGATAATTTTGATGCTGTTTTACACCATGGTAGTCGTGAAGAGGTTCTTTCATTACAGCAAGAAATTGCTAGCCGCTCAGGTGCGATTGTTGGCATTACACATGTTGAATCGAACGAGTCAATTCCACTTGAACGTTTAGTAATTGAACGTGCAATTAGTGTAAATACAGCTGCGGCTGGTGGCAATGCAAGCTTAATGACTATGTCTGACTAACACCTAAACTTATCTAAAAAGCCCAAATCTCAGTATTTGGGCTTTTTTCTTTAATCGAGTAATCTATTTTAAATATATAAATGTTATCGATTAGAGAATTTCATAATGATCTTTTTAGAACCAGAACAATATCAAAAAAATTGTGTTCAGCTTTTTAACTCATATCAAAAGGATATTTCCACCCTTCTCCCATTTTCCAAAATTGAGCATATTGGTTCATCAGCAATACCGAATGCAATTTCAAAAGGTGATCTAGATATTTATATCGAAGTTATGCCTGAGCAATTTGAGTTTGCAATAGAGCAATTAAAAAAGCTTAATTTTATAGAAAAGCAAAATACATTAAGAACCGATGAGCTTTGCATGCTCGAATCACTCAACAACGATGATGTTGCATTTCAAGTTGTAGTAACCGATTCAGTATTCACATTTTTCTTAACATTTAGAAATAAGCTTATAGACTCACCAAGGTTGGTGAAAGAATATAATCAATTAAAATTAGCGTGTAGCCATTTAGACCATGATCAATATAGAACAATAAAATCAGATTTTATTAACCGCGTCTTAAATCATCTCTAATTTAAGTGCCCTATTTCTTTATGAATATCTGACTAAAATTGGCTCCTGCAAGCGCGATTTTTTTGATACCATTCACTATTTGATTCTGTCTAAATTTTCTTGTCTATGACCTCTTCTTATCGTCAACAACTTCAAGCTAAAATTGATCGCATTACTACTCAATTTTCTGAATTTACACCGCCTACATTAGAAGTGTTTGAATCACCTGAACAACATTTCCGTATGCGTGCTGAGTTTCGGATCTGGCATACAGAAAATGATATGTTTTATGCCATGTTTGAACGTAACGATGAAGACAAGCAAAAAACCGTTGTTCGCATAGATGAGTTTCCTATTGCAGACAAAAGCATTAATGATTTAATGCCTCGCCTTTTAGCAGAGCTCAAAGCAGAACCTTTACTTTCACAGCGTTTATTTGAAGTTGATTTTCTCGCAACACTTAGTGGAGAAATGCTAGTTACCCTGATTTATCACCGTAAACTTAATCAGGAATGGGAACAAGCAGCTAAAGCACTTGCTGAAAAACTAAATATTAAAATTATGGGCCGTAGCCGAGGTCAAAAAGTTGTTATTGGCGATGACTTTGTTGTAGAAGAGTTTGATCTTTTAAACCGTACATTCAAATACAAACAAATTGAAAGCAGTTTTACCCAGCCGAATGCTCAAGTTTGCAAAAAAATGCTGCAATGGGCATGTGATGCAGCTGAGGGTTCTAAAAAACACTTACTAGAACTTTATTGTGGTAACGGTAACTTTACCCTTCCATTATCACTAAAATTCGAACGCGTACTTGCTACCGAACTTGCTAAATCATCAGTTTATGCGGCTCAATGGAATATTGAACAAAACCAGATCGATAATATTCAAGTAGCTCGCCTATCAGCTGAAGAGTTTACTCAAGCCTATCAGGGTGAGCGTGAGTTCCGTCGTCTGCAAGAAGCAAATATTGATATTCAAAGTTATGACTTTGATACCGTATTTGTAGACCCTCCACGTGCAGGAATTGATGATGAAACTTTAAAACTTTTACAAGGTTTTGAGCGTATCATCTACATTTCATGTAATCCTGACACTTTATATGAAAATTTAAAAACGCTGACAAAAACTCATCGAGTGACTAAGTTTGCTTTATTTGATCAGTTTCCTTATACGCATCATGTTGAGTCAGGTGTATTACTTGAGAAGATTTAAACAAAATTTTTCAATGTAACCCTATTTTATAAGGAGATTAAATATCTCCTTATTTTTCAACATTTTTCTATTAAGTATTTAAATTTAAAAAAAATATCAAGTCATCTATTCGTCATAATTTCGTTTAACTCAACCATTACTATCGAAAATTCTCTAGTTCAACTGGTGGATTTATCACTTATAGAGGCTTGTATTTTAATTTAAATTGGCTATATTTCGATCTATGTTAGGTTGTATATGAAGGCTCTATGAGTTTTTGGCAAAAGCTGTTCTTAGCAGATCAACAGCATAACGAGCATAAGAATCAAACTGCTTGTGTTGAAAATGACTGCTCATGTAAAACTAATGAACAACTTCTAAGTGCGCTCGCACAAGCAACAGATGAAGATGTCATTATGGGAATAAAAAAAGTTCTTATTTCCCGTGGGTATAGCCGAAAAGAGTTAAATGAACTCATTCAAAAACCATCTATTCATTAATTATAAAGCCAGTCCTGTACTGGCTTTTTTGCATTTTATTTGGCTGCACAATTTGCATGACTGACTAAACCAATAATGGGTCCCATATAAAATTTTCTATCATTACGGTTATTCTTTTGCAAATAGAGACTAGAGATAGAACCATCAAGATAAAGAGCTTGTTCTACTTTTAAATTCTTTTGGAAAAATTCAGCGAAATTATAAAAATTCACTCTATTTTTAGATATCACAAAATATAGCTTATTATTTTTTATACCTACCCCATTACGTATTTTCTTTGAATCACTATTTGCTAGAAATAAGGGATTTACTTTCCTATTCATTACTAACATTGGGCCGGATTGTGTCGCATAATCGGGTTGAAAAGCCTTTGCTTTATATTGTTCAGTTGTCCATATAACAGCTTGTCTTTTATTCCATGCTAAAACCCCATTAGGCTGCAAAAAAAAGTTTCCCCTCCCGCTATCCTCATTTAATGCTTGAATAACGTTCCCTTGTTCAATGTACAACCCTACCGGAGAAAAGTCGGAATGAAACATTCCTGCATTCATTGCAAAAGTAAGCTGTTCACATGATTTGAGTTGGTGCTGAATATTGTCGAAGCTTTTATGATATTGATTAGTCTGTGGATTCTTCAAAAATAGACGTAGTTGATTTAAATTAGAAATTTCAATGACTTCAAATTGATCATCTGCAGCATTTTCAATTTGTCGATACTCTACTGCTAAAGCAGATTGCACAAAAACTATAAAGTTCATAATACACAGTATTAATATTTTCATTAATGACAAACCTCATATGTCATTTTCTGTTCACAAGAACACTTTATTAAGTAAAAATGCTTTTATGTGATGTATACCCGAAAGTCGCTTATTCCACCTAATCAATACACTAGAACACAACTATATTCGTTATAATGTGAACAGCTTTTAATAAAAGTGGTTAAAACTTTATTGGATCAGCGTGAATATGCAACAAACAAATAAACGCTACCCTTTAGGGGCTCATCTTATTGTAAAACATCTCGGCTATAGCCATCATGGTATTTACGCTGGGAGAGGTCGAGTTATTCATTATTCGGGCCTAGCACATTTCATCAAAAAACGTCCCATTGAAATCACATCAATAGATGCCTTTTCCCATGGCAAAAAAATTCATGTACGTTCTTACGATGCTCCACGTTACAAAGGAAAAGTTGTTGTACGGCGTATGCGCTCACGCATGCACGAAAACCATTATCATCTGATCATTAATAATTGCGAACATTTATGTAGTTGGGCAATTACGGGTATAGAAAGCAGTACCCAAGTTGAACGTATGATGCATCGTCTAACCACAATAGGCTATGTAAGTTCAATTATGAGTTATATGAATGGCATGATGTTGACCGTAGCAACGACCTGCTTTGCTCTTGTTCTTTATATTAAAAAGAAATTACGTGATCAGGCAAAAATGAAAGTACCAACTTATCAATTTTTAAGAGAAAAAGCCGAAAAAAGAAATGTAGATCCTTCTCAACCTTTAGTTTTTATAGAACCAGATAAAAAAGAACCAATCTAATTAAAAAAGTCCTCATCATTGAGGACTTTTTTAGAAAACTTACAACTTATTTTTTAGCTGCACTAGCTGCCGTTGCTTCAGTCGTAATGTTTACAGTGATCTTATCACC
The DNA here is from genome assembly GCF_044538485.1 of Acinetobacter sp. ABJ_C5_2. Classification (NCBI taxonomy): domain Bacteria; kingdom Pseudomonadati; phylum Pseudomonadota; class Gammaproteobacteria; order Moraxellales; family Moraxellaceae; genus Acinetobacter; species Acinetobacter sp. ABJ_C5_2. The sequence goes on along the minus strand of NZ_JBIUCS010000005.1, from coordinate 19,704 downwards.
CACGTTTGGCACATAGCTGCCTAGACCGAACTCAGAACGATTGAATGAAGTTGTCGCATTGAAACCAATCGCTGGAACTTTTGCCATTGGATGTTCACCCTGTTTATTTAAAACAGCATCAAGCACAACTGGCTTAGTTACACCTTTAACAGTTAAGTCACCAGTAATTTTGAAATGCTTTTTGTCTTTAGTTTCTACTTTCGTACTTTTGAAAGTAATATTTGGATATTTAGCTGCATTAAACCAAGCTTCTTGTTGGAATTCTTTATCTAAAGCAGGTACGTTTGTATTTACGCTGCTTAAAGGGATTGTAACATCTACAGAAGAATTTGCTGGTTTAGCATTATCAACTTTAATTACACCTTGGATGTCCGAGAAGTTAGCGCTTGGTGTTGAAAAACCAAAGTGATTCCATGAGAAAACAGTCGCTGTATGCGTTGGATCAATTTTATAGTCCACTGGTGCAGCTAATGTAACTGTACTTGCCAATGCCACTGCCAAACCGAAGCTTAATGTCTTAAGATGCATTTTTCGTATCCTTTATTGATATAGTCGTTAGTGTATACATCAAGTAATTAAATTCACTATTCTTTATAAAACGATATGTTTCATCCATGCAACAATAAAAGCGTTACAGTTGTTATTCAAAACCCATATTATAAAGTATAGATATTTTTCTATTCGAAACCTTCAGATTTATTGGTTTTTACTTCGATTTTATTGATAAATAACAAGGTAAAACATGGTTAACACTGTTCAAGCACAAAGCACTTCTACTCCTTACCGAGTAACACTTACCGATCCATCTGGTCATCAATGGTTTGGAGATGAACCAACTGATAAAGGTGGACAAGATACAGCTCCGAACCCAGTTCAGCTTTTACTATCAGCTTTAGGTGCTTGTACCACCATTACTTTAGAAATGTATGCAAGTCACAAAGGGATTAAGCTTGAGCATGTACAAGTCGATTTAGCCTTAAATCCAAATGGTGATCCGGAAGCAGGTCAAAATAACATTGAACGTAAAATTACTTTAAAGGGTGAATTTACTGAAGATCAACATAAACGTCTTTTAAAAGTTGCTGAAAGTTGCCCAATTCATAAGCTTTTAACTTCTAATATTTCGATTCAAACTGAGCTTAATATTTAAGATTTATAAAAAAAAGCGCCCTAGTTAGGACGCTTTTTTCTTCTGCTCAGTTAAATCATTAAGCAGTTAATTCTTTTACCGCAGCTACTACAGCTTCAGTTGTAATACCAAAGAATTGGAATAAGTCTTTCGCTGGTGCTGACTCACCATAAGTTGTCATACCAATTACTTTGCCATCAAGACCAACAAACTTCCACCAGTAGTCAACGTGAGCAGCTTCTACAGCTACACGTGCACGGATATGAGCTGGCAATACAGCTTCACGGTATGCAGCATCTTGTTTCATGAACTCTTCAGCACATGGCATAGAAACAACACGAACACCTTCAAGTTGAGCATAAGCTTCCATTGCTAAAGAAACTTCAGAACCAGTAGCAATAATAATTGCTTTCAACTCACCTTTCTCTTGAGCAAGAACATAACCACCTTTTGCTGCATTCTGAATTTGTTCTTCAGTACGCGTTTGGAAAGGCAAGTTTTGACGAGAGAAAATAAGTGCTGTAGGACCATCTTTACGCTCTAAAGCAGATTTCCATGCAATTGCTGTTTCTACAGTATCAGCAGGACGCCAAGTATTTAAGTTTGGTGTACCACGTAAAGAAGCAATTTGTTCAATTGGTTGATGTGTTGGACCATCCTCACCTAAACCAATTGAGTCATGTGTATAAACATGAATTACACGTTGTTTCATCAATGCAGACATACGCACTGCGTTACGTGCATATTCCATAAACATTAAGAATGTTGCAACGTAAGGAATAAAGCCGCCATGTAATGCAACACCATTCGCAATTGCGGTCATACCGAACTCACGTACACCATAGTACACGTAGTTACCAGCTGGGTTTTCTTGAACACCTTGGCAACCTTTCCAAAGTGTTAAGTTAGAACCAGCTAAGTCCGCAGAACCACCTAATAATTCAGGTAATAAAGGACCAAATGCTTGTAATGTGTTTTGGCTTGCTTTACGAGTTGCTACAGTCTCAGCTTTAGCATTTGTTTCGCGAATAAATGCATCTGCTTGTGCTGAAAACTCTGCTGGTAAATCACCGCTAATACGACGAAGTAACTCAGCTGCTTCTGTTGGATATTTTGCTTGGTATTGAGCGAATACTTCATTCCAAGCTGCTTCAGCTTCATTACCTTTTGCTTTAGCATCCCATGCAGCATATACATCAGCAGGAATAACAAAGGCTTCTTCAGTCCAACCTAAAGCTTCACGAGTTAAGGTAATTTCATCTTTACCTAATGGCGCGCCGTGACAGTCTTCTTTGCCTTGTTTGTTTGGAGAACCTAAGCCAATAATTGTTTTACAAATAATGATCGTTGGTTTTTGAGTTTCTGCTTTAGCTTCAACTGTTGCTTGACGAATAGCATCAGCATCATGACCATCTACACGAAGAACTTGCCAACCATAAGCTTTGAAACGCTCTTCAGTGTCATCACTGAACCAACCTTCTACTTCACCATCAATTGAAATGCCGTTGTCATCATAATAAGCAATCAATTTACCAAGCTGTAAAGTACCTGCCAATGAACATACTTCGTGAGAAATACCTTCCATTAGACAGCCATCACCCAAGAAACAATAAGTGAAGTGATCAACTACTTTTAAGTCATCTTTATTGAACTGGGCAGCTAAAGTCTTTTCTGCCAACGCAAAACCAACAGCGTTTGCAATACCTTGACCTAAAGGACCAGTCGTTGTTTCAATGCCTGGTGCATAACCATATTCAGGGTGACCAGGAGTTTTTGAGTGCAATTGACGGAATTGTTTTAAATCTTCAATTGAAAGATCATAACCTGTTAAATGAAGCAAAGCATATTGCAACATTGAGCCATGGCCATTTGACAAAACAAAACGGTCACGGTTTGCCCATTGTGGATTAGTTGGGTTGTGATTTAAAAACTCGCGCCAGACGACATCAGCAATATCTGCCATCCCCATTGGAGCACCTGGATGCCCTGAGTTTGCCTGTTGCACAGCATCCATTGCCAATACACGAATTGCGTTTGCAATACGACGTTCGTTTAAAGGGGTCGTCATAGATCAGAATCCAATTTTAATAGATTGATGAAAAGAAGAAGATGAATAACCATTCAATGCCGCTATATTGTCTTAAAAAAACGTCTAAGGGTAAACCCCAACACTGTATATTTCTTTATTTTTAACCATTTCTTGGTTACTCAAAAAACATTTAGATTATTAAGTTGCATGAAACAATGCGTTTTATCGCTATTCTTTAATGAACTGTTGTAGGCATTTGATGTTTATAAAAAGCATATAAATATGAATTTATCTTTCTTATTTGTACTATTTCACTTCACAGTCTAAATTTTGTTGATTAATTTTTCGCAAAATCAAATGCTTAAAATTTATGCGTTACGAGCGTCGTCTTTTATAAAAATAATTAATTATCAGATGACTATATCAATTTCACTGATACACTTATCAATTAAAACATAGTAGAAATGAAATAAATTCATGCTTTTTAGTCAGTATGAACTGGTCCTCAAGCTCAAGTCGATGTAACATATTATGTCTTTTTGAAATAACCAAGATAGGACTTTCATGCGCGAGTACGCTGTTTTTACCTCGGAATCTGTAAGCGAAGGTCATCCCGATAAAATGGCCGACCAAATTAGCGACGCTATTTTGGATGCAATCTTAAAAGAAGACCCATACGCACGTGTTGCTTGTGAAACACTGGTAAAAACAGGCGCTGTTGTACTTGCAGGTGAAATCACAACTACTGCGAATATTGATGTAGAAGCTGTTGTTCGCCAAACTGTTAACGGTATCGGCTATCACCACTCAGATCTAGGCTTTGATGGTTCAACTTGTGCAGTCATCAACATGATTGGTAAACAATCTCCAGAAATTGCACAAGGTGTAGATCGCCAAAAACCTGAAGATCAAGGTGCCGGTGACCAAGGTTTAATGTTTGGTTACGCAAGTCGTGAAACTGACGTGCTTATGCCAGCTCCTATTTCTTACGCTCACCGTTTAATGGAGCGTCAAGCTGAACTTCGTCGTTCAGGTGCATTACCATGGTTACGTCCAGATGCAAAAAGTCAGGTAACTTTTGCTTATGAAAATGGCAAACCTGTACGTTTAGATGCAGTAGTACTTTCTACTCAACATGATCCTGAAATTAGTCAAACTCAGCTTAAAGAAGCTGTAATTGAAGAAATTATCAAACCGATCATTCCTGCTGAAATGTTCCATGCTGCTACTAAATTCCACATTAACCCGACTGGTATGTTTGTTATCGGTGGTCCAGTAGGTGACTGTGGTTTAACAGGTCGTAAAATCATCGTTGATACTTACGGTGGTATGGCTCGTCACGGCGGTGGTGCATTTTCTGGTAAAGATCCATCTAAAGTAGACCGTTCAGCTGCATATGCTGGTCGTTATGTTGCTAAAAATATTGTTGCGGCTGGTCTTGCTGACAAATGTGAAATTCAGGTGAGTTATGCAATTGGTGTTGCAGAACCAACTTCTATTTCAATTAATACTTTCGGTACTGCAAAAGTTTCTGATGAGTTAATTATCCAATTAGTACGTGAACATTTTGATTTACGTCCATTTGGTATTACTCGTATGCTTAACTTAATTCAACCAATGTATAAGCAAACAGCTGCTTATGGTCACTTTGGTCGTGAAGGTTCAGATTCTGCATTTACGTGGGAAAAAACTGACAAAGTTGAAGTACTTAAAGATGCTGCGGGCCTCTAAGTCCCATATATTAAAAGCCCGCTCAATGCGGGCTTTTTTATTATTTTTTATATATTGTCAAAATTAAGCAATAAGTTAACCAACACACATTATTGAATAAGTATGTAGCAAATTAAGCACTACTACTGTTTCGTAGTTTTATCACCTTCATTTAGTACATCCAACAAAGTCGATTGCGTAGGCGTATCTTGATGATTCTGGATATAAACATGGACAACTTTGAATACAACAACCACAGCCAGACAAGCCATCACACAAAACATCCATAACCCATACGGGCTTCGAATATGGTGTGAACCACAATACGGACATGATTTATCTGTTGATGCCACGACTTTGTCACAACATGCACAATGATATTGATATAGCATAGGTAACCCTCCTTCCCTTACTTCAACCGTTGTTGTTTTAATAGGTTTGCTACAATTTTTAATTTATACATCCTTTATATTTATCCTATGTGAAATGAAAAGAGAATTCAATCTGAATGAACAATGCGTTCATTTTTAAAAAATTTAAATTATACAAAGAGATAAATTAAATATTATTTTTTCTGTACTATTTTTCTTATTTTGATATTTTGCTGAATTTGTTAAAATACATGAATAGTTTATTTTCTAGGCCAATCTATGTCACACACACAGCTCATTAATAAAGGTGGCTTTCGTGAAAGAGCCAATAGAAGCCAGAAATATCAACAGTCTGAAAACAAGCAAGCAAGTCTGCCTTCAAACAAGTATCAACCTCAGACCAAGTCAGAAGAAAATCAAACTGTAGCAGCACCAGCTGACATGGATACTCCTAAAACTTCAGATGAATAACGCATATAACATTAAAAAAGGCCTAAACATTTAAGATTTAGGCCTTTTATCTTTTATATAAGGAATTAATTAATCCTTATTTTTATGTTCAATTTTCTTGTGGTCTGGGGTAACTTCTCGTGCTTCACCATCAATAATGCTTGAATCGCCACGGTATTGACCGCCACCTTGTTGACCTTGCATGTCCTGCATTTGACGCATTAAATCAGCAAATGGATTTTGACCAGCGCCTGCGCCACCCATGCCACCCATCATTTTTTCCATCATGGCTTGCTGACGCTTTGCAAGTGTTCTCATTGCGATATTACGGAACGCAGTTTGTACGCCCGGAATTAGAATTAAGAGCGCTAAAACGTCTGATACCAATCCAGGCACCATCAATAAAAAACCTGCAAAAGCATATGCTAGTTTTTTAGTCACAGTTGGATCACTGCCTAATTGCCCAGTCATCTGCATTTGTTGTAATTGCGGCATAATACCAGCCGTACTTTTACGAATAAGCGTTAGACCAATAAAGAAAGCAATAATGAACCAGAAAAACACATACCATCCACTGATGAACTGTGCTACGCCAATCCATACGGCAATTTCAACAATCGCGCCCAGAACCACAATAAGAAGTAAATTCATGTAAAACTTTATCTATCTCAAAAAGAAAATTCATTGCAGGTGTCACCATCTAACCCATAAACCATTTTCAGTTGAAAATAGGATTAAAAAGGCTGTAAAGCTTAGACAATGTTTTCTTGTAACTTCAAATCACCGCTAAACCAACATTCTGCAATACTATCACTAAGACTGATTCTAAATTAATAAAATAGCCATACTTTATTATTAATGAGTGCTATAACGACTTTATCAAGTGTTTTTTCTACAAGATTGCTTTTTTTTCAAAAATTAGTCGTTTTTTTAACTCTTATCGACATTTTTCTAAAATCTAACTTACATTTTTGATATCTAATATTTGATCCACTCAAGCTACATTAATTAGCTAAACTTTAAATTTAATTTTATAAATCGCATGAATATTAAAGCTATCTTATTGGTGGTAACAAGCGCTCTTCTTATTTCTGCCTGCTCACCTTATATAGTCACAGCAAATCCAAATAATAGTGTTTTAAAAGTAGATGAAAAAGCGCAGAAAATTAAAGACATCTTTGAAGAAGCACATACAACTGGTGTTTTAGTTATTCAACAAGGTCAAACACAACAAAGCTATGGTAATGATCTTACTCGAGCTTCAACAGAGTATGTACCGGCTTCAACCTTTAAAATACTTAATGCTTTAATCGGCCTTGAGCACCATAAAGTAACCACAACAGAAATATTCAAATGGGATGGAAAAAAGCGACTCTTTCCCGAATGGGAAAAGGATATGACACTAGGCGATGCTATGAAGGCTTCTGCTATTCCAGTTTACTATTCCAGTTTATCAAGATTTAGCTCGTCGTATTGGACTTGAGCTCATGTCTGCTGAGGTAAAACGTGTAGATTATGGCAATACTAATATTGGCACCCAAGTCGATAATTTTTGGCTTGTCGGCCCTTTAAAAATTACACCTCAACAAGAAGCACAATTTGCCTATAGGTTAGCTAACAGAACCCTTCCATTTAGTCAAAATGTACAAGAACAAGTTCAATCCATGCTTTTCATAGAAGAAAAAAATGGAAATAAAATATACGCAAAAAGTGGTTGGGGATGGGATGTAGACCCACAAGTGGGTTGGTTAACTGACTGGGTGGTGCAACCTAAAGGGAATATTGTCGCGTTCTCGCTCAATTTAGAAATGAAAAAAGGAATACCTAGCTCTGTTCGAAAAGAGATTACTTATAAAAGCTTAGAACAATTAGGTATTTTATAAACCTGCGCTATGCCCCAGTTCAGTTTTTCTTATATTGAACTGGGCCATTGTCTAATAAAAAATTTGATCATTTACCCATCAACAGGTTCAAATGGTGTATTTAAAATTAACTGATAAAAAGCAGCATCTAACCATTGTCCAAACTTAAAACCTACCTGTTTAAAAGTACCAGCATGTGTGAATCCCATTTTTTCATGGAGGCCTATACTGGCTTGATTTGTCGCATCGATACAACCAATCAGTACATGAAGCTGGGCTTCTTGAGCTCGCTCAATTAACGCTTGCATTAAAACTTTACTCAAACCACAGCCACGATGTTCATGATGAATATAGATACTATGCTCAACTGTATACTTATAAGCTGGAAAAGCCCTGAAAGTTCCCCAACTGGCAAATCCTAATAATTTACCCGATTCATTTATAACTCCAATGATAGGGAAATTATTTTCTCTTTTTATAGAAAACCACGTTTTCATTGAAGCAAGCGAACGCGGTACATAGTCATATAGAGCAGTAGAGTTAATAATTGCCTCATTGAGAATCTCTAATATTGCTGCTGCATGTTCTGCCTCATTACAGTCAATTAAGCGGAAATTAGAATCGAGGGAATAGTTCATAAAGATTCCTTAAGAGCAGACACGAGTTGATTAGAGACGACTAAAATATAGCGAGCGACTTGGGATGAATTATTGCTGTATATGACAGGTTGATCTAATTGCATAGCCAAGCAATCCCCTTGACCTAATGCGTAAGAATTTTCACCTAATTGAATATCAATTTGCCCTTCAACTAGCCAAAGTTGCTGTTGTACTACTTTAGAACTTTCACTCATTTCATACGTAATTCGAGAATGAGGCGGGAATTCAATTTCAACAATTTGAAATGGTAGTTTTAAATTCGGTGGTGATACGGTACGGCGAACATACCCAGTTTCCGGATCTCGCCACTCAGCTTGTTCATTTCGGTGAATAAATGGTTGAGGAGATGGACTAGTTGCTTCGTTCGTGAAAATTTGAGTTAAGGGTACTTCAAGTCCATTGGCTAGTTTTTCAAGCACGACTGCTGTTGGACTCGTTGCCCCTCTTTCAATTAAAGAAATAGCTGAACGACTGACTTGGCATCGGGCTGCAAGTACGTCTAAAGTATACCCACGTGCTAAACGTAACTCTCGTATACGATGTGCAATTCGTATATTGATATCGTCCATTCATCAGACTCAATTCCACAATTATAGATAAGTATTCCACTAAAATAGAATTACATCAAATGATTTTAAAAATATAAATTGGTACGATAAAAACCGAAAAATAACCGTTCATCACAGCATTCTTTAAATTACGCATGCAGAACCGTTTTGGCTATGTAACAATACTCTCTAAACTATTTATACAAGTCTTCATATGGCATTGATTATTGGAATTGACCCAGGTTCACGCTTAACAGGTTATGGAATCATTGAAAAAGATGGTAGTAAACTGCGTTTTGTCGATGCCGGTACAATCCGAACAGAAACTCAAGAAATGCCAGAGCGCTTAAAGCGTATTTTCGCTGGCGTTGAGCGAATTGTGAAATTTCATGGTCCAACTGAAGCTGCGGTTGAACAAGTTTTTATGGCCCAAAACCCAGACTCTGCCTTAAAACTAGGACAAGCCCGTGGTGCTGCCATCGCCGCATTAGTTAATTTAGATTTACAAGTTGCAGAATATACTGCCCGTCAAATTAAACAATCTGTAGTGGGTTATGGCGCAGCAGATAAAGAACAAGTACAAATGATGGTTATGCGATTACTTAATCTGACCATTAAACCTCAATCCGATGCAGCCGATGCCCTTGCGGCTGCCATTTGCCATGCTCATGCATCGGGAAGTATGAGTAAGCTTTCGGTCTTAAATGCTTTAGGTGGTATGGCACGTGGACGAAGCCGCTCGAGTAGCCGTAGACGTTAAAGCCTTATTGATTCACGACTTGAGTAATTGCCTGATTCATTTCATAAGCTTGCAAACCACGCATGCCATGTTTTGCAAGTTCATCACCTGCCTGAGCATGCAGAGTAACTATCTCATGTAATGTAATATCTTTGTGGAACTGAGCTTTTAAGCTCGCGATCATACCTGCTAATACATCCCCCATTCCACCAGTTCCCATACCAGCATTACCTTGGGTACAAATATACAAGTTGTCCTCTAAAATTAAGCTACCTGCCCCTTTAAGTACCCACTGACCCGCATATTTATGTTGCAAGGCATAAATTGCAGCAATTCGGTCATTTTCAATTTGGGCTGTAGAAGAACCCAGTAACGTAGCAACTTCTCCTGGATGAGGCGTCGCATAAACATGTGCACCCAATTTTTCAGGCTGCTTGGCAAGAAACCATAAAGCATCTGCATCTAATACAACTTCCAAATGAGAGGCGTGATTTAGGAAATTAAACCATTGTTGATAAATTTGCTGCGCCCAGTCATCACGGCCTAATCCCATTCCAAAACATACTGCATCGACTTGAGACAAAATATCTTTGATGACTTTTTCATCGAACTCATTAATATCACGGAGCATAATATTAGGAGCTAGTGACAAAATGGCCTGATGGTGGTTACGATGACAAATCACGGTCACTTTACCTGCACCCGCATGAAAAGCAGCTTCAGCAGCCATAATGACAGCGCCACCCATTTGCTCATGCCCACCGATCACCAAAACATGTCCATAACTTCCTTTATGTCCAAAAGCCATACGTTTAGGAAGTTTAATACTTATAGGTGTTAAATAAGCTAAAGGTTTTAGCTCTTGATCTACCGGAATCAAATTAATTAAATGAACTTGCCCTGCGTACTCTTTACCTTGCCCAGTAAATAATCCTGCCTTAAGACCTAAAACAGTAAAAGTATGGTCAGCTTTTATTGCTGAAGGTAAGACGCGTCCTGTATTTGCGTGCAAACCACTGGGTATATCAATCGAGATTTTTAATCCAACTTGTTCATTAAATTGTTGAATAGTATTTTGCCAATAACCACTTAACTGACGGTTTAAACCAATCCCAAATAATGCGTCAATATGGCAATCAAAGATTTTACTCATCTCAAAACTTAGGTGAACCTGAACATCATTTTCTTTCGCAAAATCGACAGCATGGTGTAAATCAGTTGAGCCGCCCAACTCAGCCGCAAATATCTCTACATGAAATCCAGCTTGTTTCAAATAACTCGCTATAAAATAGCCATCACCTGCGTTATTCCCCTGTCCGCACCAGACGGCAATATTCTTAAGATTTTGGTTTTCAAAAAGTACGTTGAGCTGTTGAGTGATTAACCAAGCTGCTTGTTGCATTAAGCCTAATGATGAGTTTTGCGCAGCAAACCAGCGCTGCTCCCATGCTCGAATATCATCGCTATGGTAAACTACCGCCTGCATATTATTATCCTCTTGCATTTTGGTTTATGACATCTTCCGACACATCACGCATTGCAGTGCAACAAATTGATCCACATGAATTAAAAGCATGGATCAAAGCTCAAGCATTAGACTTGGGTTTTGCTGATTGTGTCATCGCAAAACCAGATGCTCAAGAGCAAATGCCACGTTTTTTAGAGTATCTTGAACGTGGTTATCATGCAGATATGACTTATTTAGAAGAAAATCTAGAAAAGCGAGCTGATCCGACCTTATTAGTTCCGGGCACAAAAAGTATTATTTGCGTACGTATGAATTATTTGGTGGAATCGCCAAAGCCACGATATGTACCGCTTGAACCGAACTCAGCCATTATCGCGCGTTATGCACGTGGTCGTGATTACCATAAGGTGATGCGTGGTAGATTGAAAACTTTAGCAACACGAATTCGTGAAAAAGTAGGAGATTTTGAGTCACGCCCTTTTGCTGACTCGGCGCCTATATTTGAAAAATCACTGGCTGAAAGTGCTGGAATGGGTTGGACGGGTAAACATACTTTGCTCATTCATAAAAAGTCGGGTTCTTTTTTCGTTTTAGGTGAATTGTTTACATCACTCGACCTACCTTTTGACGAACCTGCAACAGCACATTGTGGCTCTTGTAGCGCGTGTATCGACATTTGCCCAACGCAGGCAATTGTCGAACCTTATATGCTCGATGCTAGACGTTGTATTGCATACCTAACTATCGAATATAAAGGAATTATTGCTGAAGAATTACGTGCAGGTATTGGAAACCGAATATTTGGTTGTGATGACTGCCAGTTAATTTGTCCTTGGAATAGCTTTGCCAAAACAGCATCTATTTCTGATTTTAATCCTAGACATGGGTTAGATAATATTAGTCTGCTTGATATCTGGCAGTGGGACGAAGCCACTTTTTTAGCCAATACAGAAGGCAGTCCAATACGCCGTACAGGTTACCAATCATTTAAACGCAATATCGCCATTGGTTTAGGTAATGCACCTTACTCCAAAGAGATTGTAGATCAACTACACAAAGGCAAAAATTTACATGACGAAATCGTCAATGTGCATATTGATTGGGCAATTGAGCAGCAACTTAATCAACTTCAGCTATCAAATTAAAAAAATGATGTTTTTTGCCCTATAGCTTTAATACGAATTCTGTATGATTATGTACAGTGAATTAATGCCATCATCATGGATATGACAATGACTCTACGTAATGATTGGACTCGTGAAGAAATCCAAGCTCTATATGAACAACCTTTTTTGGATTTAGTTTTTAAGGCTCAACAAGTACACCGTGAGCACTTCACTGCCAATACAATTCAGGTCAGCACCCTTTTATCGATTAAAACGGGTAAATGTCCTGAAGATTGCAAATATTGCTCTCAATCTGCACATTACGATTCAAAATTAGAAGCAGAAAAACGTATTGCTGTTGAAAAAGTAATTAGCGAAGCAAAAGCTGCAAAAGATTCAGGTTCTTCTCGTTTTTGTATGGGCGCTGCTTGGCGTAACCCACATGAACGCGATATGCCGTATGTTTTAGAAATGGTACGTGAAGTTAAAGCATTAGGTATGGAAACCTGTATGACTTTAGGTATGCTTAACCAATCACAAGCAGAACGCCTAAAAGATGCTGGTTTAGATTATTACAACCACAATCTTGATACTTCTCGTGAGTACTATTCTCATATTATTAGTACTCGTACTTTTGATGACCGTTTAAATACTTTGGACTATGTACGTCAAGCAGGTATGAAAGTATGTAGTGGTGGTATTGTTGGTTTAGGTGAAAGCCGTGAAGATCGTATCGGTTTATTACATGAACTAGCTACCCTACCAATTCATCCTGAATCTGTGCCAATTAACATGCTAGTTCCAATTGAAGGCACACCACTAGCTGATGTTGAAAAACTAGATGTCATTGAGTGGATTCGTACAATTGCTGTAGCACGTATTGTTATGCCACATAGCTATATCCGTTTATCAGCAGGTCGTGAATCTTTAAGTGATTCAGATCAAGCTTTAGCATTTATGGCAGGTGCGAACTCTCTGTTCTCGGGCGATAAATTGCTTACCACTCCAAATGCAGGTGAAGGTAAAGACCAAGCATTATTTAACAAACTTGGTTTAACTGCTGAAAAGCCAAAACCAACTGTTTCTGACCTATCAGTAGATGCAATGAGTGCTTAACAGCATCAAGAATAGAAAAGCCCTGATCATTCAGGGCTTTTTCATTTATACACAAGTGACTAATATTCCATAAGTAGCATTCAGAAAGGTTCCAACTCGAATAATATCCCTACCTGCCGCATGTGTAACCGATAATTCTTGGCTCAATACATCAAACTGAAAAGATTCAAAAACATCTTGGTGGTTTAAAAGCCATAGAATGGTATCTGAAATATTTTCATCCGCGATATAAGTCAAAGCTTTATAGTCTTTGCTCATGAATAACTCTAATAAAAAAACCAAGTAAATTTTATCCGAGATATTCAGAGCTTAAAAGAAATTTCCTTAGGCAGCTTTAGGGTTTACCAATGAGTGACCTGACAACAAGCTAGTTAACGCCTTAGGTGAAAACTCTAAAGAAAGTACATGACTTTTTAAGTTGATCGAGTGTCTACTAATCAGTGGTAACAGCCCTTCTTCAGTTTCTAGAACATACTCATCAACAATATTTAAAATGCCTTCTAAATTCGTTGTACTAGATGCCAAGTCATGGCTAAAGACATCATAAATTGTCTGTAAGTTAAACGTCGTATTCTGTTCTGTAGGATGTTTAAGTAAATAGTCTTTTAAAAATAAGACTAATTTATGAGCAAAGAAAAAATAATTTGGTTTATAACTGTATTTCATGCTGTTCATGGAAACAAACTCCAGACGATCTTTTATTGAATTACAACTAAAACACTAGGAATTAAACCTTAAAAAATTCTTAAAAAAATTAATATCTTTAAGCAATATAAACAAAACAATTTTATCATTAAAAAACAATCACTTAAGTAAAGAAGAAAACATACATTTTATATTTATTTTTAAAGAAAAACTTAAATTAATTAAATTCAACAACTTAAATTAAACTCATTATCAATTTATTTTAAATAAAATAAATTTAATGTATTTTATCAAATGGTATAAATCACAATTAAAATAAACTTATTTATTAAAAAATAACCAATCAAAATATATAAAAATATAATGTTATTCCTGTTTTTTAATTGAAAGGTGCTATATTTCCACCGCACTACTTGATCAGAATAAAAGCACTGAAAAGTAAGCAATCTATACTTATAGGATATTTCGGGGATTTCATGAAAAAATTTATTTTTATAGCGACAGCTACGCTTTTTAATATTACAGCAGCACAAGCAGCGGACGGTACAATTACTATTAATGGTTTAGTAACTGATAATACTTGTACAATTGATACAGGTGATAAAAACCTTACTGTGAATTTACCTACAGTATCATCTCAATCTTTAAAAAATGCAGGTGATGTTGCTGGTCGCACTCCTTTTCAAATCAATTTAACCAATTGTGCTTCAGCTGGAAAAGTTGCGACTTATTTTGAACCAGGCGCAACTGTCGATTTTAATACTGGCCGCTTATTAAACCAAGCTACCTCTGGTGCAGCTGCTAATGTCAATATTCAACTATTAGGGAGCAATAATGCAGTAATTCCTGTACTTGCTAAAGGAATTTCAGGTGCACAGGATAACTCTCAATGGGTAAATGTTTCTGCTGGTGGTAATGCTGATCTTAATTATTATGCTGAATATTATGCGACTGGTGCATCTACTGCTGGTACTGTAACTTCACAAGTAAAATACACTATTATTTATCAATAATTTAAAACCAGCTTCTATTATTAAATAGAAGCTATATCTCATCTATTATTTGTTATTGAGAATATGACTCATGCTTTTTCGTGGTCGTAAATTTTTTTGGGGAATGGCTTGTCTTCAAGCCGTAATTGCTACTACAGGACATGCTGAAATAGTACTTCATGGTACACGTGTAATATATCCATCGGACGCCCGAGAAGTCAGCTTACAGCTCAGCAATAATGGTACAGCTCCTTCTCTTGTTCAAGCTTGGATTGATGACGGAAATGCTAAATCGACTCCCGATGAGTCGAATGTACCCTTTATTATTACACCTCCTATTTCACGCATCGAACCATCTAAAGGTCAAACTTTACGAATTACTGCGCTACCCAATGCGTCTCAATTAAACCAAAATAAAGAAAGTGTTTTCTGGCTTAATGTATTAGATATTCCCCCAAGACCAGAAGGGAAAAAACAAGAAAATAATGAAGCATTACCTAATAATTTTCTTCAATTAGCGATTCGTTCACGAATTAAATTCTTTTATCGACCAGTAAATTTAAAAGAAAATATTGATACTTTTAGTGAAAAAATCCAGTGGGTAAAAAACGGGGAAACATTGCTTATTAAAAACCCTACTCCCTTTTACATTACAATAAGCTCAATTTTTCAAGAACAGAATCATCAAAAAACAGACTTATTAAAACAAGGTTTGATGATTGCTCCATTTTCAGAAGATCAGATAAAACTTAAAAATAGCAATATAACGAATATGAGCTTTGTTTATATAAATGATTACGGCGGGCGAATTGAAAAAACAATAAAGTTCTAAACCTATCTATCTTTTTAAAAACTTAAACACCTATTTATGAATAGGCATAAAGACTATGTCAGAATGGTTCATGCTCAGCACATGCTTTAAAAAGCGCACTAGTTATTATCTAGTATTAAGCATAGCGATTAATGTGCCCTTAGTCGCATATGCATCAGATAATATGAGTGGGCAAAATATACTAAAAGCAGACTTTGATACTAACTTTTTAGTAGGAAATGCACAGAAAATCGACATTGGTCGATTTAAATACGGCAATCCTATTTTACCGGGCGAATATAGTCTTGATGTATATATTAATGGACAATGGTTAGGTAAAAGAAAGTTTGTTTTTAAAACTACAAGTTCCAATGAAAATGCAAAAACCTGTTTTACCGCAGATATGCTTTTAGAATATGGGGTTAAATCAGAAATTCTTCATCGGGAAACAAATAATTTACCTACCTGTAGTGATTTAGAAAAATGGGTCAACGATGCTTTTTATCAATTTGATACTTCTCGTTTAAGACTTGATATTTCGATCCCTCAAGTTGCTTTACAAAAAAATGCTCAAGGATACGTCGACCCACGTTTATGGGATCGTGGTATAAACGCTGCTTTTTTTGCATACAATGCTTCTGCCTACCGTATTGTAAGTAATGACCATGAAACAAATCATGCTTTTATGGGTACAAATGTCGGGATAAATCTCTATGACTGGCAGTTACGCCATACTGGGCAATGGAAATGGCAAGATCATAACGAAATCTCAGAAAAGACTTCTTCCTATACATCTAATAATACTTATGCCCAAAAAGCATTTCCTAAGCTTAATAGTGTTGTTACTTTAGGTGATTACTTTACCAATAGTAATTTTTTTGATGCCCTACCTTATCGTGGAATTAACATATCAAGTGATGACCGCATGCTGCCTAACAGTATGCTTGGATATGCTCCACAAATTCGGGGTTATGCAAAGACCAATGCGAAAGTTGAAGTACGCCAACAGGGAAATTTAATTTATCAAGCTACTGTTACACCCGGAAGTTTTGAAATTAACGATCTTTACCCGACAGGTTTTGGTGGTGAACTACAAGTTTCTATATACGAGACCAATGGAGAGATTCAAAAGTTCTCTATTCCCTACGCTTCTGTAGTAGAGATGCTACGCCCAAAGATGAGCCGTTATTCTTTTACTCTGGGACAGTTTAGAGATGCCAATATCAATTTAAATCCATGGCTGGTACAAGGGAAATATCAAAGAGGCATTAATAACTATTTAACAAGTTATGCAGGGTTTCAGGCAACCGAGCACTACCAGTCTTTTCTCATAGGTAGCGCATTTGCAACTCCAATTGGTGCAATTGCATTTGATGCAACTCAATCGAATGCTGATTTTGACCAAAAGCCTACACTTAAAGGGCAAAGTTACCGTTTAAGTTATAATCGATTATTTACGCCAACTAATACAAATTTAACTTTGGCAACCTACAGATACTCAACCGAAAATTATTTGAAATTAAGAGATTCAATTTTAATTCAAGATTTACAACAACGAAATATCGATAGTTTTTCTGTAGGTAAACAAAAAAGTGAATTTCAGGTCACATTAAATCAAAGTCTTCCAAATCAGTGGGGCAATTTTTATTTGGTAGGTTCATGGATTAGTTACTGGAATCAACCTCATCGTAATCAACAATTTCAATTTGGATATAGCAATCAATTTAGAGATTTAACCTACAGTATTTCCGCAATGACTCATGAGCTAGACTTAGAAAATCAACGGTCAGATCATGAAACGCAATATTTATTGTCCTTATCTTTTCCACTTAAAATTAAGAAAAACACAATTAACTTTAATAGTTCTATTTCAGAAGATAGTAAGACTTTAGGGATGAGCGGTTATATCGGAAACCGCTTTGAATATGGCTCATCCGTTTCATATCAAGATCAAGGACAAACCAGCGCAAATATTAATAGTACCTACCGGACCAACTACACAACTGTAGGTGCGTCATTTAGTCAATCAGACGCATATCAACAGGAAATGGTCAATTTAAACGGAAGTGTAGTTGCCCATTCGAAAGGTCTTTTATTTGGACCAGATCAAGTGCAAACCATGGTATTGGTCTATGCGCCTGAAGCCACAGGTGCTCGAGTCGGCAACACGTCTGGTCTAAGCATTAATAAACAAGGTTATGCAGTTATTCCTTATGTTACCCCGTACCGTTTGAATGACATTAGCCTTGACCCTCAAGGAATGCCATCAAATGTTGAACTTTCAGAAACAAGTCACCGTATTGCACCTTATGCAGGATCAATAACCAAAGTCGATTTTTCAACAAAAACGGGTTATGCACTCTTTATTAGTACCCAAACACCTAATGGTGGTCATCTGCCATTTGCTGCGCAAGTTTTTAACCAGAATAACGAAGCGGTTGGAATGGTAGCTCAAGGTAGTCGCATTTATTTACGTACTCCTCTGACCCATGATCATCTTTATGTGAAATGGGGAGAAAGTAATACCGAAGAATGTCACCTTGAATATGACATTCAATCAAAAATCTCACAGGAAAAACAATCAATTATTATGACAGAGGCAATCTGCAAATGAAAAAAATGCTTATACAGAGTGGCTTACTAATCACGAGTTTCTTTATTTACAACCAAGTCTATGCAAACTGTACTTTAAGTAAAGGTTTTACCACAGTGGATATTCCAATAACGATTGGTACCATTGTAGTTCGTCCAACCGATCCAATCGGAACAGTTCTACAAAAGAATACTTTTACCATTTCACCCAATAATTCTACTGCAACGTGTAACCGCCCCAGTGACCAAATTACAGCGGCTCTACCTCTAAATTATCCAATTAGTGCTATAGGCAATAATGTTTATGCT
Organism: Acinetobacter sp. ABJ_C5_2; assembly: GCF_044538485.1. NCBI lineage: Bacteria > Pseudomonadati > Pseudomonadota > Gammaproteobacteria > Moraxellales > Moraxellaceae > Acinetobacter > Acinetobacter sp. ABJ_C5_2. Next base: position 1,168 of record NZ_JBIUCS010000005.1, on the reverse strand, counting down.
ACAAATATTCCGGGTATAGGCATTCGAATTTATCGTGAAGTAACAGACTCTTCAAACGCTTCTGGCTATTACCCTTATAAACTTACATTGACTCCCCAGACAACATACACTCTTTCACCAGGCTATATTGTCTTGGAAGTGATTAAAACTGCTGCTACTACTGGTTCTGGGGCATTGGTGACTGGTCGTTATAGTACTTACTATGTAACAGGTCAGCAAAATCGGCCCTTCTTAACAACCACAGTATTAGGAAGTGCACCTATTCTCATTGCATCATCATCTTGTGAAATCCAAAATGGCGTAGATACGGTTGTCGAACTTCCCACTGTGACAAAATCAGGCTTTAGAGCTATCGGATCAACTCAAGGTGAGAAAAACTTTAACCTATCCATTCTGTGTAACGGTGGCGAGAATAACTCGGGTGTACCTACAAGTAATACATTGAGTTTAAGCTTTGACTATAATTCTGACACTGCAAATAGTCAGGTTATTAACAACAGCGCTGCTGAATGGACTAAAGCAAACGGCGTTGGTGTAGAGCTTCTATGGAATATGAATGGTGCAAACAACACGATTCAAAAAGGAAATAAACTAGGGATTGGTACTATAGGCTCTAACCAAACGGTTCAATATGATGTCCCCTTAACTGCGCGTTACTACCAGACTGCTGCCAATGTCACCGCTGGAGAAGTCAAAGCTAACGCCACAGTCACGATTCAATATGATTAGAATAGTTTTGGTACATTCTAAGTACTGACTCTGAACAGAACATAGTTAGATATATTGAATGAAAAAACTATAGAAATAATTTTTAATTAATACTAAAAAAATTATTTTTTAACATGAATTATTTTTTAAATTTTACTAATCAATAAGCTAAAAAAATGCTCATAAGCGAATAAAGCTCATGAGCATTAGTGATAACCACTTAACCTGAAATACAAATTGTGGGAAATAGATCACAATTTGCATGACTATAATTTCAAAATTTAGCTTAAATATCAAGTCTTTTTTTTAACAAAAGTTTGATAAAACTATTTAACCGATTAATTTTAAACAAAAATTAATTAAAAATAAAATTCAGACTCCCTATTCTACAGGCTTTCTAAAGAATTATCATTCTATTAATTAAGAAAATATGAATTTTATAGAGACTAATGTGCAATAT
>NZ_JBIUCS010000049.1:0-10311 GCF_044538485.1 Acinetobacter sp. ABJ_C5_2 | reverse complement strand
CATTTACATATTACCACTCATAGATACTGTGATTTTCATCATTTTAGGTTTGGGATAACCTAAATATCTTTTGGTAATTTTATTGAACCTAATATTTATTCTTTAGGGAGAAGTTATATCTAGCATTTATTTTAAACTCATTGATTTTAATACATTTTATTATATTTTTTATTTTAATTATTATAGAACTTTTCGAACATATAGAATTATTAGAAAACAATAACTTAAGAAAGGGTTTTGCAACCCAATCTTATGTCACTTCGGCAAATGGTAATTTAATACCTACGTCCACATCATTCCAAATAATTTCATGTCCAGCTTCATAATGTTCAGTCATTTTCTTACTCGAATGTCCAGCTAATGCCTGAGCAGATTTACCCGCTTTTTTATGCAAGAAAATAGCCAGAGCTCTAATTTCGTGGAAGGTCGGTAATTGTCTTCCTGTTAAGTTTGGATATGCATTTGACTTCTTAACAGCTTTTAAAAAGCTAGATGATAAATACTGATTATCAACTTGGGTCCAGTGTTCTTTCTCATATTTTCTCTTTTTACCTTCTTTCACAGGAACACGGTGAATAATGAAAGGACTATCAATTTTATCCTTACAACGATTTAAAACATTCTGCAGTTCATTATCAATTTTAATCCTTACATAACCGGCACCTTCAGAAATCTCAAACTCATCTTCAGGGTTGTCAGTGGTTTTTTCCTGAGCAACGTGCAAGTAGCCATCTTGAATATCGGTCCATTTCATTTTCAGGATATCGACTCGTCTCTGTGTGGTTAGCAAGGCCAAGTCAATCGCATTTTGAAGCCATGTAGGAGAGTGCTTACGAACAAGCTCTAAACCTTCCAATGTGTGTCTTCTACGTTGCCGTTTTATATGTTTGGGCATCGTCGCTTCAATAGGATTATCTGGACATAATCCTTTGCTGACAGCGACATTAAACAGATCAATTAAAACTCCACGACACCCGTTACTGGATGATGCTGTCATATCATCTAAAAGTTGATTGGCTATAAAAAGAGTGATCTGGTCTATTCGTAAATCACCCCATTTAAGTTTGCATCTTTCCAGATAAGATCTATAACTTTCAATTGTTGTGCTGGCTACTGGTTTACCATCTTTACGTCGTTTATTCGCTAGGTAGTCATCTGCAAATTCACCAAAAAATACTCCACCCATGACTTTACCAATTAGGTCATCTGACGGAATGAGTAATTCATTTAGTTTTCGAGCTGCTGTAATCGCTTTTGATTTATCAGAACCCATTGAATGATACTTACCCGTTACAGGGTGACGGTAGCGCCACGCACTACCTTGGCCACGGTAAAGATTAGCGGGTAAGTCTTTGTTCTTTGTATTACGAGGCCTTGCCATCTCAACCTCTTAACACACGGTCTACGAGCTCATTACCGGTACGTTTTCGGTAAATTTCCCAATCTATGTACCAAATTCGGCCAATTTGTTCGGCCGGTAATTCACCACGTCGGCAACTACGGGTAATGGTTTGCGGGGCTGGAGGTGTTGCATCCTTGCCGCCGTAAACCCGTTTAATGAACTCAGATACTTTGATTAGACAAGCCATAGGTCTTCCTTACTTTCTCCAAGTTGCTTCTTTAAATTTCGCTTCATCAACTAAGTTATCAATTTGAGACGGGTTCACATTGTCGTAGTAATGGTTCATTAGGTTGCCGAACACAATTAGAGTTCGGGCTGAGGATGAGTAACGGAAGCTCATATGAATTCCTCCATGGCTTCAAAAGCCTGTTTACGGGCAGAAGCCTGATTCTTGAGTAAAGAGATATGAGCATCCTTAATCAGCTCATTGCTCTGCATAACACGTTGTTTAGCGTGGAGGGCAGAGGTCGCTTCAATGCGACCTCTAAGAGTGCCGTTGCCGTGTAATTTAGCAACATACCTAAAGATATAGGTATTTAAGCGCTCCAACCCTCCATGTCCTTTTTTGCGGTGCAGGCATTAAGTATGTTCTGCTCGTATTTGGTCCCTTTGAAATAATTGGCAGAGTAGTCTAAATCATTAGGTGACTGAGCGGCTTCGATGTGTTTAAGCGCTATTTGATATTCGCTTTCTAAAGTCTTTTCTTGCTGTTCAATCAGTCGCTGCTCATTTGCTTGCTGAGCTTGTTGTGTCTGCTGAATGATTTTTTTAATACCTTCACACGTCTCTTCAAACACTTGTTGTTTCACATCATGCAAGCTATTAAGGCTCCGCTTTTGACAGAACTTCTCAATATCAATGCCAGCCTGCAGCATCAAATGCTCAAGCTCTATAAACTGGTTTCCAGTGATACATGCGTTAGCAGATCCGGAAAGTAGCCATTGTTTTAGTAAAACACCGTCATGTTCACTTAACTGGCGTGGTTCTAAAAATAGACGTGAACGGTCTTTAGTTGCTACAGCAATGTTGTCATGAGTGAGATCAAGGACAGTCGTAAATTCATATTCAATACCATCACGCTGTTCAGCCTTCATACCAACTTTTTCAACCTTCTTTTTGCCGTTGTCATTGGTTTGAACTGTTTCCATTTTTGAACGCATAGTCACAATGATGTTGATACTAGATCGAAGCATTGCGTCAATAAATTTGCGATGACGCGGGGTAACCTGACTCCACGCGCCCCAAGAGTTACCTTTAAAGGATGTCGACGCTAATTGATCTACGATTTCCAAACAACCTCCTACACCAGACCATTCGTGTGTAATGCTGTCTAAAATTAAAGTATCGAAGTTTGCATTTTCAGCAGCCTTAATGACCTCAATAAACTTTTCAGGTGTGTAGGGCGGTTGAATATTTGCATGTTCAAACTCAACCAAATCTTCATATAGTTCAGCACTACTATTTTCAGTATCTGCAACAGCAATACGGCCTCCAATACCTTTAGCTAAAACTAATGCTGTGTATGTTTTACCTGAACCAGTCGGGCCCGCTATCGCTAAGCGTAATTTCGCGTTTTTACGTTCTGCTTTTTTAAAGAAAACTGACATATTCAAAATCTCCTATCGACTGCCCGTAAAGCCGCGCTTCTTCTTATAAACTTTGCGATCGTATGAAGGGATGTTGCTAAGTTGTAAGGCAACTGCTAATGCTTTCTTGCGCTGAAAGCTAATCTCATTCATTAAGGCTGTATAAACCTTAGGGCGCTTTGCCTTAAACTCTTCAACATTTAAAGGAGTCTTCACTTCACCTTTTACGGTGTACAGAACACTGCCATTTGCATTAGCTGCATATACAGTCCAGCCAATACGCACAGAGTAGAGACCAGTTAAACGGTCAAGGCCTATAAAGCTTTTGATACCGTCTGGATGTGGTTTGAATTGAGCATTCATGATTAAGCCGCTCCTTTTGGTTCTTCATAGATCCAAACTTTAGGATTGCTATCAAACTTTGCAGAAAATACACCTGTACCTTTAGTGCGAATAATTACACCTAGATCATAGGCACACTGTTTTTCAGTAATTGGGTGGCCTTTAGCCGCCATGCGGCTTACAACTTGCCATGTGTACGGTTGTTTGCCTTCTTTATTGATTTCGATAACAGTTTGCAAAACTGTTTGTTGGCGTTCAGATAGGTTTAATGCTGAGTTAGTCATGATCAGCCTCCCATCATCCAAGATGCTGCAGTTACAGCAATTACCCAGAGGATGAATGCAAGAGTAATAAACTTAATAAAGTCGATTGCGTTGGCTTTGATGGTGGCGAAACGAGAAGGGCGCTGTTCTTCAATGGTTGGGTGTTGATATAGGCGTGAAGTCGTTTGACTAGGAATAGGGTTTTGTTTCATACTTATCTCGCAGTTTGCAAAAGCCCCGTCTCCGTCCAAAGTTTCGGGGCTTTTTATTGTTTGTGAGATTAATATAAGAAAACTTAGTTTTTGAGTCAAGTGAAATATAAGTATTCTTAAATTATTTTTTAAGTTAACTTATTTTAGTATTTATAAATGATAAAAACCCATCAATAAGATGGGTTTTAAAAATGCTAAATACTATTCAGGATTTTTTTATGTTTTAGAAATATTTAAGCTACCAAAATTAAAAGCTGTAATATCTGCAATTCTAACTTGAATTGGTATTCCGTCATTGTTAGATGAAGGTATGAACTTGTCCCCATTTACATAATAAGCATTTTTTAAGAACAAATAGTTTTGTAAGAGATACTCTGGAACCTCTTTCGAATCATATTCTTCATCTGGTAAGTTATTAAATTCATCTCTTGGTTTCTTGATAACTTCATCATATACTTGCTTCCAAGTAGAGGTTAACTCATGATTAAAATATTCCTCTTCTGAGACAATGTTTCCAGTAATAATTTGACCTGAAACTACTAGGGTTACATGCACATCTAAAGGATTTCCTTCGCTATACAAGTTGTTAATGATATTTTTTATTGATACTAAAAAAGCATTAGTTCTCGTAGATTTATACATTTAATTTGCTCCACCCGATCTATTCTAAAGAACCGTGTCGGGTCACGGTAAATATAATCATGAAAAACAATGAATTAAATTATTTAAAAATGACTATCTCATTAATTGTTATAGGTATGTCATTTTTTACACTTCAAATGAACAAAATTCTGGTCGGAGCTTGTTATGGTGCAGCTCTTGTCCTCTTTTTTATTTTCATCAACTTGAAGATAAAGAGTGTAGCCAGCAATAGAAATGGCAATAGCAGATAAAAGGTTGGTAATTACCCCATTCCAATTTTGTGCAAAAAAAGACAAAAATTTTTTAAAGATACTTATCAAGTAAACACAAATGCTAGCAGTCCAATGTTTACTTGGCTTTCGTGTGCCTAAGTAAGTATTGGTTAGAGGGTCCCATCTCATATTCCCAGGATCACCCGTATACCAATTTAAAATCGTCTTTTTTATTTTTTTAAACATATATTGCCCTGTAAAGTTAAATGATTGAGCTTAACTTTTACGAATTCTTCTTTTTGCTCGATAGGTATATCTCATTGAATCAATAACCTGACCAATAAAATGGCAGTTTTCATCAATTGGAATAATATTAGGGTGGAAGTTTGGATTTATTGCTTGAAGAAAACGAGAACCATCACTTTCAATAACTAACTTCTTAAAAGTTGCATCTTTATCATTTCTAACAACAATGATATCCCCAGATTGCATATCTGAATAATGAACAGTCGGGTCTACAACAATGTAATCACCTTCAATAAAATCTGGCTCATTACTTACACCTCTTACTTTGAGATAAAAACATTTTTCACAGTCATCAGGTAAGGGAAACCATTCAACCACCTGAGACATATCAACAGATTCAACATTGGTAAAGTTACCAGCTTGAACCCACGATAACACTGGCGCCATTCGAGCTTGCACTGGGGCTATATTTGTAGACTCTTTTGAAGGGACTTCACCTTTACCAGTCAAAATATATTCTGACGTAACTCCAAATGCATTCGCCATTGCTTCTAGCGAACCAGCTTTAGGTAAATAGCTATCTTTTTCCCACTCTGTTACAGCGGGCGAACTAACACCTGCAATCTTCGCTAATTGCACTTGAGTTAATTTTTTAGCTCGTCTAAGCGCACGTATGCGTTGGCCAATAGTATCTGTATTCATATAAGTTATCTTACATATTGCTTTTATAAGTTTTCTTTGATTAAATAATAAGAAATCTTATTTTTAGAGGGTGGTTATGTCAAAAGATGAAGCATTTAAGTTGCTTGGGGTAAATGGTGTTGGGCTGGCTGGATTGTTAGGCATTGAGCCATCAGCAGTTTATCAATGGCCTGACCAGAAAATCCCATTAGTCCGAGAGTATCAAATTCGCGATTTAGCCGAAGGAAAAGTACCCCTAAAACATAAAGCTGCTGGTGAATAAGGAACTTTTTATGAGCCTTGAAAAGAAATCTACACATGTGCGTTTGTCTCCTGAAAATCATGAACGAGCGAAAGTGCTTTCAAATATTAAAGGTAAAGATCTAGCCCAATATCTCGCTTGGCTACTTGAAAAAGAAATAGCGGGTGAGTGGCATGTTCTGAGTATAGAGGCTCGAAATATGGAGCGCTTGGGAATAGGGGCTTTAATGAGGGACTTAAGTACAGAGGTATTTATCGCAGAGGGATCAGAAGGGATTCATGGGAATCCAGACAAAGAAAAAGCCTGATGGTCGAGATCAGGCTTCTTAATTCATCAATTTGGAAACCAATGAATATGCAAAATAATTTATCAGAACAACCAAGCGAACTCAATACACAGGAATATATAGTCGGTGACATGGTGGTTGTTAATGAGCTGGATCATAACGAAATTTTTGAAGTGTTTGGATTTTACTACAGCACACCTAAACGACTTTTTGTTAAGTCAGCGTGTGGGAAGCAGTTAGCTCTACCAATTCAATTCTTTAGATCGGCATCAATTGCTGAGTTAGAAGCAAAACGTCGATTAACTGCAGAAGAATTAGCACGGGCGGAGGTGTGATGAGTAGTTTAAAACATCCGCTTATCCGTTATCACGGTGGAAAGTTCCGGATTGCTGATTGGGTTATCTCACATTTTCCCGTCCACAAAACTTATGTTGAGCCATTTGGTGGAGGAGCATCCGTTCTATTTACTAAAGAACCTAGCGTTATTGAGATCTATAACGATTTAGATAATGAAGTCGTGAATTTATTCAAAGTACTTAGAGAGCCGGAGCAACGAAGATGTTTAGAAGAGAAATTGTATTTAACGCCATTTGCTCGCACTGAATTTTATGATGCCTACGATGAAACCGAGGACGCTGTAGAAAAAGCGAGAAGGATGATCATTCGAGCACAAATGGGCTTTGGTTCAGCTGGAGCAACTAAAGGAAAAACTGGTTTTAGAATGGCGGGAGGCCGACAAAAGAATTATGAAATAGCGTTATGGGAACGTTATCCAAATCGATTATTACAATTTGCTGAGCGCTTAAAACAGGTTCTTATTGAAAACCAGCCAGCTGCAAAAGTAATTAGCCAATATGATGATGAGAACACATTATTTTTTGTGGACCCACCGTATGTAAGAAGTACTCGAACATCAAACATGACGGCTTATCGATATGAAATGAGTGATCAGGACCATATCGATTTATTAGATCAATTAAATCAGGTCAAAGGTAAAGTCATTTTATCGGGTTATGACCATGAGATTTACAACTCACGCTTAACACACTGGGTAAAGAAAACTAAAGCTGTACAGGCCTCAGGGAATAGAGGTGGTGTGAGTCGCCAAGAATGCCTTTGGATTTCTCCAAATGCCCAACAAACCGATTTATTTGGAGTGGGCTTATGAGTCTAGATGCCACAGTACAAGATGAAAGAATCTATTGTGATATTTGTCATACAAGAGAAATCTTTTACCCGATTTATCGGTTGAGTTCTCGAATTTGTTTATGTGTCGAGTGTGCTCGTGAAGTCGCAAATCTATATGTGTATGACTTCGAATGTCGCTGGATTGATCATGATTACGCAACCAAGTATGGAGAAACCACTAAGCGCAAATCTCGCAGAACACTTCCTAAAAGAATCAGACAGTCTGTTTTTGAAAGAGACAACTTTACTTGTCTGTATTGCGAATGTACCTCAGATCTAACCATAGACCATATTGTGCCAGTCTCTCGTGGTGGTGGAGATGAGATGGAAAATCTACAAACCTTATGCCGGGTGTGTAATGCAAGAAAAGGGACAAACCTTGAAATGGAGAAGGCGAAAGTATGAGTAAGTTCGTTCCAAACTCATTCATGGTTGCTAATGCTTTTGTTGATGAAGCAATGAATAAGATTAGCGATGCTTCAGTTAAGATTTATCTATTGATTGTACGAAAGACACGTGGCTGGACAAAAGAGAGTGATGCGCTTTCTCTTACACAATTGGAGGAATTGTCATTAAAGAGCCGTCCAACAGTCGTTAAATGTCTTAATGAGTTAGTCAAAGTGGGGTTGATCAAGAAGCATCACCAATCTAAATATGGGAATGTTTATTCACTGATTGATCATTACAACATTGGTGAGCTTATCAAATTCCCTAGTAAAAAAATTTTACTAGTTCAAGAATTCAGGCCTTTTAAAAATGAAATAGTTAAAAATTTTAACTACCCCAAAACTGCATATCAGACTAGTGAAAAGGTAGGGGAAATCTGTCTGAACTTTCCTAGTAAAAATTCTTTACTAGTTAAAAGTTTTAACCAGACTAGTAAAATTTTTTTACCGCAACTAGTAAAAATTTTTAACACACAAAGTAACACTATCAAAAAACACTCTCAAAATAAAAAAAAGAGCTGGTTGGTTTTGAAAAATTTAAAAGATCAAATTGTTTCGGCAAGTGATTCGATTGCAGTTGAGACTATTCTCAAGGCGAAATGGTTCAAACGAGAACTTGATGCTTTTGAAAGTTTCAATGAAGGGAAAAATCATTCACCTGAATTCAAGACTTATCTCTTTGCTGACTGGTTGCTGAATGCGTTAGCGAAATACCAAGCACGTGAACAGGCAAAGATCCAAAATACAACGACGCAGGTTCGAGTCCCGCAGGGGATGTCAAATCAACTCAGCGACAAACAGGTTCACACTTTCGCTCAAAAACTTTCACAACATCCTGAGTTCGCAAGTCAGTTTGCAGCTGCAGGGGAAAGCTACGATCAACTTGCAGCTCGTATCGCCGTAAAACTTAGCGATCCGGTTCAGGCCAAACAATGGGAGCCGTATCTCAAGCAAGTCGGGTTCAAAGGCTCATTGCAGGGGGTGGCATGACATCAATGAGCCTTGCTGAATACCGTGAATTATTTCCAGTGAAGACAAAGAAACGCCGTTCAGCAAAGCAAGGTACCAGACAGCCAAGTGAAGGCGAGACGTTACTGGCAACACACTTGAGAGCATGCAAGATCAGTTTTGAGCAGGAATATAAATTCCATCCAAAACGCAAATGGAGAGCAGATTTTCTAATTACCGGCAAAAAGATTCTAGTGGAAGTTGAAGGTGGTATCTGGATGGCAGGTGGTGGGCGTCACACAAGAGGCAAAGGTTACATCGGGGATATGGAGAAATATAACTCGGCGGCAATGATGGGTTTTACAGTTTTACGGTTCAGTACAGAGCAAGTGAAGTCAGGTTTAGCAGTTCAGCAGATAGAGAAAATGGTGAGTGAAAGATGAGTGCAGCTTTAAAAACACAACAAATGGATTGGTCTAAATACACTATTGATGGATGGTTGGAGCAGTTTGGCGCTTGGTGCGAAACGGTTCGTATGAAGGGTGGGGATTTACCAGATGGTCTTCATATCAATCAAATTTACTGGTTAATGCGTGAAGCAGACAGAGAGCTTCCAAAAGGTAAATCTTACATTCGATGTGAGATAAACAATTATGAAGCAGACCAAATACAATCAATACTCAAGAATGTATTTAAATCTGAAAAATGTGATTATATAACTAAGTTTGCTGTGATGTGCCTTGTTAAGCATAAGGTAGAGAATAGATCATTGAGCTCAGTTGCGGCTATTACCAATCAATCTAAAGGCCAAGTGAATATCATGGTTAGTTGTGCTAGATTCTACCTTCTTGGTAAATATAATTTTCTAACAATGGAGTGAAAATGAGAAAAGCAGAAGCTGTATATGCAACAACAATGGAAGAACTAATTTTTCAAATTAACAACTGGTTCACTCTGTTGGATAACGAGTTAAAAGACTTTAATCTAATTTGTGTAAGTCATTGCCACCCAACTGATCAACACCCAAAATATTCAGCAGTAATAGTTTATGAATTTAAGGATTGACTCGTTTAAACGCATACTATAGTATTTCTGATATAGTGTGCTTGAGTAGTCAGGTTCACTTGCGTTATTCCAAAAGCTCATTTAAAGATGGGCTTTTTGCTTTTAGTGCAAGACATAAGTTTTCTCAAACTAATGGAGGCATAATGAGCCAAAATCAAGAAAATAGACGTAGAGATTCATGGGAAAATGGTGGAAGTGAACAGTTTGAGCCAACCTTTGAAATGTTACGTAAGCTTGAAAAGCAAATAGAAAGTTTGCCAAAAGGCTCTAAAGAGCGTGAAGATAAGCAAAAAGAGTATGATTCTAAGCGAGAGTCTGCTTTTGAAGCTTACGATAAAGCGACTGATTTCTAAAACACAAAAAACCTCCTTAAGGAGGTTTTCTTTTATGCATTGTTGCAGTCGAAAATAGGTATAAATCAGTTAGTAGGAATAGTAAAAGGTGTAACAGATAAAATTTTTTTATATAATTTATAAATTATATATTTGAGTTAAAAATTGTGAGTGAAAAATCTAAATTTACACCTAGAG
>NZ_JBIUCS010000048.1:0-10744 GCF_044538485.1 Acinetobacter sp. ABJ_C5_2 | reverse complement strand
ATAAAGATCTAGGAATCTGTTTTATATATTTTATAGATTTATTTAAAAATAATATAGTAAAGACTTTGCCTTCAATTGGTCTAAAGAGTTTTTAAAGCAATATTATGTTTGAGATATTTATTTGCTTTAAATGTATGCAATAACTATTTAGCTGCTAAAAATATGTAAGTAATAGGATAAAAATGTTAGAAACTGATGTTTTAATTGTTGGGAGTGGTCCGGCTGGTTCTTCTGCTGCACTTATGTTAAGTACTTATGGAATCAGAAATATCATAATAACTAAATATAGATGGCTGGCAAACAGTCCGCGTGCCCATTATATCAGTCAAAGAACCATGGAAGTTGTCCGAGACTTGGGGATCTCAGATGAAGTAATTGCAAAAGCAGCACCAAAAGAAGTTATGGGAGATGTTGTTTATTGCACATCTTTAACGGGTGATGAAATTGGACGTTTTCCTTATGGAATGAATCATCCAGAAAGAATGTCTGAGTATGCGAAAGCGAGCCCTTGTGAACAGTGCGATCTGCCTCAACACCTATTTGAACCTATTTTGCTTTCAAATGCTGCATCCCGAGGGAGTCATCCAAGATTTGATACGGAATATTTATCTCATGTACAAGATGAAGATGGCGTAACAGTCACTGTTTTAGATAGATTAACTAAACAAACATACTTAATCCGTTGTAAGTATTTAATTGGAGCTGATGGTGCAAGCAGCCAAGTCGTAAAAGATTTAGATTTACCTATGGCTGGTAAAATGGGGAAAAGTGGCAGTATCAGCATTATTTTTAAAGCCGATTTAACAAAATACGTTTCACATCGACCTGGCTACCTCTGGTGGATTATACAACCTGGAGCAAATATTGGAGGGATTGGCCTAGGGTTGTTGCGTATGGTCAGACCTTGGAATGAATGGCAGATTGTTTGGGGGTATGACATTGAAAAAGAAGAGCCATCTCTTACCGATGATGAAGCGATTGCGATTTGCAAACAGCTTATTGGTGATAACGACATTGAAATAAGCATAAGTAGCAAGTCGTTATGGACAGTCAATGAAATGTATGCAGAGCGGTATTCGAAAGGTCGAGTTTTCTGTATTGGTGATGCTGTCCATCGTCATCCACCTTCTAATGGACTTGGTTCAAACTCATCTATACAAGATGCTTATAACTTATGTTGGAAATTAGCATTTGTATTAAATGGTAAAGCGGGTAGTGGTTTATTAGACAGTTTTAATGATGAAAGAGCACCTGTTGGTGAGCGAATTGTTAAACGAGCGAATCAAAGTGTTAGAGAGTTCTCTACCATATTTTCTGCTTTAGAGTTAGATGGAAAGTACAGTACAGAGGCGATGCAAAAAAGCATTAATGCTTTAAGTGAGAGTAATGAAAAAGGTGCTGTTAAACGCCGTGATTTAAGATCTGCAATTGAATATAAAGCTTATGAGTTTGCTGCTTTAGGTGTAGAAACTAATGTGCGGTATCATTCATCTGCAATTATTGGGGCAGAACATAATATTGAAAATGAATTAGATTCTTGTCGAGATGAAGATCTTTATTATTATCCCTCATTTACTTCTGGCCATAAACTTCCTCATGTATGGTTAGTCAAAAATCATAAAAAAATCTCAGCCTTAGACTTAATTGGAAATGGAAAGTTTACGCTATTCTGTTGGTTGCAAGGCGATAAATGGAAACTTGCTGTAGATAAGCTGAATAGACAGCTCAACTTGGATATTAAAGTTATACAGGTAGGGCCAAAAAGAGATGTTGAAGACTCTTATGGAGAGCTTTCACGCTGTTGGACTAATGATGAAAATGAATGCATGCTGATTAGACCAGACGGCTATATTGCTTGGCAAAGCAACAAAATTGAATCGGCAGATGATGAGTTATACAGCGCAATTTCATCAATACTTAGCTTGAGTTAATTGCTCATCAAAGGAATAAAATTTAATAAAATCTGGAAAAGTATTTTATTGAGTGTGAATTTGACTACATTCATAAAATTTTAAAAGCCTCGGTTAAAAGCTGGGGCTTTTTTTATTTCTATAGCATAAATTGATTCAGTTGAAACAAAGTATAGACTTGAAGTCCGTGGCTATCATACTTATTCCATAGTTGATAAAACTATATAAATACATATAACGGAATCAAAAAGCACCTAACTATTCTGTAAGATTTTAAATGGTTCTAAAAAGAAAAATTTAATATAGTGACTCGGATATGAAGTGAATATAACCATTATTACTAAAGAATTTTGTTAAGGTTTTTGAAGTTAAGACAGAAGTTTTTGGAGGGGTAAATGAATACATCTGGAAAAACTAATTTGGAAAAGTTAATTTTACTAGTTAATCTTGGAATTTTGCATTCTTTAAAAAATGATTATATAAATATAAATGAGGCTGAACATTTTTTGTATACACCATCTATGCTTAGACTTTTGAAAGAAAATAACTGCTCTATAGGCTTAATTAACATAATTCAAAGAGGGACTGAGCTAGAAGATTTAGAAGGGTTTAATATTGATTTTAAAGGTGAAGTCGAAAAAATGTTTAAGGAATGTGAGGATATGATCAAGAATTTGCCTGAAACCAGTTTTGAATTTGAAAAATGGTATGATCAAAATTTATTTGATAAATATGATTAAAATATTTGTAATATAGAAAAATATTGCTGATACCTCAGATGTGGCTTTACATCTGGTGATAAATGTAAGAAATGAAAACTTATCTGTTTTGCATCAATTAAAATCGCATATTGCTCAAATGAAAGTTTATGAGATGCGTTGTCTGTCTTAAGCACATGATTAAAGTGCAAATTAAATCAATATTTAGCTTAAATATTGATAACAAATCCTGAAAATTTCATATAAATCAAATATGTATGTGGTTTTTGAAAAATGTTTATGTTTTCAATATGTTGCTGTGAGCATGACTATATATCAGAATTGAACAAGTTATTTGTAGAATATTCACTTGTTGATATATGATGATCCCATATTTAGAGGCTGTTTCAAAACATAATTCTATTGTTTAGCGAGCAAGTTCAAGGAATGAATAGTGCTGAATTCAGGCTTCTAAACCCTATATCTGGAAATTATTTCCGGCCAAATATTGCATTTCGACCCAATGGTTGGGAATGTCTCACTCTTTTGTAGGGTAGGCGTTTCCTATTTTAGGATGTACCTATGAAAAAATTATTTAGTGTATTGTTCAGCGCATCTGTACTAACACTGACTGCATGTAATAAACAACCTGCACAAACTGAAAATACTGCAACAACCAAAGACAAAACTGAGTCTGTTCGAACAATTAAATTGGTTTCAACAGGTTCAGATACGGATGTATGGAAATATGTTGCAACGCTTCCTGAGACTAAAGAAGCGGGTATTAAACTTCAAGTTACCAATTTGACTGACTATGTTGTGCTCAATACATCTGTCGCAAATGGTGAACAAGATGTAAATGCGTTCCAGTCATTTAACTATTTGGCGGCTTACAATGCTTCAAATACAGCGAAAGTTGCAGCTGTTGCGACAACTTACTTGGAACCAATGGGTATTTATGCAAATAAAATTAAAACTGTTGATGAATTCCAACAAGGCGCGACCATTGCAATTCCAAACGATACTGCTAACGAAGCTCGTGCATTAATATTATTACAATCAGCTAAACTGATTAAACTTAAACCAAACTTTGATCCTGTAAAAGGGACTACGAACGACATTGCTGAAAACCCTAAAAATTTACAATTAAAACCAATTCAAATGACTACAGCAGTTCGTGTTAAAAACGACGTAGATGCAATTGTACTTGGTAATACATTGGCACTTGAGGGTGGTCTTAATGTAATGAAAGACGCTATCTTCCGTGAGCCTATCGACCAGTCTACTAAGCTTTATGTCAATTTATTGGGTGTAGCTGAAGCAAACAAAAATGACCCGATCTATACGAAACTTGGTGAACTTTACCACTTACCGAAAGTGCAAAAATTCGTAAGTGAAAAATTCGGTGGCACAAAAGTTGAAGTGAACAAACCTGTTTCTGAATTTGCAGACATCAAATAAGTAATTTTTAAATAAGAATTACTTTTTAAAAGCTAAGCTTCGGTAATCGGAGCTTAGCTTTTTTATTTAGAAGGTGATAACTATATACTTTTTTACCAGAATGTTGATCTAAAAAATCATATAAATCTTTAGTAATTCTAATTACAGGATAGCAAGATTCTCCTTCCAATCCATAAGCATTAACTATGCTTTGAATTACTAGTACCTCATCTCGTTTATACCAATAACGTTTAGCAATTCCTCTACGTAAGAAAACTATCTTGAATACATTGGTCTTGAGAATAAGAAAAACCGGTTATTTCATTTACTATTTTTTAAAATTCAGCAATGAGTTCAGAAATTTGAGATTTAAAAGGTAGATTAATAACTAATACTGCTACATATGTAGATTGAGTTAAATCTTTAATTTCTTCGTAAATGAGCTTTTACAATTTCATTAATTATACCTATTTAGTAAAAGGTTTTATACTTTTAGCGTGTACACTCTTGTGCCCGCTTTTGTACCGGTAGGATGATTTTTATAATAGTATAAACAATCAATCAGACCCAAGTTGATACCTTGCATTCACACTGCAAAAGGGGGAGGCTTGGAGAAAGTTAGAGCAGTGATTTAAGGTGCTTTCGGGTATTTATTTACACCTAAAAGTATAGAAGTTTTGTTACCGGATAAACCATGAATCGACTGTGGAAATTTTTTGTTCAGGCTAAGTTATTTTAAATAGTAAAGTTTTACTTAAAAATAACTTATGCGTTTAAAGGCTTTTTTAATTCTGGAAGTAGAGGAATACGTTTGCATGCTTCCCAAATGGATATTGATGAATAGCACTCTAATCTAGTGATAGGAGCTGTGTAGCTTTAATTAAAGCTTAAATATTTTAGTGTTATTCCACATGTATACAAGATCGATTGTATTTTTTAGTAATTGTTTTTTTGTTTGGCAAACGTCATATTTAGTTTTGTTACAACGAAAATTATAGTATTTTTTATAAATTAACTTGAATTACAATTGTTTAGGTAATATTTTTAATTGGTTCTCTGATGAATTTTATCTAAAAAATTATTTATTTATATATTGTATTTTTTTATTAAATCATTAAATTATATAGTGCTAAGCAGTAATGTTTAGTATTTCAGGTTTAAGTGGTTTTCACTAGACCCATTTCGAATTTTGGAATGGGTTTTTTATTGTCTGATGGAAATGTCATTTAAATTTTTGATAAAAGTCTTAAAACTAGCTTTTTAAAAGTTATTTTTATATTGACTTAGTTAGGTAAATTAAAATAGATTTGTAGAGTATTTACTAAAATACTATATAAAGTAACAAGCTACTTAAAACCTGAAATACAGCAAAAGGCCTGCTTTTAAGCAGGTCTTTTGCTATAAAAATTTGCAGATATTTTTATAAAAAATAGATAATTTCAATATATTTTATTAGTGGATCCTATTACTAGAAATTTATGTATGAGTTGCTTCAAGTTTAATCAATGTCTGAATAAAATCCCAAGTTTTCTCAGGTTTAATCGGGGCTTTTTCACAAACAGAGCTATTAATTATGCCATCCATGAGAGAGATAAAGAGATATGCTAAAGCACTAGGGTCCTTTATTTCTAATTCCTTCAAAATAGATGTTACAAGGTCAAATAACCAGTTCCGATATTCATCCAGAGCGATTTGAATAGAAGGGTATAAATTTCCTACATCCATGCTTGCTTTATGAAATGGGCATCCTCTGGCACCATTTTGATTTACCCAGTCGATATACCAAAGGTAGAGTTGTTCTAATTTTTCTAAAGGCGTTGTTAGCTCCGAAATACACTCTTTTATGGCAATTTGAATATCGATTTTCAATTCCTGTAGGCAAGCGAGTACCAGTTTTTCTTTTGAGGGGAAGTGCTTATAAAAGGTCGCTTTAGCAATATCGGATTCTGCAATAATACGGTCGATCCCCACAGTAATATAACTTTCTTGAATAAAGAGCTGAGTTGCAGTGTTTAGAAGGATTTCTCGTTTTGATGTTTTTTTTAATTTTATTTGTGCATTCATAATGGGCTAGGCAATATACTGAGATATATAAGTTTGCTATTTTAGCGTATGATAATGTTATTAGGCTAGTCATTAGGTCGAGAATTAATATAATAAATAGACAGAACTGTATGTATTTTTATGATGCTTTTAAATATAATCCGGTTTTATAAAATGTTAAACAGTATCATTAAGTTTTAGATAGTTTGGGATATTAGCCCACAAAACGTGCTATTCATATTTAATTTATTTCTCCGATATTAAATGGCCAAGTATTTCTGCAAAGAATTGATGGTGTACATGCGCTCAATGATGGCTTAAAAGCAGAAGTTTATGCCTGTCAACAAATGTAACGATTCAACTAAAATCTTTCATTGGTATTCAGTTTGCTGTAGATATAATAACCGAGCGAGGTGAATTAACCTACGTTACAGGCATTATTACTCATGCTCAACAGGGGCAATCAGATGGAAGTCTAACTTTACCCTTAGAAGTATCTCCTTTGTTGCTGCTGATCAACCAAGGAAACAATGAAACACTGCAACGGGCACTTTTAGTCAGTGCGAATATAGGGGGGTTACTGCTAAAAACATCTTTTTCTAAACAATCATTAATAAAGCATTTACAGCCATTTTTACAAGCTGAGCTTCCGAATGGTAAACTGGCTTTGTTCCGATTTTACGATCCATCTATTACTAAAATCTTAGATAAGATGTTGGATAAGCAGGAACATCAAAAATTATTTAGGCCCTTAAACAATTGGTGGGTTCAACAAGCTCATAATACCTTAAATAATTTAGTGAGCGATTGATATGGCAGTTAGATTTATGGAAGAACAAATCGATTCATTCATTACAGATCGTGAAGAAGAGTTAGCTTTGTGGAATTGGAATAGGTTAAAAAGAAAATTTCCTTTGCTTTCCAAAAAACATTTTGACGATGATGAAAAAAAAGGCGTTGATTTTTTACTTATTGCTCAAACTCGTGTGAAAGAATATTTACATGGTTTGGAAGATGACATTGACTACAACAAATGGCGCGTGGTCTATGGAGAGATTTGTTTCATTGTGAATAAATATAATATTGATGAAGACAAATGGAATAGGGGAATTTTAGAAGAAAGGTTATGGCCCCCATATTTAAGAATAGATATTTTAGCAGGGATTGTAGAAAGTTGCTTGCATAATTCTGAATCCCAAAAATTCTATGCTGTCTTAGAGAAAGAAACATGGCCGTAGCAGTAGATATAGGTAGTTTAGGTGGATGGGGAACAGTCTCTGAAACGCAGATACAGTTGTTAAAACAGGTACTAGAGTGCGCAATGAGGATATAGAGGATAGCAGATCATCTATTTCACAGGAACAAAAAGATAGAGCATTAGCATCAAGTAAAGCAAAGGCTAAAGAATTAGAAAAATCTTGTAGTAGTAATAATAAAGAATGTAATAAAGAGCAACACAGTGATCGAATCCAAGCATAAAATGGATATCGCATGATTGTAACTGCCACTGAAGCTGGCAGTGTTTGGACAAATCATCCAGTCCAACCACCATTACTTCTCTATAAGTAATATGCACTTTCAATGCGTATAGCTATGTTGAAAATAGAGGGGCATAGTAAACCCGATCAAAAGACAAACACTAAACCTGTTGATTATCATAATGGTGCAAACTAAGGCATATAAGGCTCAATTAGCATGGATTAAATCTAAAACATCATAATACGGTGTTACAGTTGGAAAGCACTCATTTAGTTTTATGGGACGAAATTTTACAGGTGTAATTCCTCCTGAATTTGATAGTCGAAGAATAGATTTAGATATTCTTAAAGGTGAAATTTTAAAGGGTTAAATATGAATAAATCAGAACAAATAGTAGCTTTTTTTAAAAATCATCACAAATTTCCTTTTCATAATTGGTATACCAATTATGATGAATATTGTGCAATGTATTTATGTTTAACCAATTTGCTAAAATCTTATATTTCAGCGGAACAATATAAAGATTGGTCTTATGCTTACAATTATATAGATTTTAGACGTGATCCTGATGGTGAGGTTGCATATCCATTAATGTGCATTAACTCAAAAATGGAGCTTGTAGTTTATTTTGGATGTATCAAAGCTGATAAAAACGGTAATATTGAAACAAATTTTTCAGTTCAAATTTCTAGAGATGATAGATGGGGAGACCGTTGGGAGACGAATGCACTTCAAGAAGAATGGTATAATGAAGTTACTATACTTCTCGACTTTAATAATCCTGTAGCATTACAAAAGACAGATAAAATTTTTAAAACAATCTTTGAAAAGAAAATGACTTTTAAAGATTTAAAATCTTTTGAAGAAAGTAATTTGAATTTTGATGATGAGTGAGTTGTGTAAATATTCTTCAAGCTCACTCTTGAGTTGGTTTTGGAGGAGAGAATAAGGCTTTATTGGTTCTGATAAATTATATGTCTTAGTAGATAAGAAACGACAAAATTGTAGATGTCTTGACTTAGATGTAATGAAAGGTGGAATACTAAAAAATAATTATGAGTAAAATTGAGCAAGTCGTGAATTTTTTCCGTAATCATCCTCGATTTCCATTTTTAAATTGGAATACTAATTATGATGATTACTGTGCTATGTTTTTATGTTTAACGAATATTTTAAAGTGTTATATTCCAAAAGAAGCATATACAGATTCATCATATGCATACGGTTATATGGAGTTCAGAGGAAATCCAAATGGAATAGTTGCTTTTCCATTAACATGCAAACTGTCAGAATTAGAGTTAGTTATTTTTTTAGGAACAAGAGAAATAATACAACTTAATAATGGTGAAGCTTATTTTTCAGTTCAAATAAGTAGAGATGATCGCTGGGATGATCGTTGGGAGAGAAATGCTCCTAAAAATGAATGGTATAATGAGATTGCTATTCTTTTCGACTTTAATAATCCTGTAGCATTACAAAAGATAGATACCATTTTCAAAAAAATTTTTGAAAAGAAAATGATTTTTAAAGATTTAAAATCTTTTGAAGAAAGTAATTTGAATTTTGATGATGTATGAATTGTCTAAATATTTAAGCTCACTCTTGAGTTGGTTTTGGAGGACAGAATAAAACTGTATTTGCTTCTGATAAATTATATGTCTTAATAGTTATGAATCGACAAAATTGTAGACATATTGACTGAGATGTAATGAAAGGTGGAATACTAAAAAATTAATTATGAGTAAAATTGAGCAAGTCGTGAATTGTTTCCGTAATCATCCTCGATTTCCATTTTTAAATTGGAATACTAATTATGATGATTACTGTGCTATGTTTTTATGTTTGACGAATATTTTAAAGTGTTATATCCCGGAAAAATCATATACAGATTGGTCATATGCTTATGGTTATATGGAGTTCAGAGGAAATCCTGAGGGAATAGTTGATTTTCCACTGACATGTATAAATTCAAAATTAGAATTATGTTTATTTTTCGGTCCAAGAAAGATTGAACAGATAGACTTAGATGAGTCTTATTTGGGAATTTATATAACTAGAGATGATCGTTGGGGGGATAGATGGGAAAGAAATGCTCCTGAAGATGAGTGGTATAATTGTATTTCTATGTCTTTTGATTTTAATAATTATGTAGCATTACAAAAGATAGATACCATTTTCAAAAAAGTTTTTGAAAAGAAAATGACTTTTAAAGATTTAAAATATTTTGAAGAAAGTAATTTGAATTTTGATGATGTATGAATTGTCTAAATATTTAAGCTCACTCTTGAATTGGTTTTGGAGGACAGAATAAGACTGTATTTGCTTCTGATAAATTATATGTCTTAATAGATAAGAAATAGCAAAATTGTAGATATATTGACTTAAATATGAGAAAAGGTGGAATAATAAAAAATTAATTCTGATTAAAAAGCAAGTTGTAATTTTTTATATTTAGTTTATCTGTAAGTTTGATTGATTGTTTTTTGTTTTTTTTCATGGCGATAAGTTCTTTGATTATCTTGATAGAAAATAATGATACTGAAAGTGTTATTTAAAGTTATTGTGAGTATTTTTATATAACGAATTTTAAAGCTTCAGAGTATTCTATTAAAAATATTGTAGTACGTGGCATTTTGGTTACGGTAATCGGATTTTATAGCATTATTTTTTCACTTATTGAAGATCAGTTCTTTCTATTGTACTTTTTAAAATTTAGTCTGTTAATTGGTCTTGCCGTAAGTATAATTTTGTCCGTGGTAGAGATCTTTTAATTATATTGATAAGGAAAATTTTATATACTAAAGATAATTGTAGAAATAGTTGTAGGTGTTTTTAAGGAAATTTTAAATGAAAAAATTATGACGAATCATTTGAATCTTGAAAATATATCTATGAACTATAAATGGAATAGCTTTGTTCAGTCTGCTTTAAGTTTTGACCCTAAATTAGAGGTGGATCAATGGAGCGAAAGTGATTATATAAGTCCAATTCAGTCGCATTCTATAATAGGATTGAGAGGCTATTTGTACCATCTTCAAAGAGTAAATAATCAAGATATTAATTGTGAAAATACTTTAAAATTTAAAGTTGAAAATCATATAATTTATTAAGAGAAAAGTTGAAGAAACTTTAATTTTATATATACTCTTAATTGAATATATGCAAACTATATTG
>NZ_JBIUCS010000047.1:0-11184 GCF_044538485.1 Acinetobacter sp. ABJ_C5_2 | reverse complement strand
ATTTTTATATTTACCCTTTAAATTTATTCAATTAGGATGCCGCCTCTTTTTTTTGGGCTGAAAATTTTAAAAATGTATTTGTACATTTTTATTGGCCTTTGAGTTTGGTATTTGTCTGAGAAGTTTTATGAATAAAGTTTATAAGGTCATTTGGAATGCTTCGATTGGAGCATGGGTTGCAACATCTGAAATTGCAAAAGGTAAAACAAAGACTAAATCAAAAACTTTAAATGTATCAGCGGTAGTTTTAACTGGTGTAATTAGTTTTGCTCCAAATACTTTCGCAGGGACAAATACCGACGGAGGAGTAGGCCAAGGAACATCTATTTCAGGTACAACTTCTTGTCGAGAAGGAAATGCGAGTACTGCCAATGAAAAAGATGTTGCTATTGGTTGTGGAGCCCAAACTCAAGACCGAACAGGCTCTAACATCGCAAATCGTAATAATCCTTATAATAATTCTACTGGTGCTTATGCTGGTGCAATGAAACAAGGCGGAGCAATCAGTGTCGGTACTGGCGCTGTAGTTGAGAAAGGTTTAGGTACAGCAATTGGTTCTTATGCGACAACTCAAGGTATTTCAGGTGTCGCAATTGGTACAGGTGCTTTATCTTCTGGAAATACTGCTCTTGCGGTTGGGCGCCAATCTGCCGCGACTGCCGATTTTTCTCAAGCCATTGGTAATGTTGCAGCAGCTACAGGTAAAGGCTCGTTAGCAATTGGTCACTCGGCAACGGCAGAAGGTTACCGTTCAATTGCAATTGGTTCGCCAGATATTGAAAACGCTGACCCAGTTGCGGGACAGGCGGGTGCTGCTTATCAACCGAAAATGGCAACAAAAGCAACGGGTAAAGACTCGATTGCGTTTGGTGGTGGCGCAGTTGCCACTGAGGAAAATGCTTTAGCGATTGGTGCATTTTCAGAATCTAAAGGTAAAAAGTCTGTTGCGATTGGTACAGGTGCAAAAGCACAAAAAGATAATGCTGTTGTGATTGGAGACCAAGCTGAGGCTACTTTCGATGGTGGTGTCGCAATTGGTAAAGGTGCGCGTTCAGAAGCTGAAAATAGTATTGCTGTAGGTAAAGATTCAAAAGCAGTCCAAGCTACGGGTGAAAGTTTCTTAACTAAACAATCAGCTCCAACTGGTGTTTTATCAATTGGTGATGTGGGAAGTGAACGCCGTATTCAAAATGTAGCAGACGGTGCTGCAGATTCTGACGCTGCCACTATACGCCAGTTAAAAGCTGCTCGTACTCACTATGTCAGTATTAATGATAACGGTCAGCAGGGTGGTAACTTTGAAAATGATGGGGCGACTGGACGTAATGCAATTGCTGTTGGTGTGAATACTTCTGCTGCTGGTCGTGAGGCAATGGCGATTGGAGCATATGCACAGGCGATGGGTTCTGGCGCAATTTCAATGGGTAGTAGCAGTCAAACGATTGGTCGTGGGGATGTTGCTATCGGCCGTAATGCATCGACTAAAGGAGCAGAAGGTACACCGTCTGGTTATAGCAATCAATCAATTGCCATTGGTGATCAAACTAAAGCAATTGGAGATCAGTCGATTGCGATTGGTGCTGATGTGATTGCCAAAGGGAACTCTTCTGTTGCAATTGGTGGTGATGATGTCGATAAAATCGCCCAAGATGCTGAGCTAAGTAAAACCTATACAGAAATTACTGGTGGTGTGCTTAAAGCAGGCAGCTATCCAACAACTGAAGCAAATCACGGCTCAACGGCTGTCGGTACTCAAGCTGTAGGTACGGGCGCATTTTCTTCTGCGTTTGGTATGACTTCTAAAGCTACGGGTGATGCTTCATCTGCTTTTGGCGTCATGTCAAATGCTTCGGGTAAGGGTGCTGCTGCATTTGGTGCGGTTGCTCAAGCAACAGGTGATGGTGCATCAGCAATGGGTATTAACTCATTGGCATCGGGTACAAACTCAACAGCAATTGGTTCTGGTAATAAACCAGGTGAAGGGGCAAAAGCGACTGGAAACAGTGCTGCTGCAATTGGTAGTGGTGCCCAAGCAACAGGCGATAACTCGGCTGCAATTGGTAAAGGGGCTGAGGCTACAAATGAAAATGCTGCTGCTGTAGGTGGTGGTGCAAAAGCAACTGGTAAAAATGCTGCAGCCATTGGTGGTGGTGCAATTGCTGACCAAGAAAATGCAGTTGCAGTTGGTCAAGGTGCACAGTCTTTGGTTGAAGGTGGTGTCGCTTTAGGTGCACGTAGTAAAGTAGAAGCTCAAAATAGTGTTGCTTTAGGTCAAGATGCTGTAGCAACCGAAGCGGCAGGAAGTTCTTTCCTGACCAATCGTGATGCTTCTAAATCTAATGGTGTTATTTCTGTTGGGTCGGCTGGAAAAGAACGCCGTATTACCAATGTTGAAGATGGTTCGGCTGACTCGGATGCAGTAACAGTACGCCAGCTTAAAAATGTTGATGGTCGTGTAAACCAAAACACGAGCAATATTAGTAAAAATGCTCAGAATATTACCAATCTAAATCAAAAGTTAGATGATACAAAAACTGACTTGGGTAACCAGATTACGGATACCAACACCAAGTTAAACAATACTAAAGATCAGTTAACAACTCAGATTAATGACACTAAAACTGAGTTAAACAACACGATTGGTAACACCAAAACTGAATTAAATACCAAAATTGACAACACCAAGACCGAGCTTGAAAACAAAGGCTTGAATTTTGCTGGCAACAGCGGTGCAGATGTACATCGTAAACTTGGTGACAAGCTCAATATCGTGGGTGGTGCAGCTGCTTCAACTCCAGCCTCAAAAACAAGCGGTGAAAATGTCATTACCCGTACTACTCAAGATGGTATTCAGATTGAGCTGTTAAAAGACTCGAAGTTTGACAGTGTGACTACTGGCAACACCACTTTGAACAACAATGGTTTGACTATTAAAAACGGTCCAAGCATTACTAAAGACGGTATTAATGCAGGTGGCAAACAGATTAGCAATGTGGCTGATGGCGTAAATGCTAAAGATGCAGTGAATGTTGATCAGCTCACCAAAGTAAAAGAGAGTTTAAATGGCAAAATCACTGATACGAATAATCAGTTAAATGATGCGAAAAAAGATTTGGGTAATCAGATCGCAGATACCAACAAGAATTTAAATGATGCTAAGAATGATCTTGGTAATCAAATTACCGATACCAACACCAAGTTAAACAATGCCAAAGATCAGTTAACAACTCAGATTAATGACACTAAAACTGAGTTAAATAACACGATTGGTAATACGAAAACTGAACTGAATAGCAAAATCGACAACACCAAGACTGAGCTTGAAAACAAAGGCTTGAACTTTGCTGGCAATAGCGGTGCAGATGTACATCGTAAACTTGGCGAGAAGCTTAATATTGTGGGTGGTGCAGCTGCTTCAACACCAGCAGCTAAGACCAGCGGTGAAAATGTCATTACCCGTACCACTCAAGATGGTATTCAGATTGAGCTATTAAAAGACTCGAAGTTTGACAGTGTGACTACTGGCAACACCACTTTGAACAACAATGGTTTAACGATTAAAGACGGCCCAAGTATTACCAAAGAAGGTATTAATGCTGGTGGTAAACAAATTACAAATGTGGCTGATGGTGTAAATGCTAAAGATGCAGTCAATAAAGGTCAGTTAGATGATCTTGCTGCCAAGCAGAATGCAACTGATGATGCTGCAGTGAAATACGATGATGCTAAAACTAAAGATAAAGTCACCTTAAAAGGTAAAGACGGCACGGTTTTAGATAATGTGAAAGCAGGTAACATTTCATCGACCTCAAAAGAGGCAGTAAATGGTAGCCAGATTCACAATATTTCAAACAGTATTAAAAACAGTATTGGTGGCAATACAGTTGTAAATCCAGACGGTAGTTTGACTACCAATAACATTGGTGGAACAGGCAAAAACAACATCAATGATGCAATTAAATCTGTAGATGACAAAGTTACAAATGGCATTAAGGATGTTGAAAACAAAGGCTTGAATTTTGCTGGCAATAGTGGAGCAGATGTCCACCGTAAACTTGGTGAGAAGCTTAATATTGTGGGTGGTGCAGCTGCTTCAACACCAGCTTCAAAAACAAGCGGTGAAAATGTTATTACCCGTACCACTCAAGATGGTATCCAGATTGAGTTATTAAAAGACTCGAAGTTTGACAGTGTGACTACTGGCAACACGACTATAAATAATAATGGTCTGACGATTAAAGATGGTCCAAGCATTACCAAAGAAGGTATTAATGCTAGCGGCAAACAAATTACCAATGTAGCAGATGGTGTAAATGCTAAAGATGCAGTCAATAAAGGTCAGCTAGATGATCTTGCTGCCAAGCAAAATGCAACTGATGATGCTGCAGTGAAATACGATGACGCTAAAACCAAAGACAAAGTTACTTTAAAAGGTAAGGATGGTACGGTTTTAGATAACGTGAAAGCAGGTAACATTTCATCGACTTCAAAAGAAGCAGTAAATGGTAGCCAGATTCACAATATTTCGAACAGTATTAAAAACAGCATTGGTGGAAATACAGTTGTAAATCCAGACGGTAGCCTGACGACCAATAACATTGGCGGCACGGGTAAAAACAATATTAATGATGCAATTAGTGAAGTAAAAAATACGGCAACTAAAGCAAAAACGACTGTAACTGAAGGTGACAACATTGTTGTAAAACAAACTGTAAATAAAGATGGCAGTACTAACTACGAGGTAGCGACCAAAAAAGATCTGACATTAGACAGCGTAACTGCGGGCGATAACGTACTTAATCATAATGGTTTGACTATTAAAGATGGTCCAAGTATGACTAAAGATGGCATTAATGCTGGCGGTAAGAAAATTACCAATGTCGCGAATGGCGTGATTGCACAAAATTCTAAAGATGCTGTAAATGGCAGTCAGGTTCATAACATCTCAACAAGTATTAAAAATAGTATTGGGGGAAATACAGTTGTAAACCCAGACGGTAGCCTGACGACTAATAACATTGGTGGCACGGGTAAAAACAACATCAATGATGCTATCAAGTCGGTAGATGAGAAAGTTACCAACGGTGTAAATGACTTGACTCAAAAAGGGCTGAATTTTGGTGCGAATGACCAGAAAGCAACTCAAGGTAAAGCTGTCCACCGTAAGCTTGGTGAAACCATTAATATTGTAGGTGGGGCTAATCCAGAAACTGCTGAGGATAAAACCAGCGGTGAGAACATCATTACCCGTACCACAGAAGATGGTATCAAAATCGAGATGCTAAAAGATGTGAAGTTTGACAGTGTAAATGTCGGTGGTCATGTCTTGAATCAGCAAGGTCTTATCATTAAAGGCGGTCCAAGCATCACAATTAATGGTATTGATGCGGGAAGTAAGCAAATTACCAATGTTGCAGATGGTGTAAATGCAAAAGACGCGGTCAATAAAGGCCAGTTAGACAAGCAAATTAATGAAGTTAAAGATCAAATTGGTAAAGATATTGGAAAACTTTCTGATCATGCTGTGCAGTATGACAAAGATAAAAATGGCAATGTTGACAAAAACTCAGTCACTTTAGGTGGAGGAGATAAAGGTACCAATCTGAAAAATGTAGCTGATGGTAAAGTTGCTGAAGGCTCTAAAGACGCCGTAAATGGTGGTCAATTATGGAATGTTCAAAATCAAGTCGATAAGAACTCGAATGATATTAAAAACATTCAGAACAACATCGACAACATTTCTAATGGTAAAGCCGGTTTAGTTCAACAGCAAAAACCAAATGGTGAAATCACGGTCGGTAAAGACACAGGTGGCACTAGCGTAAATATGGCTGGTAAAGACGGTGATCGAGTTGTCCAAGGTGTTAAAGATGGTGAGATTAAAGCTGGTTCGAACCAAGCTGTAAACGGTGGCCAAATCCATAATATTTCAAACAGTATTAAAAACAGTATTGGTGGAAATACAACTGTTAATAGTGATGGTTCAATCACGACTAAAAACATTGGTGGAACGGGCAAAGACAATATTAACGATGCAATTGGTACGTTAAATCAGTCGAACCAAGAATTGGGCAACAAAATTACTAATCTGGGTGATCAGTTACAACAAGTGTTCTATGACACCAACAAGCGTATTGATGATGTTGAGAAAAAAGCCAACGCGGGTATTGCTGCTGCGATGGCCTTAGAAAATGCACCATTTGTCGCAGGTAAATACACCTATGCGGTGGGTGCTGCATATCATGGTGGTGAGAACGCAGTTGGTGTGACCTTGCGTAAAACATCTGACAATGGTCGTTGGTCAATCACAGGTGGTGTGGCAGCTGCTTCTCAAGGTGAGCCAAGTGTTCGTATTGGTATCAGTGGTGTTATTAACTAAGAAACTGGTTAGGAGAGTAGCAATGCTCTCCTTGCTCGACAGATTAAAGAGATTATAGAAATGAATAAAACAATCCAAAGCTTAGTCGTAGCAGCTTTTGCTGGTTTCGCGGTAACAACTTATGCAAATGAGCTAGCTCAGCCACAGGAAATTCATTTTCCAGCGATTGAAAAAAGTTATTTGAAACAAGTAAAACGTTATGAATACCAAGACGTTGCTCGTTTAGACAAAGGCCTAAATAAAGATCAAATTCGAGCTTTACTGGGAAATCCTCAGTTTAGTGAAGGGCTTTTTGCAGTAAAAATCTGGAACTATGTACTTGATGTTCGTATTCCTAATACGAACCAATACCAACGTTGTCAGTTACGTATTGATTTTGATAAGCGCTATTTAGCAGAACGTTTATCTTGGAAAGGTGAAGCGTGTGAAGGTTTGGTCGCTTGGGGAGAAAATAATCAGGCGCCAGCTCATAGTAATGTAATTACAGAACGTACAGCGAGTGTCTTATTTGCCTTTGATCGATTCGATGTTAATGCTATTGAAGAGGGTACTGACAGCATTACTAAAATTGCTGAGCAGATCAAGAAAAGCCAAACAACGAACCCTGTTATTGTTTCAGGCTTTACGGATCCGTTAGGTAAATTTAGCTATAACCAACAATTGTCTTCACAACGTGCTAATACTGTTGCCAAATTATTGGTGCAACAAGGCATTGAAGCGAGTCGAATACAAATACAGGCGAATAGTCAGACCGATTTATATAAGCAGTGTAGCGGTAACATTAGTTCACAACTTATTCAATGTTTAGCACCAAATAGACGTGTTAATATCAATTGGTGAAACGGTCTGCGCAAAAAGTAATCATCCCTAGGGTGGTTACTTTTTTTGTTATCGAAGATAGAAAAATAAAAAGAATATATTTTAAGGTATTAAGTTTTATAAATTTTATATAAAAATCATCTTTTAAAATAATAAAGTACTGTGGAGTTAACAAATCATTTAGTGATTGAATTTAGCTTTGATGTTCTAAAGTATGACTAATTAATCAATATATGAATGCTATGTAACACGGTTCTCTCTACATAAAAAATTTTCCGATTAAAAAGTTTACTAATGTGATAAAGATTTTTTTTATTTTTATGGAAAAGTTTAATATTTTAAAACTATATATTTTATTTATAACTTATATGTGATTTAAATAATTAGCATAAAAAAACCATTCAATATACGCAACTTTGATTTTTATAAGAAATCTATAATATTTTTTTCCTATTTATGTTCACTTCTATTTTTTATTTTTGTTTGTTTTTTATCCTGTTAATTGAATTTTGTGTGATTTACCTCTCATTTTTTCTCTGATATAGTGCGCGAAAATTGCTATACCTTTTGCTTTTTGAAACTTTATGTAACTTAAGGTAAGCATTGTGCGTTTTATGTAAAAATGTGGGTAAGCTTATGAATAAGATATATAAAGTCATTTGGAACGCTTCATTAGGAGCGTGGGTTGCCGTTTCTGAAATTGCAAAAGGTAAAACAAAAAACTGTTCAGGCGCCGCTTCTAGCATAAATGAACTTATTGTGGATGATGAAACTTCTGAGTCAAAGTGCTTTGAATATAAAGTACTCGTATTGGCTATATTAGGTGTGATTACTCCTTCTGCATTTGCTGGTTATGAGGCTGGTGGAGGTAGCACTTTTACAAACTGTACTTCAACATCTGCCGGGTCTGGTTCGAGATCAGCAGGTAGTGTGGCCATAGGAACATCTTCTACAGCAACGACCCCAACAAGTGGTCAAGCCTGTGCCCCTACAAAAGATTCTATTGCAATAGGATTAAGCGCAAGTACTGCTGGTGCAGCAGGAAATAACCAAAGTATCGCTATTGGACGAGAAAGTGCTGCTTCTGGCGATCAGGCTATTGCATTAGGAGCAAATGTAAAAGCGAGTGGTAACTCATCGGTTGCTATTGGCGGAGATGACGTTGATAAAGTCGTAGATAGTGATGGTGCACTATATACTACGATTACTGGTGGAACGATTGTAAAGAATAATTATATTCCAACAGAATCTAGTGGCGCTGCCAGTACGGCTATGGGGGTACAAGCAAAGGCGAGTGGAGCATTTTCTACAGCTTTAGGTATGACATCAGCAGCGACGGGACCTGCTTCGGTTGCTTTAGGTGTGAACTCAACAGCTACTGGACAAGGAGCTTTGGCAATAGGTGCTGTTTCTAACGCTCAAGACAACGGGACTATTGCTGTTGGTATTAACTCAAAAGCAGCTGGTGTGAACTCAATTGCTATTGGTTCTGGTAATACGAGTTCTACAGGAGCGAATACAACAGGCCCAAATGCTACATCAATTGGTAGCAATGCTAGTGCGGTTTCAGATTCTACAGCTATTGGTTCTGGGGCAAAAGCAAATGTGAGCGGAGGTGTTGCAATTGGTAAAGATTCTGTTGCAAACACTGCTGCTGGAGTGGCTGGTTATGATCCAGTAACAGGTACAACATCAACACAAACAACAAATGTATGGAAATCTACGCAAGGTGCAATTGCTTTAGGTGATGCAGCAAATAATGTCACACGTCAGCTTACAGGTTTGGCCGCAGGAACGAATGATTCAGATGCTGTAAACGTTGCACAGTTAAAAACAGTAACTAATCAGACATTTAAATTGCAAGCAAATGGTGATGTAGCTTCTGCTGTAAAAACAAGCGACACTGTCCAATTTCTCGATGGTAAAAATATTAATATTACGCGTTCAGGGAATAATATTACGGTACAGACAGTTGATACGCCAACATTTACTAGCGTAACAACTGGTAATAGTAAACTAGATAATAGTGGCCTAAACATTACTGGCGGTCCAAGTGTAACCACTGCTGGAATCAATGCGGGCAACCAGAAGATTACCAATGTTGCAGCAGGAACTATTTCTGCGACCTCTACAGATGCAGTAAATGGTAGTCAATTAAATGCGACCAACCAGAATGTAACCACTGCCCAAAACACTGCAAACACAGCAGTGACTAATGCAGCAACAGCACAAGCAACAGCAGATAAAGGCCTGAACTTTAGTGTGAATGGTGGTACGGCAGATAACGTGAAGTTAGGTGAAACAGTTAACTTTGCAGATGGCACCAATACCACAGCAGTGTATGACCCTGTCACCAATACCTATAAATACAATGTGAATGACAATATTGCATTAACCAATGCAGGTAGTTTAACGATCGGTAACACCAAGGTTGATAATAGTGGATTAACCATTACCGGTGGCCCAAGTGTAACCACTGCAGGTATTAATGCGGGCAACCAGAAGATTACTAATGTTAAAGCAGGCACTAATGCGACTGATGCGGTCAATTTTAGCCAGTTAAATGCAACCAACCAGAATGTAACGACTGCACAAAACACAGCAAATACCGCATTGACCAATGCAGCAGCAGCGCAAGCGACAGCAGATAAAGGCCTGAACTTTAGTGTCAATGGTGGTACAACTGATAATGTGAAGTTAGGTGAAACGGTTAACTTTGCAGATGGCACCAACACCACAGCAGTGTATGACCCAGCAACCAATACCTATAAATACAATGTAAATGACAACATTGCATTAACCAATGCGGGCAGTTTAACGGTTGGTAACACCAAGGTTGATAACAGTGGTCTAACCATTACAGGCGGTCCAAGTGTAACCACTGCCGGCATTAATGCGGGCAACCAGAAGATTACCAATGTTGCAGCAGGTACTATTTCTGCGAGTTCTACAGATGCAGTAAATGGTAGCCAGTTAAATGCGACCAACCAGAATGTAACGACTGCACAAAATACTGCAAACACAGCAGTCAGCAATGCAGCAGCAGCACAAGCGACAGCAGACAAAGGTCTGAACTTTAGTGTCAATGGTGGTACGGCTGATAATGTGAAGCTGGGTGAAACGATTAACTTTGCCAATGGAACCAATACTACAGCAGTGTATGACCCTGCAACCAATAGTTATAAATACAATGTGAATGACAACATTGTATTAACTAATGCGGGTAGTTTAACAGTTGGCAATACTAAAGTTGATAACAGTGGCCTAACCATCACTGGTGGCCCAAGTGTAACCACTGTCGGCATTAATGCAGGTAACCAGAAGATAACGAATGTTAAAGCAGGCACTAATGCGACTGATGCGGTCAATGTTAGCCAGTTAAATGCAACCAACCAGAATGTAACGTCTGCACAAAACACAGCAAATACTGCATTGACCAATGCAGCAGCAGCGCAAGCGACAGCAGACAAAGGCCTGAACTTTAGTGTCAATGGTGGTACGGCAGACAACGTGAAGTTAGGTGAAACGGTTAACTTTGCAGATGGCACCAACACTACAGCAGAGTATGACCCTGCAACCAATACCTATAAATACAATGTGAATGACAATATTGCATTAACCAATGCTGGCAGCTTAACGGTCGGGAATAGCAAGGTTGATAACAACGGATTAACCATTACTGGCGGTCCAAGTGTAACGACTGCTGGTATTAATGCAGGCAACCAGAAGATTACTAACGTTGCGGCAGGGACTATCTCATCTACATCAACAGATGCAGTAAATGGTAGCCAGTTAAATACCACCAACCAGAATGTAACGATTGCACAAAACACTGCAAATACCGCATTGACCAATGCAACAGCAGCCCAAGCCACAGCAGACAAAGGCCTGAACTTTAGTGTCAATGGTGGTACGACAAACAATGTGAAGTTAGGTGAAACGGTTAACTTTGCAGATGGTACCAACACCACAGCAGTGTATGACCC
>NZ_JBIUCS010000046.1:0-11834 GCF_044538485.1 Acinetobacter sp. ABJ_C5_2 | reverse complement strand
TAATCATGAGAGAATCAAGGTAAAGCTACAAGGTTTATCCCCTGTACAATATAGAAACCAGTTTATAAAAACTGCTTAACTAACTGTCCAACTTTATGGGGTCAGATCATTCCACCGCAGAGGGGGCGAGAGTGGCTAAACACTAAAAGTATAAAACCTTTAATGCTCGTTTGATTCAGCCTGTCAAAGCCGGCTGGCAAAGGATAGTGCTCAACCTTATTGCAGTCAAGCACACAAAATGACATTTGTTTTAAAATAGATCATTAAAAAGTAAGGATAAATAATTAAAATTTATTGTTAAATTGGGGTTTATAAACTAGAAATAGGATCATCAATAAATAAAGATGGAAAACCGTGCCCAATCATATCATTCCACTCATATTGACCTATCGTAAGTTCTAATATTCTTGAAAAAAGCTTATCTATTAAATGATTTTTCTTTTTAGTAATTTTTAGTTGATCGTCTTTTAGTGTCAAAAAGAAACAGTCACTATTACTACAGTATAAACCTTGTTCAATAAATTCTTCTAATTCTAAAAATGAAACTACTGATAAAAAAAGTTTAATTTCTGCATTTTGCCAATCTACATCCCTACGAGAAAAAACAGATAAATGCGTGTGATCTTTATTACTCATCTTGGCAATATTTATAGATTTTATAACGTACTCATTGTTTACAACAGAAAGTCTATGATCAACATCAAAATAATTTAATAAATAACGTCTAACACATGATTCAAATTGAGTTTGGCTAAAACCTAACTCTTTAAAGGGACGCGAATTTTCAAAAAAATATTGTAAAGCGACGAGTGGTAAATCAAAATTTTTTTCTTCAGTAGAAGTCTGCTGATATTCCCATAAAAATAATCTCCCTTCAAAAATGGGACACAAAAATTCTAT
Source organism: Acinetobacter sp. ABJ_C5_2 (assembly GCF_044538485.1). Classification (NCBI taxonomy): domain Bacteria; kingdom Pseudomonadati; phylum Pseudomonadota; class Gammaproteobacteria; order Moraxellales; family Moraxellaceae; genus Acinetobacter; species Acinetobacter sp. ABJ_C5_2. Next base: position 10,934 of record NZ_JBIUCS010000046.1, on the reverse strand, counting down.
CAATGAATTATAAGAGTGATCTGAATCAAAATTCTCTGCTGATATTTTTTTAGTTTTACTAAACAACTTCCCTTTTATATCTTGTGATTTAAGCAAATCCATATGACCATAATACTTTACTACTAATAGAAAATGTTTCCAAAATTCTGGATGATGCTCTAAAAGAACATGCGCTACTTGTAAAAGTTTTGAAAACTTATAGCCTATTGGTTTGCCATATTTTGCACTTAAAATTGCTTTTATTAAGACAATATACCCATCTCCAAATGAACCCGTTTTGATTTCATAAAGCTCAAATTTCTCTTCGAATGAACTATGCCATTGCCAAAACCAACCATAATCGGTATCGCCATTTTCCCACCCATATTCAAATAAATCTCTTAGTTTATTAAAATTATCTGGAATTTCAGAATAATTAATAGGTAAAAGCTGTACCATTATCTTTATTAACTCCAGATTAAAGAGATTTATTAAAACATTATATATAAATTTGATATGTTTCACATTATTTCTTACAATTGCCAACTTCTTAAAATAATCCTTTATAAAAAGTTTGAGATAAATCTATGGCTGAAATGATCCCTGAAAGTATTTTAAAGATTCATAAAGCAACATCTGGCGAGAAGAAAATATTTAAAATTTTACGAGAGGCTCTTCATCCCGATGATGAACATTATGTTTGGTATGACACTCCTGTTCTAGGACGGTATAGTGATTTTGTAATTTTCAGCCAAGACTTTGGGATAATAGTTTTAGAAGTAAAAGATTGGTCTAAAAATAGGTTTAAAAGTTTTAACCCACGTAAATTTCGCGGTAACTTCTATAATGAAAATGAAGAAGTAGAAGTTACAAATCCTTTGCAACAAGCAAGAAATTACGTCAACAAAATTAGGGACCTTGTAGGCAAAAATACCTCTTTGATCCAAGTTGATGGTGAATATGCAGGAAATATCCGTTTTCCTATCGGCAAATGTATTGCATTTACAAATATGAGTCGTAAAGAAGCAACTGATTTAGGATTAATTAATGATTCAATAATACCAAATGAGCAAGCTTTGTTTTCTGATGACCTTAATTTTGATTTAGACAATCGAGATGAATGTAAGAATTTTATAAAAAAAATTAAAGCGTCATTAAAATTCGATCGTATTAACTTTCCTTTTGAACCTCTGAATTTTAAAGAGTTACAACATCTAAGATATACTTTATTTCCTGAAATTCGTATTGGTGATCAAACTGAATTTTTAAATATAAATACAGTTAAAGCTTTAAGTGTTGAGCAAGAAAAAGTAGCAAAAAATATTGGTGAAGGACATCGAATTCTAAAAGGTGTAGCAGGAAGTGGGAAAAGTGTTGTTCTCTCATGTCGTGCTAAGTATTTACAGCAGACAAATCCTGAATGGAAAATTCTTGTTATATGTTTTAACCTTAATTTGTTAAATCAACTTAAACTGAATATCTTAAATGAAAATTCACCATCAAATATCACTATTACTCATTTTCATGGACTAGTTAAGAAAATTACTCAAGCAAATTTAAAAAAATATCCAGATGAAGATCAAAGTCAATATAATGAGCGAATAGGTCGTTTATTAATCGACTATATAAATGAGAATTCTACTGAAAAATATCAAGCGATTTTAATTGATGAAGGTCAGGATCTTTCAGATGATTGGGTACGAGGAATAACCAATCTAATTGATCCTGAAACAAATAGTATCTTATTTTGCTATGACCCAGCACAAAATGTCTTTGGCCGAAAGCGTCCTAATTGGAAATCTGTTGGACTAACTGTACAAGGTAAAAAGCCAACCGAACTTAAAGAATGCTATCGCAATACAAAGGAGATCCTTAGATTAGCTAGTTTATTTTCTGATGGCTCAAATGAGATACTAACTGATGAAGATGATTTATCATCACGCCTAACACCTAATATAGAATATTGTCATTCTGGCTCAGAACCTGTTCTTAAACAGTTAAAAAATATTGAAGAATTAACTTTATATTTAATTAAAGCAATTCAAAAAGCAATTTCATCAGATAAATACACCTTTAAAGATATGGGTATCATTATTACACCAGGTAATCGTGAGTTGCTTGAACTAATCAGAAAAAATTTATTAGAGACTTTTGGTCCAGATGCTGTCACTTTTTTACTTAAACGGGAAGAAAAACTGAACTTTAATCCCTTATTAAATAGTATTAAAGTTATGTATATTGAAGGATGTAAGGGTTTAGAATTTCCTATAGCTTTTTTTATTGGTCTAGACAATATGCCTAGAGAAGATAGAGATCCTGAAGCCGAAAAATGTCTTGCATATGTGGGGATAACTAGAGCACAGCAACATTTAATTATCCCCTTTTTGAATGATCAAGGTTATATATCGCATATCAATAATTATTTTAATTAATTATTAAGAGCATGGGGTGGTGATCAGAACACTTTTGATCACCTCACTTGAGTACACAAAAATGCCTCATTTTGTTAAAACAAAAAAGCCAATTCTTTCGAATTAGCTTAATTACAACAGACCAGCTTTACTTGAAAATTGCTTCTTGGTTTTATTGTTCGCAACAATCTTCATCTTTTCTTGTTATAGGCCTAACTTAACTTTTCATTATGACATTTCGGTTAAAAAAACAGCTTATACTTATATAAAAACAAACTTGATACACAAAATAGTAGTTTTAGCGAACCAGGTCACAATTTAAGTAACTTGTATATTTTAAATACATATTCCACTAAACATTTAAGTCTATTATGCTTGAGTTATCTAAGTGTTAAGTATGTATGATGGAACAGCAAACTTTATTACAAGAACTGAACTCTCTCATTGAATACTATTCAAAAAGAACCGATTGCCCCCCTACTCGTATACGCATCGGCTATAGAGCGTATGCAAAGCTCATGCAGTGCCCGCCTTTTGCAGATGAAGTCATGAACTCGGCGTTAGATCCAAATAAACGAAAATATAAAAAGATAAAGATTAAAATTACCAAAGATGATGACCAATTAGAGCTTGAGTAAGCCTTAGATATCTAAGCCACTTTTAAAATATCTAATTTCAATAAGGTAAATCTTACATTTATTTTATTCAAACTCAGGATATACAAAATCATATTTTCCTGTGTTTATTTTATAAACAATACTATCTGGCGGTATGATACTACCAATTTCTGCAAGCCTATTTTCCCCTTCTAATTTTCCTACATATTGCTGTGGTTCATTAACTTTCCAAATCCACCAGTTATCCGATATTTTTGTTTTAGGGTCATCGCTACTACTACGGAATAACACATCGTTATTGCCAACTTCCAAGGACTTTCCAACCTTTTCCCAAAACCCTAGCTGAATGCCCCACTTAGTTACACAATGTGCATAGAAATCAACCTCATCATTAATGATTTCAGATAAATTGCATTTATTATCTTCAGAATAGGATGTCTTAAATACTCGAATTACATCACTATTTAATTGAGTTAAATCAAAAACCACTAGTTGAAAATATTTTTTTCTTCCATTCTCCAACTTAACTACAAATACATCTCCAATTTTTGTATGTATTCTTTTCATTATTTAGTACCAAAATTTCAGCAATACTTGCTCTTGTTGAGTTATTTTACTTTAACAACATATCAGTATTTTTATAAAAACGTTATTTATAATTTATAAAAAATTCTATTTTTTCATTTATTTAAAGTCGAAAAGCCCATGAACTGAGCTTTTATCTTCTATATAAATTAGCTTTTAAAACTCGACTTGTACCGTAACCGTATCTTGATAGGTTCCCGCTGGTACTGTGTCTGCATTTTCATCGACAATTTTTGTGGTAAAGACATAGCTCTGCTGCGTCACTCCGTTATGTACACCGGGGTTAAGAGTCGCATTTAAACTCGACCAACGCTCGTTACCGCTTCCCCATCGGTCATTCGATGAGTTTTTGAAAATATCGTATTTTAAATATGTATTTCCCGTTTGTGACTTCATCGCTCGTTGGTTGCCGTTTTGCGGGGAAAGTCCATTATTTAAACTCACATAATATGGTGTATTTACAGAGCAACGTATTCCCATAGACGACTGTACAGGCTCAAGCTTAGAAGCAAAAGCGGCCGTACCAAAGTTTACGTCTTGCGTTAAAATTCGGCAGTCCGGAAGTACGGTAATAGAGAGCGAACCAAGCGAGTCCGCTCCACTTCCCCAGTTAAAACCAATTCCTAATACCCCACGTTTAAACCCAGGGCTTTCAAAGAAAGCACCGATGCCAATAATTGCAACTGCGGGTACAGAATAGAACCATTTTACTTTTAATGGTGAGTCAGCTTGATACACACCCGGTGATACACTTTGCCCAGCCGGAAGGCGTATATAGAAAGGCAAATTACCATCTGGCCCACTAAAAAGATTGACCAGTGTAAAGCTACTCATGTCTTTTTCTTGGCCTAAGCTAATGATTTCATTGTTACTATCTAAAATAATAGCATTGAGTTTTTCTCCAGTTTGAGCATTGGTAAATGAATTCGACATTTGCTCAACCCGATATTTTAAATAGGTCATGTTCGCCAAAGCTAAGCTAAAACCCGTACATGACAAACCCGAATTAAACTGTGAAGAGTTTTCACCGTTTTCCGTTAAATAAATAGACGGAACCGAAATAGAAGATGAACCCGAAGCACTCACACTACATGCAGCATGAGCCAAATTTCCAGCCAGCATCAGTCCAGAAAATATGCCTAAATGGCGAAGTAATTTTTTTGTTTTTATATTCATGGTAAAGATACCTCATGACACATAACAGGCTTAACCACCACAATCTGTTGCTTGGCTTGTTCTACATCTACAGAAAAATCTGCTTTACAAATGCTTTGATCCGAACGTTGAACAGTCACGGTATTATTCGGTTTTAAGTTTTCTAAATAGACAATGCCATCCATTCCCACATAAGACGACTCTTGGTCAGCTCTATGCACCACAGAACCAACAGGCATAGGTTTGCCGTCTGCTTGAGTTAAATAAACGTTGGCAGCAATAGACTGATGAACTGGGAACTTAATCACAACACCCGAGCCGCGTTTAGCAGCAATACGTTGTTCAACTTGCGTGATGGTGAAGTTTGAAGGTAAGTCGATTGGGTCGACGCTGTATTTACCCGAATAATAAGGCGTCACCGACGGCACAAAAATATGGCCTTTTTTATTACTGCGGCCAATTAAACTGTTTTCGTATCGAACCAAAACATCTGGTACTTGGTTGGTATCAATCAAGGCAAAAGAATCGCCTAAACGATTTGAAGCAAATACCTCACCCGCCATATAAATTAGGGAACCTGATAGACCAAACCAGTAGTTATAGTCATGGTTTCCAGACATACCAAAGTCGGTATTGATATAACCGTTGCGGTAATTGATGCGTGCCTGATTTAAATCTTCACTATTTTCATTATAGCGTCGGGTTAAATCGACTCCGAAACCACCCTCAGACGGTACAGAACGGTTGAAATTAACATAGCCCGTATCGCCCTCTTTATTAAATGCATAACCCGAGTTCACAGTCGCGTTTCGCTGGAACAGTGGTATCGAAAGCTGAAATGCAGCACTCCACTCTTTTTCGATAAAGTCACGATTAGCACTGAGTGAAACTGTCACGCCATTCATATAGGTCGGTAAAACAGGTGCCCATGACAAGTTTAAAAAGCGATTTTTAAAGTCATTTGCTTTGGTATCAATATATCCGACACCAAAAGTCCCTGAGTTTTTGGTGGCAAAGTAGGTATTGGCCGTTAAGCTTTTATTACTATTGACCGAAATTAAATTGCTATATTGCAGCCGTGAAAGATCGGTATATTCATCATCACGCTGGTTATGGTTAATGCTAAAACCAAAGCGATTACGGTTATAGCTGTACCCGACCGTATATTGCTTACCCTCTAAGTCTTTGGTGCGATCTTCAGACATAGATTTGTCGGCCTTACTTTGGCTAAAAGAAGCACTCAGCACACCTAAGTTTGCAAGTTTGAGTACAGACCCAGCACCAAATAACTGTAAGTCTGAGGAAAGCTCAGTACGTCCTTCTACGGTAAACCAGTCATTTACCCCATAACGGGCGTCGGCTGCACTTGCAAACTTTCCATAAGAGAAATTTTTAAGTCCGTAGTCTTCACGGATTTTCCCTAAAGACAATGAATAGTCAAATAGGCCGGGCTTTAACAAAGTATTGGAAATATAAAACGGTACGGCAGTCGTGACCTGACGTCCGACTGCATCGGTCGTGACAACAACGGCTTCACCTTTACCATTAATAAAGGGAACATTATTCAATATAAACGGCCCAGACTGTACTTCAGTTGAGCTGGTCTTTTGCCCATTAATAATTAAATCGACTGTACTTGGTAAAGCAGCTTGCCCAATAAACTGTGGTAAGGGATAGGTAATTAAATCTGGTCGAGTTGAATAGTTTCTCTGTACCTGAAAACCACCTAGACGAACAGAACTTCCCCAAGTCGTTTTACTACCGGTAATAATGTCACCCAGTACAAAAGATGTAGCATTCTTTTGGTTATCAAATTGCCAAGATGTGTCATAACGACGGTAGCCGTCATTGTCTAGAGGCTCGGCATTACCTTCGTTTTTATATTGGTTTTTGACATAGACACCAGAGTTTTTAATGACCCCTAACGGAGAAAAAAAGCGCTGCTCGGTAAATAAACTACTGGTTGAACCACCCTGATGTGGTCTATAAGTATAAAAATCATAGTTATTGAGCAGCCCTATACCCGACTGAGCAACGACAGGTTTATACCATGAGTCTTTACCCAAAACTTGAGTCGGCATCCAAGCAGGTGGAAAGTTAAGCTTAAAATATTGATTTGATGATTGATATTCATAGCTTACATCTTTCAACTTATCTAAAGATATCCAGTCACTCGCATCACCACTAAACCCCAAAGTTAAGATATCTTGATTGGTTAAAGTAGTGTCGTTGTTTGTCAGTAGCTCCTGAGGAATTTGAATTTCCAACTCATCAATCAGCTTGTTTTTTTGTATGAAGTACTCATCATTTTTAACAATAACAGGTACAACCTGCTGCACTGAATATTGGTTTACAACCAAGTCTAGATATAGCTTAAACAGTTGATTAATTTCGTTAATATCTTTTGGTGGTGGAGGCAAATCGCCAGCAAAAGCAATATTTGGAATATTTAAGCATCCACCCGACAACAAAATTAGCAAAATACTTTTGCATAAATTATTATGCCGAAGGATCATGTTGGATCCTCCATTTTGCTAATTTCGATCAACTCTTGTTTTATGCCAGAACTATCAACACCATAAATTTTAGAAGTTTTTAACAACTCATTTGCAGTCGATTTATCGATAGCAAACTTCACGGTACTATTCGATAAAACATACCCAAAAGCAGCTTTCCCTAAAGAAATATCATGGCCAGTTTTTGAAGTTTTAAGTGCTGAAAGGCGAGCAAATTTCTGTCCATTATTTTTTAAATATAGCTCAGACTGGCCTTGGTCATTATTGCGGACTGACCATTGTAAAACGGGTTTGGCTAAAGGATTTTTTGCATTCGCTTTTTGGCTTTCTTCAGTTAAACCACTACCTATACCTTTTCCATAGGCAAATAACGGAATGGAGTAGCGCATTTGGAAACTCACTTTAGAGGCATCTTGCTCGTTTCCATCAGAAAGGCGGATCGGTAGCTCGTCTACAATCAAACGATATGACTGTTCTTTGCCGTCTGGCAAATTGGCACTTTTGGTTAAACGAAGCATATGCTTCTCACCTGCTTTAATTTTAGCTACAGGTGGACTAGGTATAATTTCTGATTGCTCGCTATAGTTATCTTTTAAGCCTTCTTGGTTCCATTTAAACACCCGAATTTGTACCATTGCATCGGTCTTGCCAGTATTTTGGAGCCAAACCGCAGTTGCTTTTTCATTGGCTTCAATTTTTGGATAAATAGGCCAAATTAAAAAAGTTGCTTGTGCCATCACAGGTGTAACAAGTGATAATGTACTTGCAAATAAAAAAGATTTTAAAATGCCATTTTTAATAAATGCAAAATTGTTCATACAAATCACCATGTAATCATTATTGAAACAGTATCTTTATAAATTCCGGCCGTATGTGGTTCATTATTATTTTCCAAATCAACGACACCATATATTTCAAAATTTGCCAGACGGTTTGTAGGTGTTGTGGCAGGCAATAAATATTTATTACCAACAATATATTCAGTAGATAAACTGCTAGAGTTATATAATTTATAAGTTAAATAATTCGAAGATGAACCATTTTTCATACGTCTTACATTATTCTGTAGATTTTCACCACCATCTATAGAAATACTAACAGGCAAACTTTCTGTACAACGGATATTCCAAGATTCTTTGCTATTTATAATATTGGAAACGATTTTATCTTTTGATAAAGCTGAATACTGACCAAAATCCATTTTTTGTTCGATATTATCTATTGAACATCCATTTTCAATTTTAGCTTGAACTTTAAAGCTAGAATTTAATTGAGGATCTACCGCATATAAAAATGGACTTACAGATAGCAATAATATTGCTTTAAAATAAAAATATTTCATTTTCTTAAAACTCAATTGTAATTGGTACTATATCTGTATACTCACCCTTAGATATACGTCCACCATCGTGTATGGCTTGACCAAAAATATCGATATTCTTTTTAGTATTCATATCATTAAGAATAAAAGCATCATTCGCTCTAATTACTTGTTTATTTAAACCATAGAGCAAGTTATAAGCAACAAAATCTCTACCATTACTTAATGCATGATAATAATTTTGTGAAAATGAAGTAGGAACTTTACTATCATTATTTCCAGAACCAAATATTATTTTTACAGTAGAAATACCAGCACATTGTATTTGTAAACCAGAGTTTCCATTATTTACCAAACTTGCATCGATCACCCCATTAAAACCAGTCGAGGTTTCACCAAAATCAACAGTTCCAAAATTTAAATTTGTCGCATTATTTTCAACAACTTTATTATTAATAGAACAAGAAGGTAATAATTCAATTTGACTTGTTAATTTAGCTCCAAACCCACCCGCATTTAATGAAGAAATTAAAAAATAAGAAATTATAAATATAGAACCACGATTTAATATCATCTTCCCTCCATTTAAAACAGGTTCACTCACTTTTAAGTAAACCTGCCACTCAATTAATTATTTCTTTTTATATTTAGAAATTTACAGTAACTAATAGAGTATCTTTATAATCACCTTGAGCTTTTGCTGTGCCAGTATTTGGAGCGATTGCACCGAAAATTGGTACCGCTGTAGCTTGGCCACTCACTGTAGTGAACTGTTGTGGCTGGTTTACAACATAAAGGTTTGTACGAGCAGCATCGCGGTAAACGTTATATGCAACTACATCAGCAGAAGCAGTATTTTTTAAAGTGCGGTCTGTACGTTCACCACCATCAATTGCAACTGTAAAATCAACAGGATCCGTGCCGTCACAAGTCACAGAAATATTACCGCCTGTAGCTGCTGAAGCGACTTCAGCTGTTAATACGTTGTTCCAAGTACCGGAAGTTTTACCAAAATCTAAAGTACCAAACTTGTTCATATTCCCTTCAGTTTGACTACCACCTACAGTACAGCCTGTTGAGATATTTAATTTAACGTCAACCTGTCCAGTAACAGCCGCTTGAGTATTTACCGCATAACCAGCAACTATTAATGCTGCAAGAAGTGATTTCTGAATGTTTTTCATATTCATAACCTACATATATAATGATTAGTTTTGTAGAACAAAATGAATCAAACGTGATAAATAAAATATGTCCAATTTGTTTTATATATAAAACAAACTACCTTTTACTATTGTGTGATTCTCTTCACAATTTAATAACAATTATTTAACTTGTATACACACATTACAAAAAGACTATGTTTACTTATTTAAATTTCTTTTTTTAATAGTCAAAAAAATACCTAACTAAATACCCACCCCTACTTTAAAAAAAAGACTAAAAAATAGAGAAAATAAATATCATCCATCAATTAAAAATTAGTCAATATTTATTCAAATACAATAATTTATAGATTTAAAAAAATCAGAAGAAACTCATTATTATTTAAATAGGTCACACGACCTATTTTAACTATTACTTAAGAAACAAAAATAAGTCATATGACCTATTTTTTAATTTTAGATTGGGTCGCCTGACCTAAATTAAAAAACTATAGGTCATATGACCTATATTTAGTTTAATAGAATTTAAATATTTTATTTATATTTTTCTAATTTCATGGTTTAGAATGCCTTTTTTTAAATAGTACTTACAGGCTGGATAATGATCAAAATTGATACCTTTGATACTATGCAAATAAAGAAGTCCTTTACCACACTAAAAGGACAAGAAAGAATAAAGCAAATCTTAAAAAATGCTGAGCTAGTTTTTCTTACTAAAGGTTATTCTGGTTTTAGTATGCGAGGAGTTGCCGCTCAATCAAATATTAGTTTAAGTACCTTGCAGCATTATTTCCAAAATAAAGATATTTTATTAAAGGCTTTACTCGATAAATTAATTTGCGACTACATACAGCGTATAGAAATTTTAATCAACTTAAATGCAAATGAACCGCCCTTGCATCGGTTTATGAATATTATTACTAATATAATATATGAAATAGAACAACCGGTCATTACGCATACATTTAAAGAGGTATTTTCTATTTCAGACCACTTACCCTATGTATATGAATCTTTGTCAATGATACAAAAGTATAATTTTGAACTTATATATAAAATCATCCTTCCTATTCATAATGAAATATCATCAGAAGAATATAAAGAAAGAGCTATAATTATAATTACACAGCTTAACGGTTATTTAGTTCAACATTCAAACAAAAATACAGATGAATGCTATAAAC
>NZ_JBIUCS010000045.1:0-14301 GCF_044538485.1 Acinetobacter sp. ABJ_C5_2 | reverse complement strand
GGATGATAAGATAGTTTATTTGAAAGAAAAAAATAAAATTGAAGGAGATTGGGAGTATGATATTCGATTCTTTTTTAAAAAAGATTATATTTTTTTTGAAATTTCATCACATGGTGAAGAAATAACATTTGATTTGAAATATATCTTTAACTGGCTACGAAGTAAAACTCAAATTGTTATACAAGATGAGGATGGAGAAGAATCAAAGTGGTAATACTAAAACTTTATAGATTTTATTTTTAAAATTAATGCATAAGTGTGAGGGATTGTATATAAAATATTTTCATCTTAAAAGAGTAATTGTGTGCGAAATTTTGAAACTATAAAAAAATCCTTAACTTTTTTAGACTTAATGGAAGATTATAGTAAATATGAAGTATTAAGTTTTTTTAGTTATTATCAAAATTTGGAAATTTATATCAATAGTTTTTTAGATTTAATGAGTGAAAAACTATTTAATGTTTCTGATAAAAAAGAAATATTAAATATATTTAATGAGCTTAATGAAAGTAATTGGAAGGAGATAGATAGTTATAATTATAAAGAAGATAAATATTATATTTTTTTAAGGTTAAAAGTCTTTCTTTTAACAGTAGATTATGAAACTGATCTAAAAGAAGATCATGAGTGGCTTAATTTTTTTAAGAAAAAATTTATCGAATATTTGGATGAAAATTAATTAATTTAAAAGCTTAGTAGTTTAACTAGGCTTTTATTTTTTAGAAGCACTGTATAGTCTTGACGTTAGCTCAAAGCAATCACAACAAGTTTTTTGAAACTTAACAGATACCTCAACTATCAATAAAACTGACAGAATCTAACTTTTTGTATCAAATAAAAGAAGTTATCTTAATTGTACTTGGGCACAAACTCTTAAAGTGCTCGTCTTTGGTTAAATTTTTAGGTATTTAAAATGAATAAAATGCATGTAACTTTGGCTGTAGTAGTCTGTTTAATTGTTGGTGGTGTAGTGGGTGCTCTAGGTTATTCGAAAACTGCTGCACGTTATGATGCGATGACCACAGCATGTGTAATGGTCAATCAAGCAGTTGAACACGGAATTTTAAAGCCTGAACAAGTAAAAGAGTTAGGTGAGCTTACAGGTCAAACCCTGAAGAAAGATTATGCTTCTGTAGCATCAAAATTTAAGTTTTCTGAAAAGCAGTTAGGTAATGCTTCTGAAGGATCTAATTGTAGCCAGTTTATTGTTGGTGTAAACGCAGCGAAGTAATCACGTTTAAAGCTATAAAAAATAAATTCGCTTCATTTATTCTTAATTTAAAATGCATCGACCACATTTAACGGTGGTTGATGCAATCTATTTACCCTATTTTATATTGGTATGTTTTAGAAGAATGAAAAATATTAACAGCACTTAATCTTAAAACAGCTATCATTTAGGTTGATATTTCATAATCAAAAAATGATATAGAGACTTTAAAATGAAAAAGCTTGCAATGACTTTAGCTGTTTTGGTTCCACTCTCAAGCTATAGCTTCGCCAATGACTCTACGGGGTATGTGGGTACAGGTGGCATTCAGTATTTAAAAAACTCACAAGTTGCGATGCAAAGTGAAGATTTATTTATTAGTAAAAAGATGATTAAAGTCGATTATCTATATAAAAACCTAAGCAATAAAGATGTCACTGAAACTATTTTATTTCCGCTACCACGTGTAGATAACTTTTTTGAAGCAGATTTTGCAGACACAGACGCACTTTTAAAGAGCTTTAAAATTGTAGTGGATGGCCAAAATATAAAACCTGAAATGCATGTCAGAACGGTTATTCAAAAAGATGAAAAATCACCTTTAATGGATGTAACCGATGAGTTTAAGCAATGTGGCTTTACTGAAAAAGACATGCTGAATCCATGGATTCGTAGTAACTATGATTATTTGAATTATCAAGATAAGCTAAACAAATGTAATAAACCACAAATGCAGAAAATTTTAGCTCAATTTGAAAAAGATGATGTAATCCCATGGTCATCTCAAGTCATTTATAGCTGGAAGCAAACCTTCAAAGCCAATAGTTTGACTAAAATTCATCATGAATATAAGCCTTTGGTCGGCGGTTCTGTTGCGCTATACCCAGACGAAGATAGCAAGCAATTTTGCATGGATAAACAATTTAAACAGGGTCTTAAAAAAGCACAGGCAGAAAATTCGCCGTTTAGTGCATTAGGTTATATTTTGACGACAGGTGCAAACTGGGCAAAGCCTATTGAAAACTTTAAGTTAACGATTGAACGTGATAAAGGTGAACTGGTTTCATTTTGTTGGGATGGCAAAGTTAACAAAATTAGTCCGACTCAATTTCAAATGACCAAAACCAAGTTTGTACCAAAACAAGACTTAGACGTTATTTTTGTTCATCTGCCATAAGCTCATACAAACTTTAAACTGTATAAAATTGCATCACTTTTGATTGTGTGTCATAACCTAACTATGGCGCACAATAACAAGAGGATGCCGTATGTTGCTCAAGGGAAAAGTAGCAGTAATTTTTGGAGGGAGCGGTGCAATTGGCACTGCGATTGCGCAGGTTTTCCTTCGTGAAGGAGCACATGTTTATTTATGCGCAAGGGATTTAAATAAACTGCAAAACATTGCGACACAACTGCAAAAATACGAAGGCGCGGTACATACCGTCAGTGTCGATGTGCTAGATAGCCAAGCAACCAGTGAGGCAGTTGCTCAAATTGCTCAAGCGACGAGTGGTTTAGATATCGTCATCAATGCGACCAGTTTTATTCATAATCAAGGCAAAGAAATTTTAGAATTAAATCTTGATGAGTTCGTCGGGGGAATAAATCCATTTCTAACGGCGCAGTTTAATATCTCTAAAGCTGTGGTTCCTTATATGGGCGGTAAGCGCGGCGGAACCATCATTTCAATTGTGGCACCTTCAGCTCGGATGGCAATACCGGGACATTTAGGGCATATTGTGGGCTGTGCCGGAATCGAAGCTTTTATTAAATCACTTGCTAGTGAGTTAGGCCCTAAAAATATACGGGTACTCGGTGTTCGCTCACATGCAATTGTTGATGCTATTCAAGCGGGTTCATACACGCGTGAATTATTTGAGTCAAAAGCACAGGCAATGGGACTCAGCATAGGGACAATGGCTAGAGGGTGCGGCTCAGGGCACTATGTTAAAACGGTTACCGACACTTTCACAAGTTGCAGAAACCGTTGCTTTCCTTACCTCGGAACATGCGAACTCAATGACGGCAATGGTTGTAAACATGACGGCTGGCGCAATAGTTGATTAGAATTTTTATCTTTCCATATTTATTTCAAAAACTTAAATTAATATTTACTGTTCTGATTTAAAGAAGCTCAAATAAAAACGAATAAATGGGTAGCCTAACTCAGCTAAAAGCTTACATACTATAAAAGTAAAGGAATTTTTAAGACAGGATGAAACGTGAATTTAAAGAATCTTGAAGCATTTTATTGGGTTGTGACTTTAAATAGCTTCAATAAGGCGGCAACTAAATTACAAACGACGCAGCCTGCAGTCTCTCAAAAAATCACATCTCTTGAAAATGAATTAGGTTTTAAGGTTTTAGACCGAAGCTTGCGGCAGTTTAAACTGACCCATAAAGGCATGACCTTATTTAAATATGCTGAAAAATTTATGCGACTAGAGACCGATCTGGTGGCTGAACTGACTGAAAATCAACACCTGACGGGAACCATCCGTTTAGGCGTTTCTGAGACCATTGTGTATACATGGTTGGTTGAATATATTGAAAAAGTTCAACAAGAGTTCCCAAAAATTTCAGTCGAAATTGTGGTTGACCTGACACCTAACTTACAAGAAGGCGTTCGTACCGGTGACTTGGACATGGCGTTTTTACTTGGGCCAACGTTGGCTTTTGAGTGTATTGAACAGTCGCTATGTAACTTTGAACTGAGTTTCTTGGCAGCACCTTCATTTAAAGGTGGAATTGGGCAAATGTCTTTTAAAGCTTTAATGTCGCATACCATTTTAACCTATCCAAAAATTACCTATCCCTATAAAGAATTAAAGGCCAAAATGAAAGAAAAGGGCATTGATGAGCCGCTTTCAATTACCAGTTATTCTTTAGCGACGTTATTGCGTCTTGCCGAGCAAGGCTTAGGTATTGCAGTCGTACCGACTTTAACTGCTTTAAAAGAAATTACCGACGGACGACTAGAAATATTAAATACACCTATTCGCTTAAAAACTTTTCATTTCACGTCTATTTATATTCACGGGAATGATATTGCCTTGAAAGAAAAATTAACCGAGGTCGCTGTTAAAGTCTCGGCGAGTGCCATGAAAAGGCTGAATGAGCAAATTAAAAAATAAGCAGGGCTAGTGATATTTTCATCTTATTTTTCTTATCTAAATTGTCGCTGCTTGTATGCAAAGTCATAAAAGCAGCTTATGTGCTTCGATAAGTAAAATTTATCCTGACTTTTAATAAAATTAAAAAATAATAAAAATTAAATACTTATAAATTTTAATTTATGTAAAAAGTCTTATTGTCCGTAGGGATTAGCTATGTTTTTATTTGAGATACAAGATTTGATCACCGATTAAGTTGATTGGGGAATAGGGAATCTTTGTCATTTTAAAGGATTAAAGAATATCGTTTGGGACGAAAAATGGTGTTCTTGGTTCAACTTGAAATAGCGTTGTTAAGCTCAAATGGATGAGGAACGCATTAATATGTCTTTACTGAAATCTTCTTTTTTATCAGATCGCCAATGGGCCATTGTAGCCTCAATCTTTATGATGGCGACCTCTGCAATGGGGCCAGGATTTTTAACCCAAACTGCTGTATTTACAGTCAAGTTAGGGGCGGCATTTGGCTTTGCCATTTTAGTTTCCATTCTCATTGATTATGTAGTTCAACAAAATATTTGGCGTGTAGTAACACTCACTCAAATGCGTGCATCAGACATTGCCAATAAAGCATTACCAGGTAGTGGCTATTTACTGGCATTTCTGGTGATTTTGGGCGGTTTTTTCTTTAGTGTCGGTAATATTGCAGGTGCAGCTTTAGGTTTAAATGCACTTTTTGGCCTAGACACAAAGTGGGGCGGTATTTTAAGTGGTGCATTAGCGATTTTGATTTTTGCATCAAGAAAAGCAACGCTTGCCATGGATAAAAGCATGATCGTGTTGGGATTGCTTAAAATCCTGCTGATTATTATTGTTGCTGTCATTGTAATGCCTCCAGTTGGTCAAGCTGTACATCAAACTTTTGCTCCAGATCATATCGACTTTGCCATTATTACCACCATTGTTGGTGGTACGGTTGGTGGTTATATCTGCTATGCAGGCGCACATCGTTTACTCGATAAAGGTGCGGTTGGCCCTGAAAATATTGATGAAGTTGCAAAAGCTGCGACCAAGGGCATTGTTGTCGTTGGTATCATGCGTTATGTGTTGTTCTTGGCATTCTTAGGTGTGGTGGTGAGCGGTGCCCATATTGATTTAGCCAGCCATGACGCCAATCCGGCAGCCCAAGCATTTCAATATGCAGCAGGTACATTCGGTTTTAAATTATTTGGTTTAATTTTCTGGGCCGCGGGTATTAGTAGCACGATTGGTGCAGCATATACCTCAGTTTCATTCTTTACTGCATTTAAAAAGAACTTAACACCAAAACAGACCAACTATACGACCATTACCTTTATTGCATTGGCTTTATTGCTGTATGTGTTATTGGGTGCAACTCCGGCAGGTCTACTCATTTTTGTGGGTGGTTTTAACGGTTTAGTGTTGCCAATTGGCCTTACAATTTTTGTATACGTAGCTGCGTGCCGTAAAGATTTAATGGGTAATTATAACTATCCAAAATGGTTACTTATTTTGGGTGGATTAACATGTCTTTTAACGTGGTGGATGGGTTATATGTCGTTTACGACAGTGTTTAACTATTTGACCAAGCTTTAAGCCAGACTTTGTTAAGTGATAAAGGAATAATGCCATGTTTGTAGATTTAAATAGTGATTTGGGTGAAAGCTTTGGCTCATGGAAAATGGGTAATGATGATCAGATTTTACCTGTCGTGACCAGTGCCAATATTGCTTGTGGCTTCCATGCTGGCGACCCGCTCGGTATTTTAAAAACAGTTCGTAAAGCAGTTGAGCTTGGTGTGACCGTTGGCGCTCATGTGTCTTACCCAGACCTTGTAGGTTTTGGTCGCCGTAATATGGATTTGTCACGTGACGAACTGATTGCCGATGTGCTTTACCAAATTTCTGCACTCGATGGCTTGGCAAAAGTGGCAGGCTCAAAAGTGCAATACGTTAAACCACATGGCGCACTTTATAACACTATTGCACATGACCAAGCACAGGCAGCGGCAGTAATTGATGCGATTAAAATGTATAACCCTGAACTGGTTTTGGTGGCTTTGGCTGGGTCAAACTTAGTCGAGCAGGTACGTGCGGCTGGTTTAAAAGTTGTATCTGAGGCATTTGCAGACCGTGCTTATAACAGCGATGGTTCACTAGTATCTCGCCGTCTAGAAGGTGCGGTTTTACACGACTCGGCATTTGTAGCAAGCCGTGTGGTGTCTATGCTTAAAAATGGTGGGGTCGAGTCAATTGATGGCGTATTTACTCCAATTCAAGCCGACACCATTTGCTTACATGGCGACACTGACGGTGCGCTTGAGATGTCGGCAGCCATTAAAGCCGAACTTGTAAAAAACAATATTGAAATTCGCCCATTTGTAAACAAAGCATAAGGATGAGCACCATGTATAAGGATATTAAAGTCGACCCAGCTCAGCTTGAAGCCGCTTTAGATGCGCGTTTAAAAATCCGTGCAGGTTTTGATAAACCAACAGCAGGCATGGCTGCGGGCATGACGCAGGTCAACATGATTTCGGTGCCAAAAGAGTGGGCATACGACTTTTTGCTCTATGCACACCGTAACCCGCAAAGCTGTCCAGTGCTCGATGTACTCGAAGAAGGCATCTATGCAACTAAGCTTGCAGCAGATTCAGACATCCGAACCGACTTCCCACGCTATCGTATTTGGAAAGATGGGGAAATGGTCGATGAAGTGACCGATGCAAGTGAGATTTATAACGCGCATCCTGATTTGGTGACTTTCTTGATTGGTTGTAGTTTTTCGTTTGAAACGGCATTGCAAGAAGCGGGCATCGAAATGCGTCATATTCATGATGACACCAATGTGCCGATGTATCTGAGCAATATCAAGTGCGAACCAGCAGGGCGAATCTCAGGAAATATGGTGGTTTCCATGCGACCAATTCCATCTCATCAAATTAGTGAAGCAGTAAAAATTACTGCACGTATGCCAAGTGTGCACGGCGCGCCTGTACATATTGGGCACCCTGAAAGCTTAGGAATTTTGGATGTAAATAAGCCCGACTTTGGCGATGCTTCCCGTATTGAAGCAGGTGAAATCCCAGTGTTTTGGGCATGTGGGGTAACACCGCAAGCTGCGGTGATGAACTCGAAAATTCCTTTTGCCATTAGTCATGCACCGGGTCATATGTTTATTACCGACATTCCTGACCGTGCTTGGATTGGCTAATTGAGCTAAAGAAGAATTAAAAGGATAAGCAAATGCGTTTTTTATCGGTAAACGCCGATTGTTTTCTGATTGAGCTTGCGAGCTTAGAGGAAACTTTGGCGTTGTACAATAAATTGCAAAATACGCAATTGAATGGAATTAAAGACTTAGTTCCTGCTGCAAAAACAATTTTGGTTTTCTTTAACGAGATCGAAACCAACTTTAAAACGCTGGTTACTTCAATTCAGAGCCTTAAAGTTGATTCTGGATTTGAGCGTAGCAGCCAAGAAGTGATTGTACCGATTCGTTACGATGGCGAAGACCTTGCGCAGGTTGCTGAGTTGCAAGGTTTATCTGTTGCCGATGTGATTAGAAAACATCACCAAAGCGTGTGGAATGTGGCTTTTATTGGTTTTGCACCGGGCTTTGCTTATATGAGCAGTCCCGATAAGCCTTTTACCGACATTCCGCGTTTAACGGTTCCTCGTAAAAAAATACCGTCAGGCTCTTTGGGTTTAGCTGGAAAATACTCTGGTATTTACCCAAAAGACAGTCCGGGTGGTTGGCAGCTTATTGGGACCACATCGGAAAAAATGTGGGATTTAGAGCGTAAAAATCCTGCATTGTTGTTACCGGGCATGACTGTACATTTTGAAGATGTTACGCATAACCCAACCACTGTAAATGTACCGCAGCAAATCACACGTAAGGTTGAGCCGAAACAATCTCTGCCACTATTTAAGATCACTGCGCCAAGTTTACAGATGCTTATTCAAGACGAAGGGCGTTTAAACCAGACCAATATTGGTGTTGGAGTGGCAGGTGCAATGGATTTGTCTGCCATGCATAGTGCTAACCGTATTGTGGGTAACCCAACCGATACACCTGTTATTGAAGTTTTAAATGGTGGCTTAAAAGCCAAAATGCAGCATGCGGGCATTATTGCAGTGGCTGGAGCGATCTCGAATATTCGTGTGAAATTTGCCGACGGACAAACCGCAGACTTTGCAAGCTATCAGCCGATTGATTTGGATGAAGGTGATGAATTTCAAATTCAGCCACCAACAGCAGGCTTAAGAAACTATCTGGCAGTTCGTGGTGGTATCGACGTTGAACCAGTACTCAATAGTGCTTCGTTTGACAGCTTGGCAGTGTTAGGGCCAGAGCCTTTAAAGCTTGGAGATACCATTTATCAAGGGAATGTGAAGACAGCCAACATTAGCGTAAATGAAGTGGGCAAAAGTGATTTGCCAAAAGCTGGTGAAGTGGTTGAGCTAGATATTGTGATGGGGCCGCGCACTGACTGGTTTGAACAAGACAGTATTGAACTGCTCTGTCAGCAAGAATGGCTGGTAACCAATGAAAGCAACCGCGTCGGGCTAAGACTTTCAGGTGAGCAGCCTTTAACTCGCAAAATCACTCATGAACTGGAAAGTGAAGGTACATGCATTGGTGCTTTGCAGATTCCACCGAGTGGTCAGCCTGTTTTGTTTATGAATGATCACCCTTTAACGGGCGGATATCCGGTTATTGCCTCTGTTGCTAAACACCATTGGGACTTGGTAGCACAGATTCCAGCAGGTTGCTGCATCAAATTTAAAAAAATTGCCGAATTTACAGATTTTGAGAATGAATGATGAATACAGAAAAATTATTGATTGCTAACCGTGGTGAAATTGCCGTTCGTATTATTCATGCTTGCCGTGATATGGGGATTTCATCGGTCGCGTTATATGCAGATGATGATATTGGCAGCATGCATGTCGAACTTGCAGATGAAGCATGGGGCTTGGCTGGTGCAACTGCCAGTGAAACCTACCTAAATATTCCAGCCATTATTGAAGTTGCAAAAAAATCGAAAGCGACGATGGTTCATCCAGGTTATGGCTTTTTATCTGAACGTGCTGAGTTTGCCCAAGCCGTGCTTGATGCAGGTTTAAAATGGGTCGGGCCATCACCAAGTGCCATTGAAAAATTAGGCGATAAAATCGAAGCACGTAAAATTGCTGCTTCAGTCGGTGCGCCGTTGGTTCAGGGTACGCAAGATCCACTCAATAACGCAGAGGAAGCTTTAGAGTTTGCTAAGCAGTTTGGTCTACCGATTGCCATTAAGGCGGCGTTTGGTGGCGGTGGCCGTGGCTTAAAAGTTGCGTGGAAACTCGAAGAAGTGAAAGAGCTTTATGAGTCGGCAGTCAGAGAAGCAAAAGCTGCCTTTGGTCGTGGTGAATGTTTTGTCGAGCAATATCTTGATAAACCGCGCCATGTAGAGGCACAAGTCATAGCCGACCAACATGGCAATATTGTGGTACTGGGCACACGTGATTGCTCGTTGCAACGCCGTAACCAAAAGTTAGTCGAAGAAGCACCAGCGCCATTTATTAGCGATGAGATTTACCAGCAAATTTTAAGCTCCGCAAAAAACATTTGTCAGGCTGCAAACTATGTAGGTGCGGGAACAGTTGAATACTTACTGAGTCGCGATGGCAAGCTTTCATTTTTAGAAGTAAACACGCGTTTGCAAGTCGAGCACCCAGTGACCGAAGAAACTTCAAAAGTCGATTTGGTGGTTGAGCAAATTCGTGTGGCACAAGGTGAAGTGCTTTCTATTAAAGAAACACCAAAAGCCCAAGGCCACGCGATTGAGTTTCGTATTAATGCCGAAGACCCAGCGCGTGGTTTTATTCCGGCCTTTGGTGTGTTGAGTTTATTTGAAGCGCCGTTTGGTAACGGTGTACGAGTCGACACAGGTATTCGCACTGGCTCATTAGTGTCTAGTCACTTCGACTCACTCATGGCAAAACTGATTGTGACTGGTCCAACTCGTGAAATTGCAATTGCCCGAGCTAAACGTGCTTTGAAGCAATTTAAAATTGAGGGCGTGGCTTCTGTTTTAGATTTCCATCGCGCGGTACTTAATGAGCCTGACTTTACAGATGAGTTTAATGTACATACGCGTTGGATCGAAAATGACTTTAAACAAGAGTTAAAGCCGACTAAACGTGGTATTCCAAACCATCAACAACCGATGTTACTGAGCTACATTGAAATTGATGGTAAGTTACACCGTTTAGGTTTACCTGCGGGTATGTTTGCACAAGGTCCAGCAACGGTAGTTCAAGCCCAAACCGCCGAGCCAGAAGTGAGCGCCGAGCATTTACTTGCCCCAATTAATGGTGTGATTAGCGCTTGGAAAGTCGAAAATGGTGAGCAAGTCACCGAAGGCCAAGTGGTTGCCATTATGGAAGCCATGAAAATGGAAGTGCAGGTACTGGCGCATCGCAGTGGGGTTATTCAGATTGGCGCAGAGAAGGGCGCAACCTGCCATGCAGAAACTGTGATTGGTAGCATTAATTAAGTTTTGAATAAATGATTTGGCCTGATTTTGTTTTTAATTTGATCGGGTCAAATCAAATGCTTATTTATTAACTCAGTCAGCTATTTTCACAGTACTCGTTAACCATTTTCAACTTGAAAGCCAGAAAGGGTTATGAGATATTTCGCCCTGTTTGGTGATATCAAAATTAATCACTGTATTGAAAGCTCGCCTATGCGAGCTTTAATTTTTAGCCCAGTTTAAGCATTTCTCACTTAATGAGCTGGCTGCATAAAAAAATTGAGAATTTATCATCCATTTTAAAGGCTAATTGAAGAACGCGAATGAAAATTCTACCTTCATCTGAATATGATCAAATTCTAAAATACAGTGTCTATTGGCTCGTCATCTCGATTGTGATTGGAGTCGTGGCAGGGTTAGCCTCGACTTTAATTTTTGTGGCTTTTGATATTTCAAACAAAGTCCGAAGTCTGCATCACTGGCTCATCTACTTTTTGCCTTTCGTGGGTTTTGGTATTGGTTACCTCATTAAAAAATATGGTTCACCGATTGAACGGGGAACACATTTACTCCTAGATGAAATTCACCAGCCGAAGTCGTTTATTCCAAAACGAATGAGCCCCATCATTTTTATCACTTCAATTTTAACGCAACTGTTTGGTGGTTCGGCAGGGCGTGAGGCACCAGCGGTTCAGCTTTCAGGTGCCTTAATTGACCACTTAAGCCATATATTAAAAATCTCGGAAGATAACCGAAAAATTTGCTTAATCGCCAGTATTGGTGCAGGCTTTGCAGGGGTGTTTGGCTTGCCTTTAGCAGGTGCAATTTATGGTTTAGAAATTACCGCTTTAGGTAATTTAAGATACTCAGCCATTTTTCCATGTTTTGTGTCGGCGCTTATTGCTTCGACTATCCCTGAGCTATTCGATATTGTTCACCCGCACATCTACTATGTGATTAGCGAGTTTCCAGCCATTCATTTTGGTACGCTCATGAGCTTAATTGCGGCAGGGTTAGTCTTTGGTTTAGCTGCGCGTTTCTTTATTGCTGCTATTCATTTCGCGAGTGATGTCTTTTATAAATACATTCGCTATTTGCCATTAAGAACAATGGTCGGTGGTATTGTGATTATGTTACTTACTTTGTTCACTGCGCATCAGCAATATAACGGTTTAGGTACAGATAAAATCATTGCGTCTTTTTATGTACCGATTGAGTTTTATGACTTTTTTAACAAGACTGTTTTTACCGCCATTACTTTAGGTTCTGGTTTTAAAGGTGGCGAAATTACGCCGTTGTTCTATGTTGGTGCGACATTAGGTAATGCTTTAGGGGCGGTTTTAAACCTACCACTTTCATTGCTTGCAGGCTTAGGGTTAGTCAGTTTGTTTTCTGGGGCGAGTAAGGCACCGTTAACGTCTATTATTTTAGCGATTGAACTATTTGGAATGAATGTTGCCACTTACGCCATTATTACGTGTTTGCTGGCAGCGCTATTTTCAGGGGATTGTGGGTTGTATCGCCGTAAAAAGTTGATGGATTAGAAAGGGTTTTAAATAGGCTTGATTATAATCTGGCCTATTTTTTATATTTAAATATGAGAGTTTTATTTTAAAATTACGGTTAGTTTATTTTTTATATTAATAAATTTTTGCTATTATTCATTTTGAAAAAATTAGAATGGTACAAAAATGACAAGTCCTACTTTTTTAAGAGATCTTTCTTACGAACAATTACAAGATCTTTCAGAAAATGATATTCAAAAGATTTTAAATGCAGAAAATTTATATTGGCAAAATAAGCCATTTACTAAATATTATATTGCAGTAAATGGTGCTAAAACAAAAAATGGTGGGCTTATTCGAGCTTCTGGACACCATTCAAAATTAAAAGGAATTTCACTAGCATTGGTGGGTGATGAAGCAATTTATGCAGATGGTACAACAGCAAAAATTATTACAGGTGCTGGTGAAGCTTTAACTATAGAAGGACAATCAGTAGCTTTAATTGGTTCACGTTTAGATAATAATGATGAAATTATAGAGAGTCCAAATAAGTCAGTTTATATATGTATATATAATGATGGCCCAAAACCTCTAGATTTTTTAAATAATAAATAAATGGATAAGTAAGATGTCGAAAGGTTTTGCAATCCATAATGCTATTACTGATCATGGTGGAGTTGTTCCCTCAACTCAAATGTTAAGTTCCCAAAAGGGTAACTTATTTGTTCGTGCTGGGGATGGCCATGTTTGTCCTAAGTGTAGGTGTTGGTCTACAGTTATTAAAAGTCATGATCATGTGATTTTTGATGGAAAACCAGTTGCCTATGTAGGTGATAAACTATCGTGTGGGGCTACACTTTTACCTCAACAAAGCCATGTTGTTGGTGATAGTGGTAGTCCATATTCCTCTTCATCCAAGGAAACTGCACAGAATAATTTTGTTGATGAAATAAAACATGAATATGGGCAAAGATTTCTATTACAGGATGAATTAACTGGAGAGCCTGTAGCTACGGTATGTTATGAAATACATAAAAAAAATGGCAGTGTAGTTCACGGCACAACAGATAAAAATGGTTACACTGATTTAATAACAAGTAATGAGATGGAAGAAATCGAGTTAAGAATTATCTCTAAGGAGCATTCACATGGGTAATATTATTGCAACTTTCAGTGACAAATTAAAAAAACTAGATGGGGATATGAAGGCCAAAGCTTCAGTTATTAAACTTAATACTAAAAGACAACTAACCCCAGGTGAAATAGCAATGTCACGGTTAGTCTTTAAAGATGCAATTGATTACTCGAAAGTATGGATTCACATTGGTGGAATGATACATACTAAAACTGGTAATGCGATGACTCCAGCAGGGGAAATGTATTTACCAAAAGATGATTATATTAACAATAAAGATTTTAGTGAGTCTCGTCCGAACTTGAAACATTGGTTCCTACATGAAATGGTACATGTATGGCAATATCAAATGGGAGTATCGAATGGTTGGCTGGGTATTAAACAATTATGTAAAGGAGGGTATACCTCTATGGTTGAATCAGTTGATTCTAAAAAGGAGTTGAAAGCATATGATACGGATTTAATGGGACGAGATTCGAATAAAAAATTTAATGAGTTTAATTTTGAGCAACAAGGACGAATTATTGAGTTTTATTTTGATGCTACCTTTTTGAAAAATGAAGAACCAGAAAGAAGACATCTTCAAATAAGTCTTAAATTGCAAAGTAAAGTACTAAAAATACTTGAAAATTTTTTAATTAACCCTAAAGATAAATCTCTATTGCCGACTAGTTAATTATGAAAAAAAGCTATATTTTACTATTGTCATTATTCTGTAGTGTTCATATTTTTGCTTCACCAGAGAAACCACTTTATGCAATCGTTAAAGATAAGAGTATTTGTATTTATAC
>NZ_JBIUCS010000044.1:0-14784 GCF_044538485.1 Acinetobacter sp. ABJ_C5_2 | reverse complement strand
CTAATAATCATATTGATTTATTAATCATTAATGAAAACTTTTTTGATGCAGATAATATTCAAAACATTCTTCAAAAGAAAAAATTTCCTTATTTAAAAATTACCAAAACACCTTCAGAAAATGGAAATTCTATTGATGAGCATATCTTACACTTCCCTTTAGAAAAAACAGAATCGCTGCGCTCTTGGCTACAAAAAAACGTATTATCTTCTTTAAAGTATGCGGCTATTGGTTCTGGCCCAGCTTTATCAAATGAAATATCTATCATAGATGAACAATTTATAAGAAATTTGCATAGCCCAGAAAATACCAAATTACATTTATTTGATGATAAAGGCACCTTAGCCATTATTGATAATAGAACTCAAACTGCTTGGGTAGAACCTTCCCGTCAAAAAGCACATACCAATATGAGCTTTAACTTTGCTTTTGCTAAAACATCGGACTTTACTAAGGTTTCTCGTAAAAAAGGTTATTGCTTACAAGATTGGTTATGGA
Organism: Acinetobacter sp. ABJ_C5_2; assembly: GCF_044538485.1. Classification (NCBI taxonomy): domain Bacteria; kingdom Pseudomonadati; phylum Pseudomonadota; class Gammaproteobacteria; order Moraxellales; family Moraxellaceae; genus Acinetobacter; species Acinetobacter sp. ABJ_C5_2. The sequence goes on along the minus strand of NZ_JBIUCS010000044.1, from coordinate 14,286 downwards.
ATTTAATTTGGTGTTCAACAGACTTTGAAAATTTAGCTTCAGCTGATGGTTACTTCAAAATCGATCATTGGCCACAACCTTATCAAAAAGAATATAGAAAAATTAGCTTGCAGCTCTCTGCCTGTTTTATACAGGGAGCAAAAGTCACTGAGGTTGCTAAACAACTCAACCAACCAATCGATGTTGTTTTACGTTTTATCACAGCTTGCTTAATGGCAAATAACGGTAAATACGTACCTGAAAATAAGTGTTCGTATGCCCCACAATCGCATTTAGAAAGCTCAAATACTGAAAGTCATTTTTTTAAGAATTTTATAGGAAAGATTAGACGCCGCTTTGGTCTTTAGGGAACGTTATGATTATACAGCAATATAAAATTGTCTTTGCGGGCAGTATGGGGGCTGGAAAGACAGAAGCAATTAAGTCGCTATCTGAAATTCCAATTTTAGGAACAGAGGCATTTAATACAGATGTACAAAGTCACCAAAAATCACAAACAACCGTTGGGATCGATTACGGCGAAATCACATTAGATGATGGTGTTAAAATTGGCTTATATGGAACACCTGGACAAAGCCGTTTTGATTTTATCTGGTCGGTCATTTGTGAAGGTGCAATCGGTATTATTCTTCTGTTAGATCATAATAGTCCTAGTCCAATTTCTGAGTTAGAAAACTACTTAGAAACCTTTAAAAATTATAATAATAATATTGCGATTGGTATTACACATATTGATGAAAATAAAGAATCTTCACTTCAACAGTATCGTAATTGGTTAACAGAAAATGAACTTCAATATCCATTATTTTTTATTGATGCAAGAGAACAAGAGCACATTTTAATGATTGTTGAATCATTAATTGCATCACTTGAAGTTAAGGTAGGCGCAACATCTCAAGGGAAAGATCATGCTTAGTATTCCAGTTCAAAAACGAACCGCTCCAACACAATTGCTACAACTTGCAAAAAGTGAAGCCCAAAAAATTCTGATGAATACACGTGGTGTAGACTTTGTGATGATTTGTTCTTCAGATGGGTTTGAATTGGCAACAGTAAGCCACAAGAACTACCATAACACCACTAAATTAGCAGCGGTGAGTAGCTCAATTTTGGCAATGGTCACTGCATTTTTAAAAGAAATTCAATTGACCGGCTGTAATAACATCACATTAGATGCAGATAATGGTAAGGCCATTTTAACGGCTATTCCAGCGATCCATCACCCGATGGTGATGGTTACCCTAAGTAATAGAGATGTACTTTTAGGGCAACTGCTTTATAGTCTAAAAAAAGCAAGCCAAGTGATTGCAGAGGCAGATGGAGAATAACCCTCACTGCTATAAAAAATACCGCCCTATTTAGAGCGGTATTTTTACTTAAGTTTGAATAGTAAAAAGCATTTGTCGTTTTTTTACTTGTTGACCTTGTTGCCCTAACACATCTTCAACTACACCATCCACATCAGATTTAATCTGCTGTTGGATTTTCATGGCTTCAAGAATCAATAATGTTTGGCCTTTCAACACTTGATCGCCTTTATTGACCAAGATATTCACTACAGCGCCATCCATCGGTGCACGAATTTTGCCATCGCCAGCTACATCAGCAGTTTCTGGGGCAGCATAAGTTATGTTGCGAATCGCAACATTGCCATTATCTCGATCTAAATAAAGCTGATCACCATCTAATACGTAGTGTACACGGCGACGTACACCATCAATTAAGTAAACTAGTTGCTCTGGTGTTCTCTCAAGCACTTCAATACAAACTGTTTGATCACAAAGCTGTGCCGTAAACGTGTTATTTACAGATGAAAGCTGCAATTGGATTTGCTGATTATAATATTTAAGCTTTAATGGTAATGGTACGCCAAGCCCAGTTTGCCACATCGCAGTACTTTTACTTTGGCTAAATAATGCCGCTGCAATCGCTAATGTTTCTAAAGATAAAACCTGCTTACGTAGACTACTGTCGTTTTGAAAATGCTGCTGAATAAATGCGGTATTGGTATCACCAGCAACAACAACAGGATGGCGTAATAAATTGACCAAGAACTGCTTATTACTGTTTACACCCAGCAAAACACAGTCATGTACGGCACGAGCAAGTAAGCGAATCGCATCCTCACGGGTTTTACCGTATGCGATTACCTTCGCCACCATTGGGTCATAGAAAGGGCTGACTTCATCAGTTGCTAACATGCCATGATCAATTCGCACATTTGGCAAAGTTGCAGGCTTCCAGCGTAAAACTTTTCCTGTTTGTGGCAAAAAGTCCTGACGTGGGTCTTCTGCATACAAACGCACTTCGATCGCATGTCCATTTAAGGTCAATTCCTGTTGCTTTAAAGGTAACTGCTCACCATTCGCCACACGTAACTGCCATTCAACTAAATCTAACCCTGTAATAAGCTCAGTGACCGGATGTTCTACCTGCAAACGGGTATTCATCTCCAAAAAGTAAAATGCACCCGATGCATCTAGCAAAAACTCAACTGTACCTGCCCCGACATAAACACATGCTTTTGCCGCTGCTACAGCTGCCTCACCCATTTTCTGACGCAGTTCAGGCGTCATCACCGGACATGGAGCTTCTTCAACAACCTTCTGATGACGGCGCTGGATTGAACAATCGCGCTCAAACAAATATACATAATTGCCGTGAGTATCGCCAAAAACCTGAATTTCGACATGGCGTGGAGCAATGACTGCTTTTTCTAAAATCAACTCCCCCGAACCAAAAGCATTTTCAGCTTCTGAACGTGCGGTTTGTAAAGCCTCAAACAACTCGGATGCTTGCTGTACCAAGCGCATGCCACGACCGCCACCACCCGCAGAAGCTTTGACCATAATTGGAAAGCCAATCTGTTCTGCTTGAGTTGCTAAATATTCGAGATCTTGTCGGTCACCTTCATAGCCCGGCACACAAGGGACGTCCGCCTCAATCATGGCGATTTTTGAAAGGCGTTTACTGCCCATTAACTCAATTGCAGAAGCGGTAGGCCCAATAAATGTAATCTGGTTGTCGATACATGCCTGAGCAAAATCAGTATTTTCTGACAAAAAACCATAGCCAGGGTGAACCGCATTTGCCCCAGTTTTTTTGCATGCATCTATTATCTTGGTAATAGAAAGATAAGACTCTGATATTTTTGAAGCACCAATATAGACAGCTTCATCAGCCTCTTGCACATGGCGAGCGTTACGGTCAGCATCAGAATAAACTGCGACAGTTTGATAGCCCATTGCCTTAGCAGTTTTCATGACTCGAACTGCAATTTCACCACGGTTGGCAACCAGTACTTTTGAAAATTTCATTATTTTTATCCTTATCTCTTATGATTCATCGGCCCAATTCGGCAAACGTTTCTGGATAAAAGCCATCGTTCCCTCTTGTCCTTCAGCCCCACCAATTGCTTGAGCAAACTGCTGTGCAGCATCATCTAGTAAATCACTCAAAGACTCATTGAGTGTTCGATGTAACAATGCTTTAGTCATACGTGAAGCTTGGGGAGCTGCTCGTCTAATGTGTTGAATGGTTTCCTCTAGAGCTTGCTCTAGTTCGATTTCATTATGCGCAATTTGATGAACCACTCCGACACTTAGTGCTGTATGCCCTTCAAAACGCATGCCGAGTAAAGCAAGTCGGCGCGTCTGAGTCAGACCAATACGTTTCACCACAAAAGGAGCAATTTGTGCAGGAATCACACCAAGCCCTGTTTCAGGTAAACCAAACTGGGCATTGTCACGGCTAATGGCAACATCTGAAACACATGCCAAACCAAAACCACCACCTAAAACAGCGCCTTCTAAAATCACCACAACAGTCTGTGGTGCGACTTCGACTTGCTCAAGCATGGCACCAAAACGGCGGTTAAAGTCAGTATAAGGTTGTAGACTACCAATGTTAGTTGCTTCAACGCGTAAAGCAGCCATGTCCTTAATATCACCACCTGCGCAGAAAGTCCCACCTTCACCACGAAAGATGACTGCACGAATTGAAAGATCATCACGAATGGCAGTAAAAACTTGTTGAATCGCATTGACCATATTCAAGTTCATGGCATTACGGCTCTCTGGTCGGTTTAACCAAAGATATAAAACACTGCCGTCTTGTTCTAATTGAATACTGTCATCAATATCTAAAGCTTGAAGCGATGCTGAAAGTGTCATGGTTGATTCCTTATTTTTGTTTTTTTGGCAAGATATCCATCAACTTACAGATAATCCCCAACATAATCTCATCTGCGCCACCGCCAATAGAGCCTAAACGACCATCACGATATAGCTGGGATGCAGGGTTATCCCACATAAAGCCATTGCCACCCCAATATTGTAGACAGCTATCGGCAACTTCACGGCTTAAACGGCCTGCTTTGAGCTTTGCCATAGATGCCAGCTTAGTCACATCTTCACCCGCAATATGCTGTTCACACGCTTGGTAGGTTAAGGCTTTAAGCGCTTCTACTTCAGTCATGAGTTCGGCAAAACGAAAATGGATATATTGGTTATTAATGAGTGGTTGACCAAATGTCGTACGCTCTTTGGTATAGGCGATAGTCTTTTGAATTAAATTTTCCAAACCACCAATCGCATTAGCACAAGCCCATAAACGCTCTTCCTGAAATTGCATCATCTGCATCATGAAGCCCATACCTTCAACGCCAACCAAGTTACGCTGAGGTACACGTACATTGTCTAAATAAACCTGCGCTGTGGTCGTTGAACGCATCCCTAATTTATTTAACGGCTCTGAAAAACTAATCCCTTTAGTTTTGGCTGGCACAATAATCATCGACTTATTAACGTGTGGTTTATCATCAGACGTATTGGCTAAAAGACAAAAGAAGTCGGCCTGCAATGAGTTTGTAATCCACATTTTGCTGCCGTTAATGACATAGTCATCGCCATCTTTTTTTGCTGTGGTTTTAATAGCAGCAACATCGGAACCAGCATGAACTTCCGATACCGCAATTGAGGCAACATATTCTCCAGCAATCGCTGGTGTTAAAAACTCATCACGTAATTCTTTACTACCAAAACGTGCCAAAGCAGGTGTTGCCATGTCGGTTTGTACACCAATAGCTAAAGGCACCCCGCCACAAGCCGCATAGCCAATTTCTTCTGCAACCACGAGGTTATACGAATAATCTAACGCTAAACCGCCATTTTCTTCTGGCTTGCAAATTCCTAATAAACCAAGATCACCCATCTTCTTAAATACTTCATGGATTGGGAAACGTCCCGTGGCCTCCCATTCTGGAATATGTGGATTCAGCTCATTTTGAACAAATTGACGAGCTGTACGGCGCAATGCTTCATGTTCAGCAGTAAATTTCATTGTGTTATTCCTATTAATTTTTTTAATTGCGGTAAAGGTTGATTAAAAACGGGACACACCAAAACGAGTTGAATTTAGCTCTCGTTGCTGTGCTTCATAAATGGTTTGTAAAAGGAAAATTAATAATTTTCGGGTATCTCGGGGATCAATAATGCCATCGTCATGTAGCATGGCCGTATTGAAAAGCGCGGTAGATTGTTGTTCCAATTTCATGGCCGTGCTTTGCTCAAGAAAATCGAGCATTTGCGGATTCGGTTCCTGACCGGAAGCTTTTTGTTTTCCTTCAGCCACAATGCGTAGCACTTTTCCGGCTTGAGCAGCACCCATTACGGCAACATGCGAATTTGGCCAAGCAAAAATAAAGTCTGGTGATAGGCTTCGACCACACATCGCGTAGTTGCCAGCACCATACGACCCTGCCACAACAATCGAAATTTTAGGTACAGAACAATTCGCAACAGCTTGAATCAGTTTTGAGCCGTGCTTAATAATGCCATTTTGCTCTGCATCAGTTCCCACCATAAAACCTGTGGTGTTGTGCAAGAACAATAATGGACGTTTGGTCTGTTCACACAGGTGTATAAACTGAGCTGTTTTCGCTGCTCCTTGAGGGGTAATCGGACCATTATTGGTAATAATACCGATATGCAAACCTCCAATTTTTGCCCAGCCACATACTGTTAAATCATCATATTCCTGTTTAAATTCTAGAAAATCTGAATCATCAATAATGCGCGCAACCACTTCTTTCATGTTAAAGGGTTGTTTAGGGTCATTTGGAATCACACCCAACAGTTCATTAGCATCGTAACGAGGTTCCTTATAAGTCATTTCAACTGGTTTGATTTGCTCTTTCCAGTTCAGATGTTCAAAAATTTCACGTGCAAGTCGAATACCATCAGCGTCATTTTCTGCCAAATATTCTGCTGTTCCGGCAACCTGCGAATGCATTTCTGCTCCGCCCAACTCTTCAGCTGTTGCTACTTCACCAGTCGCAGCTAAAAGTAAAGGTGGACCTGCAAGAAGCATTTCGGTTTGTTTGCGTACAGCAATGACATAATCGGAAAGACCGGGTTGATAAGCCCCTCCTGCCGTTGCATTACCATGAACAACTGCAAGCTGTGGAATACCTGCCGCTGAAAGACGTGCCTGATTGGCAAAAGTCATACCGCCATAGGTAAATACTTCAGCCGCATAATTTAAGTTAGCGCCGCCACTTTCGGTTAGCGTAATCAGTGGGAGTTTTTGTTCTAAGGCAATTTTTTGTAGGCGCAAGGTTTTCTGCACACCCATCGGTGACATGGTTCCACCTTTGATCGCACTATTACTTGCAGAGACTAGACAACGCACACCACTGACAAAACCAAGGCCAGCAATTACCCCCCCTCCAGCTTCTGAACCATCTTTATCATCATGCATGTTGTAGCCAACCAAACCACAAAGCTCAACGAAAGGTGAATCAGCATCGAGTAACAACCGTACACGCTCATGCGGCAGAATCTTGCCCTTTTTATCGAATTTCGGTTTGGCAGCATACGATTTATCAATACTTTTTTGTTGAATAGCACGGACTTCACTCAGTTGAGTAAGCAATGCCTCTTTATTCTTTTGATAATGTTCACTACCAACAGCAATTTCGGATTGGAGAATAGTCACTGTTACTCCTCCTCAGCCTCAGTCTTTTTCTGAAAAATTTCAGGAATAAACGCGCGATGGAAACCATTATAAGACTGACTATTTGTCGCATCAGCTAGTGGGTACATGCGTGTCCCTTGCGATGCAGCGCCATCAATACGCAAAGTTACACCTGACACAAAAGCCGCAGCATCTGACAGTAAATAACAAATCGCCGATGAAACTTCTGATTCAGTTCCCATACGTTTTAGCGGTACATTGCCAGCAAGACTTGGAATAATCACTTTGGCAAAATCACCGCTATAATTATCCATACCGGATGACACAATCCACCCCGGTGCAACCGCATTTACACGAACGCCAGATTTGCCCCACTCAACCGATGCTGTTTTAGTTAAGTTATCAACCCCTGAACGCGCAGCACCAGAATGTCCCATTCCCGGCATACCACCCCACATATCAGCAGTCATATTGACAATACTGCCACCATGTTTAGCCATCCATTGGTTATAAGCTTCACGCATTAAATAGAAAGTTGCATGCAAGTTATTACGCACCACTGCATCGAAACCATTCGCTGAAATATTCTCTAAAGCTAAGGGGAACTGGCCGCCAGCATTATTTACCAAGCCATCTAATTTGCCGAATTTCTCAATCACTTCGGCAATCATATTTTTCACTTGTTCTTCTTCACGGTTATCACAAACAATGAAATGAACTAAGCCCCCATCTTCTATAATTTCTTGGCTTACTTTCTCTAATTTTTCAATTTTGCGTCCTGTAATCACGACTTGAGCGCCGAGGGCTGCAAGCTCATGTGCAGTACAACGACCAATTCCTGAGCCGCCACCTGTCACAATGACTACTTTATTAGCAAAAGCATCTGGTCTAAAAATTGATTGATAACTCATCTTTGTTTCATCCATTCATTTTATTTTTCTAAAAGATTTGCCGGAACTTTTACAGGCATATCCAATAATTGCTGTGCAAATGCTTTACCTTGCGGATCGATATGTAAGCTTGCAACACCACCGCCACCCAAGGCATTTTCCAACATAAAATTCAGTGCATTCAAACCCGGTAACTCATAACGGATTACTCGCCCTTTCTCAGCATCCAAAACATGCTGCATATAGCTTGCAACAGTCTCTTCCGTCAGTGCTGCACGGATCCATGGCAAATAGTCTGCTTTACGCGCAATCACACCGATATTGCTATGATTGCCTTTATCACCACTGCGGGCCTGCGCAATTTCAATCAAAGGAACTTCAATTTCATTCCCTTGATAAACTGCACTTTCACCCGCTGCTAAAGTATTGAATTGCTCTGTAGAAATGCCCCGAGGAATCTCAACCTGATAACGGTTCCCATCAAAATCGATTTCTACATTAATTTGATTTTTATTAATTAAAAATGAAAATAATTTAATCACTGGAGATGCTTTTGGACGTCCACCAACAATACCTGCCAAGGCTGGAGCCATACCTGTTGAAGCCTGTGCAATTTCAGATGCAAAGAACATACATGCTTCTTTAAACATGTGTTTTACAGCGATTTTAACTACCACTTCACGACTATTTAATGTTTGGGCATGGCCGCCATAGGTACTTTCAATACCTAAAATTTCAACAGACTTTTCACTAAATGGCGGCACCGAACGCATTGCTAAAACACGCTCACATTTCGCCAAAATCGCATCGGCAATGACTTGTGCTTTTTGTGGTGCCTCACGTCCTGCAATTAAAAAACTGACTAAAACCCGATAACCATCTGGATAAGTCGCACTGACTTTATATTGTTTAGTCGGTGCTTGTCCTTTTGCACCCGTCACACGAACTCGGTGCTCCCCGACTTGCTCTAAATGTACGTGGCTGAAATCAGCAATGACATCGGGTAATAAATATGCTTGAGGATTGCCAATTTCATAAACAATTTGTTCAGCAACCGTTGCAATAGATACCAGACCACCGGTACCTTGTGGTTTGGTCACAACGAATGAACCATCTTCACTTACTTCAACCACTGGGAACCCCATGTTGTCGAAGCCCTGTACTAGGCGCCAATCGGTAAAATTACCACCTGTACATTGTGCACCACATTCAATCACATGACCTGCCAGTGAGCCTTGTGCCAACTTATCGTAGTCATCTAAAGACCATTGATATTCATGAAGTAAAGGGGCAAGCACCACAGCAGAGTCAACCACACGACCAGTAATCACAATATCTGCGCCTAAGTCTAAGGCATCGCGAATAGCCACTGCCCCTAAATAAGCATTACTACTCGCCACCTGTTCTGGCAAAGCTTCTCCGCTAAACATTTCTTGAATATTCTGTGATTTTAACTGCTCATGTTTTGGCAAAAGATCATCACCTAACACCACAGCCACTTTCAGATCTAGACCATACTCTTTAATAATTTTTTGCAAGGCATCTCGACACGCCAATGGATTAACACCACCAGCATTACTAATTACCTTAATCTTTTTCTCTGCAATTTTTTTTAGTAAGGGTGCCATGACTCGGCTGACAAAATCTAAAGCGTAACCATGTTTTGGTTCCACCATCTTCGCTTTTGCCATAATAGACATGGTGATCTCTGACAAATAATCAAAAACCAAATAATTAATATCGGTTAGATGTACTAATTGGAAAGCGGCAGTATTGGTATCCCCCCAAAACCCAGAGGCACAACCTATTTTCACGACACGCTCATCATCCTGTTGATTACTTGCCATTTTATTTCTCATTATTTTGTTTAAAAATCACACTCAACATTACCAAGCAAGCGCTTGGTTTGTAAAGAGCAAAATGTTATTGTGAAATTGACCAAAACTGCCAAACTTGACAGCTCAGCTAAAACATGACGAGATTTGGCAAACTTTTCTGTTAAGTATTTTTTATATAAAGGATCCGGCTTTCGCATGATTGCTACTTCAATTGAACAGATTCCAAATATCTCTTGTTTTGACGATAGCCCACGTGGTCGTTTATTACGGGGAGCTGCTTACCTATTTCATAAACAAGGCTATGATAAAACCACCGTACGCGAACTTGCTCAATTTATTGGAATCCAGTCGGGAAGTTTATTCCACCACTTTAAAAGTAAAGATGACATCCTCGCTCACGTGATGGAGGAAACCATTATTTACAATCTTGCTCGTTTACAAGATGCGGCAGCTCAATCTACCAATCCAGAACAACAACTCCGTGCTCTTATTAAATCTGAACTCATTTCAATTACTGGAGATACAGGTGCAGCCATGGCTGTTTTGGTTTATGAGTGGTTTGCCCTATCAAAAGAAAAACAAGATTATCTTTTAAAAATGCGTAATGAATATGAGCAAATCTGGTTGGATGTTATTGAAAAATTATGTACTCAAGGCAAAATAAAGCATGATGCCTTTATTTGGCGAAGATTAGTTGGTGGTGCAATTTCGTGGACCGTAACTTGGTATAAAGCTGAGGGTAAAGTCAAAATTGATGAGTTAACTGAAATGGTTTGGGAGATGGCTTTGAAATGAGTTCTGTAATATCTTAGAATTTGAGGAAAAATATGGAAAGAACATGAATGTTGGGCAATTTTAAATGAAGAATGGATAGAATTTTTGCCCCTTAAAACGTAAATCATATATTATCTATTTAAAAGAATTACCAATAGATTAGTTATATTAAATATTAGGTTCATATTAGATGCTCGATATTGAAACATTAACTGCGATCGTCGGTGCTATTACTGGAATAGCTGGATCAATAATGGGCTATATTAGTTTACAACGTCTTTCGAAAATTAAATCTTTGGATCTAAGACTTGAATTAAAAAAAGCTGAAACTCAATTAATTTTAACTGTGAATGACTTACCAGAGTTATTAACAAAAGCAAAAAGATCACGTGAAGCAATATCATCAGCAACTGGACAACTGCGTTCGGGGGGATTAAAAAAGTGGATTCAAGAATGGGAGACAGACTATATCTCAGCAAAACAAATGATATTAATTCTTCCGAATAGAGATTCCGACTATATCTCCAACTCTCAACGAGATCTAGAAACAAAGTTAATACTTATTCATCAACAATCTGTTAAAGCAAATGCGTTAAAAGAAAAATATGAAATTGAATTAAAACGGGATGAAAAACAACGAGATAGAATTTATGCTGAACGTAATAGTAGAAATCAAAAGAATTAGAATAAACACATCAAAACTTGAAAAGTGTGTTTATTCTATCCCCTGCCGTTCGTGAAGAAAATAAATTAATAACCTAACTGCTTACTAATCAAATCTTTCATAATTTCCTCAGCACCACCACCAATCATATTGACCTTAACCTCACGGTAAATACGTTCAGATTTAGTTCCACGCATAAAGCCCATACCTCCCAATGTTTGTACAGCCGCATCAGCACAAAATTGCATAGTGCGAGTCGCAACATTTTTAAGCATTGAAATTTGTGCCACCAATTCCGGCCCCTGTAAATTCGGCTGAGTCATTTTCCATGCAGTTTCTTCAAGCAATGCCCGTGTTGAGGTCAATTGTGTTGCCATATCTACCAATTTATGGCGAATCACTTGATGGTCTATTAATCTCTTACCAAAAGTTTTCCGTTGCTGTGCCCAGTCTAAAGCTTCTTCATAACAGACTAATGCATACCCATAAGCGACTACTCCCAAGAAGAACCGCTCCATATTAAAGTTATTCATAATAACTTTAAAACCAGCGTTTTCTTTGCCGAGCAGATTTGATATAGGTATTCGTACTTGATCAAAATGCAAATGCGCCGTATCAGAAGCCCACCATCCCATTTTCTTTAAAGGTGTTTTAGTAATTCCTTCACTGTGCGCATCAACGAGCAACATTGAAATACCTTCAGCTCCTGTTTTAGTTGGGTCTGTACGCACTGCAATTGTATAGTAATCTGCACGAATTCCCGATGTGATAAACGTCTTCTCACCCGAGACAATATAGTAATCACCATCACGAACAGCTTTAGTCTGTAATGCAGCGACATCCGAGCCACCACCAGGTTCTGTAATAGCTAAAGCAGAAATTTTTTCACCGGAAATAATACCTGGTAGGACTCTAGCCTTTAACTCCTTACTTCCAAAGTGCTGAATGGGAGGGGCGCCAATTGTGTGTACCATGAGTGAGGTATGTACTCCCCCAGAACCCGCCTTTGCCATTTCAATACCAGCCAGCAATAAATAAAATGGATCTGCATCAGGAATACCACCATATTCTTCTGAAAAACCTAGCCCCAATAGACCAATTTCAGCAGCCTTTCTATAAAGCTCTCTAGGAAATGTCTCAGCCTCATCCCACTCATTAACAAAAGGTGCCATTTCTTTTTGTACAAATCGGCGAACATTGTCAGCAAAAGCAATGTGTTGTTCATTATAGTAAATTGGGTTGAGTTGCATGTTTAGAAATGTCCTGATGTTTTATTTAATTCCTAAACATATCTTGTCATGTTTACAGTCAATCAAAAGTTGCAAGAACCTCCATTTTCTTGGCATAAAACATCAAACAGAATTATTTTTATTTATGTACAACGCCTATACTCTTAAGCAGCAACGAAAACCACGAACAGCATAATAAGACTGTGCTCCATTATGATAAATGAATACCCGACCATAACGTCGGTCAGCAAAAATAGCTCCATCTAACCGTCGAATCTCATCTGGGGTTTTGAGCCAACTTGATGTTTTAAGATCAAATTCTCCTAACTTTTGTAATTCATGGTATTGCTCTTCTGTGAGAAGCTCAGCTCCCATTTCTTTAGCCACATCGATTGCACTATTTTTTGGAGGATGATCTTTTCTAGCCTCCAAAGCCTCTCGGTCATAACAAAGGCTTCTACGGCCTTTTGGACTCTCAGGAGAGCAATCGACAAATAAATATTCATCCTTCTGTTGATCATAAGAGACAACGTCAGGCTCTCCTCCAGTGTTTTCCATTTCTTGCAATGACCACAATTTTTCAGGCGATTCTAATAATTTAGCTCGCACATTTGTCCAATCGATTTCTTTATGACGATGTGTGTTCTTTTCAAATCTCTTCTTTAATAGTTCAAGTAGTGAATTTAATTGTGTTTGAGTTAATTGTTTTTTAGTTATCATTGAATAAATCCTTATAATTATTAAACTGAACGTCCATCAAAATAATTTATTTTTATTTTATCTAAGCCAATGTCATCTATACATCGAACATTAATCGCAAAAATAGAATTACCTTGAGGATCTATACCTTGAGCATAGGAATGAATACCGCAATTTTTACAGAAATGATGATTAATGACATGCTTGTTAAAAGTGTAATTCGCTAAAATATCAGGAGAATCTAAAGTAACTGTAACTTGATTAGTGGGTAGGAACCAAAGTAAAGACCCTTTCTTTTGGCAGATCGAGCAATTACAAGATAAGGCTTCTGTTAACTCACCTTCTGCGACAAACTTTACCTGACCACAATGACAACTTCCTTGATATTTCATATCTTTTTCCTTCTTTCTAATTTTTTAAGTTTTTATAATATTCTTTTGATAGATCAATTTTCAATCTTCGTATAGATTTTGAGATTTTTTTACCTTTACACAATCTACTTAATTAAAACTCTAGTAGATTATCTAAACACTCCAAAGGTGAAATAGAAATATTCTTTCATCCTACTTTATTTATTATTAGAAATTACCACCTCAATTCGGCTTAAGATTTGCGGCCAACCTTTTCCCATACCAATAAAAGCCTGTTGGCCAAAAGAAGAATCCATATTAAAACCCGAATGGTTAAGCTGTAAAAGTGTGCCATTTTCTTGAGGAATTAATTGCCATCTTAGGGTTGTATCAAGTACACCGATTGCAAAGTCATATTCAAATAAAATTTCCTTATCAACTGCCTTAACCAGACAATGTTGTATTCCGAAATTCCCCATATCTAAAGTAAATTGATGACCGATTTTAGGCTGAATGTCCCCTTTAGCCCACCATTGCTGGACAAGTTCAGGCGTGGTCAATGCTTCCCAAACTTTTTGAGGAGATTGATTGATAAACTGTGAAACCTCAATGGACTTTAACATTTTTTATTTTAGACTCGTCTATAATTCATTTGGTTTTTATTATGCTGCAAAATAATTAGCAATATAAAGGATTATGTAAAATCATATCTCCCCTATTTTTTCCCCCACGCATAAAGCAACACCCCGGTTTCTTTCGAGACCGGGGTGTTTGGAATAATGAGCTGGCGATGACTTACTCTCACATGGGTAACCCCACACTACCATCAGCGCTAAGAGGTTTCACTTCTGAGTTCGGGAAGGGATC
>NZ_JBIUCS010000043.1:0-15763 GCF_044538485.1 Acinetobacter sp. ABJ_C5_2 | reverse complement strand
TCCCTACTGTTAAAGACTCCATTTTTTATAATTAGCTCTGCATTTTCTAGATCACTTTTAATTATTTTTTTATAATTTGCTCGTTGATAACTGATATTAAGAAAAATGTAGTCTTCTTTCGATAGAAGAGTAGTGCGATCAAAAGTTCTAAAATTGATATTGTAATTTTTTAAGATCTTTTCCACTAATTCAAATCTTGAAACTTTTATTTCTGAGAGAGTTTCTAAGTTTGGTTTTATTTCATGAACTTCAAATCCATACATAGTTCCAATAATAAAATCTGGAATAATATATTGTTGCTCATTCAGGTATATTTTAACTGCTTGTGTTCTGTATTGTAGTATATCTTCTTCACGTTCTAGACTTATTGCATGTGCTAGTTCTAAATTGCTCTCTAGACTGATTAGTCCACAATTTTTTTTGCTCGGAAAGAATGAGACACGGCTTCCAACCCGTGATTTTATTCTACGCTCACCAATAAATTTGGATGAAACATGTGTTTGTTTTTGAAATGCTTCTTCAAATTTTCTTGGTAAATTTTGATTAAGTTGCATTGTTTTATGTTCTGTATAACTTACTTGCATAGCTGCTCTCACATTATTTAAGATGAGACAAGGCTTTGAGCAGTAATGATCATGCTGCTCAAGACTTGACGAGACATTGCAATCAAGAGATACTAAAAACACCACTAGTTAGTAATCTTTTGATTGCAAACGGTAGAGCGGATTCCATGAGTCCGCTTTATTTTTTCTTAATTCATGTTTCTTTCTCCTCATTTATTAATCCAAGCGCGATTGCGATTCGCCTGCTTTCACCACGTTTTGGTAATCGATTAGTATTTAGAATTCTATATACCAGATCTCTAGAAAAGTTGTGTTTTAAGCTCCAATCAGAAATTGTTATTCCTGATTGCTCAAAATCATCTTTGATTTGCTGATTTGTCTTCATAGTAATAATAAGAATAATTTAAACATAATATAAAAATAGTTGTTTTTTGATTATTTGCAAGTGTTTATTATTTTGGATTATTTTTTTTATTATAGAAATAATAAACATTAATTAAATATTTTATTTTGTTAATAAATGCATGATTCTATATTGTTGATGATTTTAAATATAATATTCTTTTTATAATCTAACATTATTAAAATATCTTCATTGTTCTTTATATGATTCTTAAGGCAAAAATTGATTTCAGGAAGTTGTTTGCTGAGTTCTTTAGTTAACTGTATTTCCATAACTTTTTCTTTTTTTTCAAGTTCAATTAATTTGAGCTTTTCAGTTAATATTCTTACAGCTTTCTCCTTACAGTGTATGATCCTAAATTCGGTCAATTTATCGGTTTCTGAATAATAAAAATTACCAGATTCATCATATTTTTTTCTTATATACCCAGATTTCTCTAATTCTCGTATGAGAGAGTAGGTTTGCCATTTGATGGTCTGAGATTGCTCCTCAAATCTCATCCAAAGGTCCTTGGGGGTATACCATGTAAGAAGAACTTCGTTCTCCATCAATAAAAGAAATTGCTGTTTAAGAGAATGCTTAATTTCATCCATTTAAAATTTTACAATAAAAATGAGGATTATAATCCCTTTTGTCGATTTATGTCTAAATATATAAGAGAAAATTGATGTGAATTGTGAGCTATCTCTAATAAATTTTGGCTTATTGAGGGCTTAATAGGCATATTCTTATAAGTCTAGAGTTAATGAGGATTATAAGCCGTGGATACTTAATCCTCAAAAATGAATAGTTCTATTCTTTATGGGAATAGAACTTATGAATGATTTAGCACAAAAAATTGGTCAGGCAATTCGTACCTGTAGAGTTGATCAGAAAATTACCCAAGAAAAATTAGCATTACTTTGTAATATTGACCGTAGTTATCTAGGTCGAATTGAGAGGGGTGAAGTGAATATTACAGTTCTTAAGCTCTATGAAATCGCTCATATCCTGGAAGTTGAACCTCAAATTTTGTTGCCGAGAGATTAATGAGGGATAATCTTATTATCTAGAATATTAAATTGGCATATCCAGTATATTTAGCCCTGATAATCAAAGCTGTATAATTTGGCTCACAAGCTAGCATGTTTAAGTCAGGGTGCTAATTTAAGGGAAATTATTGATTTAAAATAATTTATTTGGTTACATCGTTAACATGTCTTTTTTTAATTTTAAATGTTCTGCGATTAGCAATTTTTTTTGAAAGATTAGGATTTCGTCCAGATAGTTGTTTAATGAAAACTGGTTTATCAAATGGAGTCTTACTCCATAGAGTATCATTCTCTACGTAAAGTACTTTCTCAGTACGTGCAGCTTTAATATAACTTTCTCGAAGTACATAAGCGGCTGCTTGAGCGATATCACGCTCATTCGTTAACTTTCTAATTGGAACAGTAATAATTAATAGGGTACGAGTTATATAAGTATATGCACCTAAGATTCTAACTTTTGATAAATTTAATGGCTTTATCTGACTTAGCAGTGCCAAATAGGCAGGCGATTGCAGCACATTCTTAGTATCTTGACGTAAATCATCTATTTCTTGACGTGTCATTCGGTAGTCATCTGGAAATTTAGGCATAAAATACAACTCCAAATTTAAAAAAATTCTAGATTAAATTAATGTATTTTGAGGATTATAATCCTCTTTTGTGTTAATCTTGCATCCCTCAATAATAGTAAAAATACTTAGTTTTGTGTTTTGGAATCATCTTTATGAAAAATATAAATTTATTTATTATTGTCAGTTCATGTTTAGCTTTTATTGGATGTGTAACAGCTGATTCAATTAGGCCCAGTGATGTAAAAGCTTATAAAACCCCGAATAATTTAATCTTGGCTAAATCTCTCAATGGTAAAGATGGCAACGGTAAAGAGTATCTATTTCAACCCGCTGTACCTGATGCTTTAATTCCGCATTCTTACATGAGTAACTTATGTACCAGTCAAGAGGGACGTTTTTTTCAAATGTCTAAAAGCGATTTTCGTTATTTAAAAGGTACACATATTTCGGCTTTAGATAATCAAAGTCTGGCCTCTGCAATGGGCACATTTAAATGTGCATCAAAAAAATCATGGAATGTTTCAATTGAGCCTACCTCATCACGTATAGGTGGAATCAATCAGCCTTTAAATTTGGTAACTTTAAAGACATTTGTAATTTCTGATGATGACGTATATAGCAATGTAGCTGCCTACCAGTCGAAGAAAAATATTGAAGACAATAAGAAAAAGCAAGCTATTGAACAATACAAACTTGAACAACAACAATTGAAAAATAAGTATGAGAGAAATCTCATAACCAATGCTCCTAAACCGAAAGATATTGGTCAAACGATTTGTAAAAATACAGGATTGTCTGAATTTACAGGTACTATCGTTTTAGGGCAGGCAACGTATCGTCAAGTTGATGGTTTGGTTATCGCTAGTTTAGAAGGTTTTTCAAATGATCATACTAATCTGAAAATTAATGTAAAAGGCTGGTTGAATAATTTTAATCAAATTTCATCTGGGCTAAATGTTCTATATAAACAAACACCATTAGAGTCAGGGCGGGTTGTATGGGATGATAAGCAGGGTTGGTATAAGTGTCATTATTAAATTTGAAGTATAATTTCAATTAAATGATACGTTTTTTAATCAAAACTTCTCTAGAAATAAATTTATATCAGTAGCGTCATCTTATGACGTTTAAAGAGCGGATACCACTTTACATACTAAAAAATAAATCTTAGTATGGAGTTAAATAATATTTTAAATTAGTACTTTATGAATTTTATACAATATGATTTAGGTAGCAGAAAGTCTGGTGAAATTATTGAAGTTACCCTAACAGCCGCCGCAAATGTGCGATTAATGCAATCTTCTGATTTTAATAATTACAAAAATGGTCGTCGACATAGTTATAGGGGAGGACTTGTAACAAGAAGTCCTTATCGGATAGCTATTCCAAGTTCTGGACGATGGTATTTAACTGTTGATATGCAGGGTTTAAGAGGAAGTACAAAATCTTCAATACGAATTTTACCTTCTGCATTACCTGAGGCAAGACAAATGCCATTAAGTGAAGTACCTAGTCTTTATAGAGAACAACCCGAAGTAGCAAATGATCATGAAACGTTTGATGTATTTATTTCCCATGCCTCAGAAGATAAAGATGATTTCGTAAGAGAGTTTGCTACATCTCTTACAAATAAAGGTTTAAAGGTTTGGTATGACGAGTTCGCTTTAAAGATAGGAGATAGCCTTCGTCAAAAAATTGATAGAGGTCTTGCTAAAAGTAGAGTTGGATTAGTTGTTTTATCTCCTTCTTTTATAGCTAAAGGTTGGACTAATTATGAACTGGATGGAATTGTAACTCGCAATGTTTCAGGAGAGCAGATTTTACTTCCAATTTGGCATAATTTAACAAAGCAGCAAGTAATTGATTTTAGCCCTTCTTTAGCTGATAAGGTTGCACGTTCAACTGCAACACACACGGTTGATGAAATTTCTAATGAAATTGTTGACTTAATTAATTCACATAAATAGAAAATGTATATGAACAAACATAAAGTATTTATTAGTTATCACCATCATTTAGATCAAGATTATAAAGATTATCTTGAGGAGTTAAATGAGGAGCATCAAATTTTTATTAATCAATCTGTGAAACTAGGTGAAATTGATGATTCTCTATCGACAGAAACTATAAGAGAGAAAATTCGAGATGAATATTTACAAGACTCTTCTGTACTGATCCTTTTGGTTGGTCTCGAGACTAAGAATAGAAAGCATATTGATTGGGAAATTTATTCAAGTATGAGAGATAGTAAAAAGAATAAAAAATCAGGGATACTTGTTATTAATTTACCTACAATTAATTGTAAATATTACACGGCTGCTCATGGGGAGGGGGAAAAAAGCCTTTATCCATCGACTACTTGGGTGTCTATCAATGACAGAGAAGAGTATGAGCAACGATATCCATATATGTCAGACAGAATAATAGATAATTTATTAACTCATAAATCATTTATTTCAGTCATTAATTGGGATGATATTGTAAATAATCCTGAAAAATTAAGATATCTAATAGATTTAACTTTTCAGGATAAGGATAAGGCTGAATATGATTTATCTAGACCAATGAAAGGTAAAAATAGTTCTAATAACTCTACCAATTCCATTTTTCAGAATTTATTTCAAATGGAACCTTAACATGGTTCTCAAAAAAGGTATTAATTGATTTAAAGGAATCTAATAGTTCAGCATAAGCATAGTAAGTCTTTTGTATTTCGTAGATCGTCGTGTTGTAGAAAAATTTTCCACTTCCTTCGCCGGAATATTCGATGGTATTATCCGTAGAAATTTTTTGATACCAACGACGATAGTTATTCTGATTCTTAGTCAAAAACTTGTTTAGCTCTTGGAGTATATTATTTGTTAGGTCATATAGATCCTTATCTCTTTTTGGATCAAGAATTTTCATTTCTTGACGGAAAAAATTATAAGTTTCGAAATATGATTCGAATACATCTGAAAAATTATCATATTTTGGCTCAATTCTAAAAAGTGTTCTTTTGGAATCTAAAAAGTTAGAAACACTATTGGTATATAAAGTTCTAGATGTATCAAATAATATATTTAATCCACCTAAACTTAGTTTGTCTATTCTCAAAGAATACTTTTTACCAAGATATGCTGTAAAGGCTATGTAGCTTACTAAGCAAATTACAGTTGTAACAATCGTGGAAGATACGATTGAAAAGTTGTTTTTAAATTTTTCAGATACCCAAGCTGAGTAGTCTATGTAGAACATACTAATTAACATAGCAAGAAGAATTATGAAAATTAACTTTGTTAGATGCTTAGCTATATATGAGGAAAGAGAGTCAGTAATTTTTTTCATATCAATAAGATGCATTAGGTTTTATTAATGTTATGATAAAATTAATAAAAAATAAAAGGTTGTTTGATGGTAACTATGATTCGGCGTAAAGTTTTCATTTCTCATTACAAGGGTGATCGAATAGAGGTTGATAATTTTATAAAAAGGTTTGGTCATCTTTTTATTACTAAAGTTCTTGGTGCTAATGACAATGATGAGTTTATTAACAGTACTGATACTGAATATGTAATGAGAAGAATTCGCCAAAAGTACTTAGACGATAGTACTGTTACCATTGTGTTGCTTGGTAGTTGTACGCACAGTCGTAGGTATGTGGATTGGGAGATAAAAAGTTCATTAAGATATGACGCTTACACTCTACCGAATGGTTTAATAGGGATTGTATTACCTAGCCAAAATAATCGTTGTTATTTACCTGCTAGATTTGAGAATAATTGGGATCAACAACATTATAATTGTTATGCAAGATTTTATCCCTATCCTAGTTTAGATCAACAATTGGTTGAATGGATTGAAGATGCATATGTTGCAAGAACGCAAAGGAAGCATTTGATAAATAACTCTAGAGTCATGCTGGGTTACAATGCAAAATGCAATATTCATGGAGTTACCCATTGATTGACATTATTACACCACCTTTAGCAATACATTTTGTTTGGCACCATGCTGATAATGAATCATTTAAAAAGTATTGTCAGCCTTTTAGAAGATTTTTAACGAGAGATATTGAGCGGCCTTTTTCGCGTGAATTAAATATTCCTACTTTTTTTTATAGTAGTTTAAGCGAAATTCCGAGTTATCCCATTAGTTTAGCTCAAAGAAATATAGTATTTATCTGTATGAGTGAGAATACACTCGCAGATGAAAGATGGATTGATTTTTATAAAAATTTCCCTGTAGATCAAAGTTTGTCACTTATTCCTGTGGCTTTCGATATAAATGGTTTGAAGCATTGCAACCATCAAGGTGCTCTTTTAAAGCGCAATGCTTTGAGATTATACGAATTCAGTTTGGCAGATGATGATCAGACACGTGAATTAGAATCTATTTTAAAATTATTACATGAGTTGTATAGATTTGGTTTTGTTGATACAGAATCACCGTCTGTAGGGTCTGATACATCTATTCATCTTTTCTTGAGCCATGCTAAGAAAGGAGAAGTGGGTGAAATATATGCAAAAGCAATCAAGCATTATATTGATACAACCAATATGAAAAATTTCTTTGATGCCTCAGAAATTTCAGTTGGTTATCAATTTGATACAGAGATAATTAGTCATATTCATAAATCTACGTTAATAGCTATTACTACTGATGCATATTCATCTCGCTATTGGTGTCAGCGTGAAATTTTAGAAGCTAAAAAAAATAATAGACCAATCATTTCAGTAAACTGCTTACAAGTTTACGAGGATAGAATATTTCCGCCAGCTGCGAATGTGCCATGCGTACATATTGCACCTACTGATCAGCCAACTAAATTCGAAATTCTAAATATTCTAGTTGCTGCGTTAACTGAAACTATTAGATTTAATTTTTCTATATCTCTCCTAGAGTATTATAAGCAACAATTATGGATAGACTCGACAGCAATTGCTTTAGCTCGTCCTCCTGAAATTCAACAAATAGTTTCTTTACGAAGTACACTTAATGAAAGTGAAGTTTTAAAAATTTGTTATCCAGAGCCTCCTATTTATGCTGAAGAGATGGATTGGCTTGAATTCTTAAAGGTGAAACCTTCAACTCCTTTATGGGCAGTTGGAGATTCGAATACACAAAATAAAAAAATTGGTATTTCGATATCTGAATATGGTGAAGATTTTGAGAATATACACATTCATGAAGATGAGTTGAAACGATTTTCACAAGAGCTTGTTAGGCATCTTCTCGTCAGAGGTAATACTATTATTTTTGGAGGAGATTTAAGGAAAGATGGTTTTACTGAATTTCTTCTTGATGAGGCTAGTATTTTACAAAATAGATTGCCTGAAAGGGAATTCAAAGTCGAGAATCATCTGGCTTGGCCATTGCATATCACTAATGATTTAAGCAAATGGAAAATTAAATATGATCAAATCATTTCACAAATTAAATATGGCATTCCTGATGACATAGATGGGCAAGTAGATGAATCAGTTTTTTTACCCCCTACAGATTCTTTTAGCAAATTTATTTGGTCTAGATCACTAACATTTATGCGGGAACAATCAATATCTAATAGCGATATTAGGGTTTTTGCAGGGGGGAGACCTAAAGGTTATAAAGGTAAAATGCCTGGTGTTCTTGAGGAGCTTTTAATCTCGATTGAATATAATAAACCAATATATTTAGTGGGCGGTTTAGGTGGAATCATAAAAGATATCTGTATGATAATTAGTGGGGATACTATACCTGAAACTTTGACATTAGATTGGCAGTTATCAAATAATGAAGGTTATGATGAATTAATAGATTATTTGTCACAACAAGGTTATGAAATCAACTATTTTGATATTATTGCTAAGATTAAAAGTATAGATATTGATCATTTGGCATCATTGGCTGGGCTATCTGTAGTTGATTATAGAAAATTAATGAAAACACCATTTATTGATGAAGTTATTCATTTGATTCTAAAAGGTGTAAAAAAAATTGCATAATTAGATATGTTAGATTGCTATATGGCAATCTAACAGTTTTCTTGTTAATTAATAAAATCTGGTAATCTTTTTCCCTTTACCCATGCATATTTGAGTTCGTTAAAGTATTCACTTTTAGTAATTGTTGGATAAAGCTCTAAATACTCTTGTCCCTTAAATTCTTCATTTTCTTCAAAAGTTAACGGAAGAACACTAACTTTTTCAGGACGAAATCCATCAAAATACCCGAGTTCCCAAGGCATCCATTTAGATTCTTTTGAGCTAAATGTATGGATATAAATTAATGACTTACATTGCCTCATTCTTTTTCTTAATATATCTGCTGTAATTGCATTAACCTTATCTCTTTCTAATAAGGGATCAATAATCCAATCAACATATACTGTAAAACCACTTTCTTCTAATAGAGTTTTAACACCTAGTATTAAATCTGCATCTTTAACTGCATGAGATAAAAATATATCAAAACTATTTTGTCTTTCTTGGTTTTTGATACCTTCAATAAGCACTGATTCTAGCGAGACATATCTAGTTTTGGCTTGAGCTCTACTTGCCGCAGAGCGGGCTTCTGATCGTGTAAAAAATTTCATACTTAAAATTCTTGTTAAACGTTAGATATATTTTTTGATAAGAAATAGCTTACATTTTAGATTCTTTTTGAAAAAATTACAGCTGTTGTTTTCTTTAAGTTTTGTCTAGTGATTTTGAAACAATCTCGAAATATGTGTCAAAAATCTCACATCAAGTGTCATTCAGCGGGCTTTGAAAAAAGTTTAAAAATTAGACTTGCAATATATAGTGGCTTTGTGCCACTATATATTCATTGAAGGTCATCAGACAAAAAGGGGATGATATGGCTATCCAGCTTTTAGATGCGGCAAGAAATGAAATTCCAGTGAAATTCACGCAGTTTTCTGGTGGCGAGCGTCATGTTCAAATTGATGAAACAACGTTAGGTTCATTATCTGGCAACGTATTGGTTCGCGCCAAAATGACCTCAAGTCACGATGTGATGGACTATTTGTTACTTGAAAATATATTGCTGAATCAGGGTTTAACCGTTGACCTAGAAATTCCGTATTTTCCATACGCACGTCAGGATCGTATTTGTGCAGTAGGCCAAGCATTTTCACTTGATGTGATGACGAAGCTACTCAACATCAATGCAGACAAAAAAGCGGGTAAACAAGGCAAGGTGACTGTTTGGGACTGCCATAGTGAAGTAACAACAGCCTTACTCGCTGCCAATACTTCTTTTAGTGAAGTTATAAATGTCAGTTCAGTCGACATCATCGCAAAGAGTGAAGCGCTGAGCACATTATTAAAAGATGAAAAAACAGTACTGGTTTGCCCAGACAAAGGTGCAAAAGCACGCACAAAAATGGTTGCAGATGCTTTTAATGGCGAGCGTAAACAACCCATCACTATTATTCAGTGTGATAAAAAACGTGACCCTGTAACTGGCAAAATTTTAGGTACACATGTACATGCGACTGATTTATCAGGATTAACAGCGGTCATTACCGATGACATTTGTGATGGCGGTGCGACTTTTATTGGTATTGCCAAAGAACTCCGTCGTCTCAATTGCCATAAGGTCGTTCTATATGTGACCCACGGTATTTTCAGTAAAGGAATAGAGGTTTTTGATGGATTGCTTGACCAACTGTTTACCTCAGACAGCTTTCCACAACAACCATCAGACAAAA
Source organism: Acinetobacter sp. ABJ_C5_2 (assembly GCF_044538485.1). Taxonomy (NCBI): domain Bacteria; kingdom Pseudomonadati; phylum Pseudomonadota; class Gammaproteobacteria; order Moraxellales; family Moraxellaceae; genus Acinetobacter; species Acinetobacter sp. ABJ_C5_2. The sequence continues at coordinate 5,519 of NZ_JBIUCS010000043.1, read as the reverse complement.
TTTCAGTAATTGCTTTTGCAGCAAAATAAAGAGAACAAAGATGACTATTAAATTGAATCCATTAAACGCTATCGATTTTTATAAAGCCGATCACAGACGTCAGTATCCGGCAGGTACAGAGTACGTGTACGCAAACTTTACGCCGCGTTCATCTCGACTCGCTAAAATGTTGCCTGACTTCGACGATAAAGTTGTGTTCTTTGGTCTTCAGGGTTTTATTAAACATTTTTTAATCGATACATGGAATGAAGGCTTTTTTAAACAACCTAAAGACAAAGTAGTGGCTACATATAAACGCCGTATGGATAGTTCACTAGGTGAAGGCGCAGTACCAGTCGATCACATTGAAGCATTACACGACTTGGGCTATTTACCATTACGTATTAAAGCATTGCCAGAAGGTAGTCGCGTCAATATGCGCGTACCTGTGCTCACCGTAATTAATACCGACCCGCGTTTCTTTTGGTTAACTAACTATATTGAAACGGTGTTAAGTGCTGAGCTTTGGAAAAGCTGTACTACGGCCACAATTGCCTACGAGTACAAACGTTTATTAACACAATATGCCGTAAAAACTGGTGCACCACTCGATTTTGTACCTGTGCAAGGACACGATTTTAGTAGCCGTGGTATGAGCGGAATTTATGATGCGGCGCAATCTGGTGTGGGCCACTTAACCAGTTTTATTGGAACAGACTCGGTTGCTTCAATTGACTATGCAGAAGAATATTACAATGCCACAGGTGTAATTGGGGTATCTGTACCAGCGACCGAACACAGTGTGATGTGTATGGGTACAGAAGACAGTGAGCTAGAAACATTTAAGCGTTTAATCTGTGAGCTTTATCCATCGGGTGTTGTCAGTATTGTATCTGATACTTGGGACTTTTGGCGAGTCATTACAGAATTTACGGTGGCTTTAAAACCTGAAATTTTGGCAAGACAACCGAATGCTTTAGGCTTAGCTAAATTGGTTTTCCGTCCAGACTCTGGTGACCCTGTAAAAATTATTTGTGGTGACCCAGATGCCAAATTTGGCAGCCCAGCGTACAAAGGTGCAGTTGAATGTTTATGGGACGTGTTTGGCGGTACAACCACAGAGCAAGGCTATAAAGTGCTTAATGAACGTGTCGGTTTAATTTACGGTGACTCAATTACCTTAGACCGCGCACAGCGTATTTTAGAAGGGCTAGAAGCCAAAGGTTTTGCTTCAAACAACTTGGTGTTTGGTATAGGCAGCTTTACCTATAACTATTTAACACGGGATACCTTTGGGTTTGCTGTGAAAGCAACTTGGGGTCAGGTAAATGGAGTAGGCCGAGAGTTGTTTAAAGACCCGATTACTGACTCAGGTGTGAAAAAATCTGCGAAAGGTCTATTACGCATTGAAGAAAGTGAAAATGGTTTTACCTTGTTTGATGAGCAAACAGCCGAACAAGAACAAGGTGGAGCACTTAAAACAGTCTTTGAAAATGGTAAACTTCAATATGAGTGTACTTTGGATCAAATACGTGAGCGTTTATCCATCGCATAACTGAGTTTAGATGAGCCGTTGCATGAGTATCGGCTCATCATTTTTATTGAGAGGCTGAACGTGACTATTCAAACTGAACAAGAATTCCTTGCCAGTTATGATCGCCGAGATTATGACGCACCTTTACTCACGGTCGATATGGCTATTTTCTCGGTTTTTAATGGTCAGTTGCAGGTATTACTCATTAAGCGACCAAACTTTCCAGCTAAACACCAATGGGCTTTACCGGGTGGTTTTGCCGATTTAACCCATGATCAAGACTTGATGGCCACGGCTTATCGTAAGCTGGTCGAAAAAACAGGGATTGCTTCACCTTACTTGGAACAAGTCGCCTCTGTAGGTAATGCTAAACGTGACCCGCGTGGCTGGGCAGTGACCATTTTATATTTTGCTTTAATTGATTTTAACGCTTACGAACACCAAGCTTTGGCTGAATACAGCGAATGGGTGCCAGTGACAAAAGCACAAGATTTAACGTTGGCGTTTGATCATAATGAACTGCTCAGCTTAGCTTTAGAGCGTTTAACCAATAAAACTCGCTATACTGCATTGCCAGCTAGTCTCATGCCTGAATTATTTACGCTGACTGAACTACAAACCATTTATGAAATTATTCTTGGGCAATCTTTAGATAAAAAAGCATTTAGACGCCGTATGATAGAAGCGGGCGCAGTTGAAGAAACCAACCACAGTAAAATTGTGGGCAAACGGCCAGCTCAGCTTTACCGCTATGCACTCGATTCTTTCGATTTTATATTCCCACGCTCACTCGAATTACCCAGAAATAAAGAGGGTGAAGATGAGTAAAACAATGAGCTTTCTGACTAGCGCATCTTGATGCACTTTGATTTATAATGCCGCGCTTATGATTGATGTCATGTTTTGATCAGCGCTTTGCCTATGCCACACGTTTCTCCCTGCTTCCAACAAAATCAGTTTTTTGTGTTGGTGGAATATCTCACTTCACTGCATGAAATTTATCCTGTGAAACATGAGTTTGCAGGATATCCGGCTGCAATGACATTGGCAGATCGCGTACATTCAGATCATGATATCGCGCCACTTGAAGCCAGCAAAAGTTACCCAGACTCAATCGATAAAGTCTTACACTTTTCAGGTAAGGCTCGGGACATACAAGACTTTGAGCAATTTTTAGAACAAGCTCAAGCAGCCAATATTCAAAACTTGTTATTGCTTACAGGCGATAAACTCAAAGAACACCATAATGGTCGAGATGGGCAGCCTCGTAGTAGATACCTAGAGTCGGTAAACGCCGTAATGGCTGCCAAGCAACATGGCGGGTTCCGTATTGGGGTTGCTTTTAACCCATTTAAATATGTTGAAGCTGAGCGTGACGCACAGTATTTAAAACTACATAAGAAAATTAAAGCAGGCGCTGACTTTATCATTACTCAATTGGGCTATGACATTGAAGCCTTAAAGCAAGCCAAATCATTTTTAACCAAGAACAATTATTCACAGCAAATACTGGCTTGCGTCATGCCACTAACTTTAGGCCGTGCCAATTTTATGGTGAAGCATAAAGTTGCTGGTATTGTAATTACTCCACACATGCTAAAAGTCTTGGCAGATGAAAAACAGGCAGGGCATACGGACCGCGTTTATTTACGCTGTGCTTTACAGATTTTGATATGTAAACACTTAGGGTATGCAGGAATTCACTTATCTGCCTGCCATAAGCCAGAAGAGCAAATGTTGCTTGAAAGCTATATTGAGCAATACAGACATTTGGAGCTTAAAGCTTTAGAAGAGCTTTGGAATTCACTTTGGCAAGTCACATCAGGCAAAGAGTTTTCACCTGAAATTGCTCGGTTTTCGCTTCAGCCAACGTCTAAACAATTAATTAAATATCGCCAGCTACATGTTATGCATGAAGCAATGTTTGGATCAAAAATCGCTAAAGGCGTCGGACGTTTTATTTTCAAAGCATCTTTTTGGGAAAATGCTTTGATCGCCAAACTCTTACTTAAAACGGAAGTGCTGAGTAAACATAGCCTAGTGGGCTGTGAAAGCTGTGGTCAGTGCCGCCTAAGCGATACTTTATACATTTGCCCTGAAACGTGTCCAAAAGGTTTAGCCAACGGCCCTTGTGGCGGTACAACTTTAGATCGCTGCGAATTTGGTGATCGTGAATGTATTCATTCAGTCAAAGCAAGACTTGCTAAAGCTGTTAAGCAAACAGAAATATTAAAAGAAAAACTGATTCCAACGGTACCACTTGAAACGAGAGGAACCAGTTCTTGGAAAAATTGGTATTTAGCGACTGAGGTTTAAGTTTTGTATAACTTCCTTGATTTGATTTTGCTAAAAAACTAATTCACATGCTAAAGCACGGCAATAATTTAAAAATAACAATTGTTTGGCTTAATTATGTTCAATCAAGATGATTACTGAGGAGTATACTTAAAGCAAATCTTTTGCGTTAAAAGGAAAGCTGTCTCAATGAAAAAGTTGGTTGGCTGTACTTGCTGTAATTGTTGTTTTAACTGGATGCGTTTACGACCCTGTTAATTATGACAAAATACACGACCAAGAGTTCCAAGACCATCTCAGGCAAAACGGTTAGTAATAAAAAGCCCACTCAATGAGTGGGTTTTAGTATTTAAAAAGCGCATGGTGCTATTTGAGTGACAAACAGATTCATACCTTCGCTCAAAAGCTTTCTTAGGATCCTGAGTTAGCAACCTACTTGCTTTGGAGATGGTTCAGGCTGAAAAGCAACACCGTTTAAAATGGTTAGATAAGAAGAAGTAACATAGTTTTCGTCTAATTTTTACACCTGAAAATTAAATATGATTGAATCAAATTTCGTAGACAAATATTTGATTGTTTTTATAATATAATTTTTCCTACTAAAGATAAAAAATGTCAGAGATAATAGCAGCAGCGACAATTAGAGCAATAACTTCGCAAACGGTTAAAGATGTAACTGATTTAGCAAAAAATAAAATAAAAGGCTATCAAGCTTTGAAGAAGCTTACGGATAGCAATGATGATTTGATGGCATCACTTGAAAAACTAATGTTGGTGAAAACATTATTTTCTGGCGCTGAGAAACCTGTCAACCTTTTCGATTTTTTTCAAAAACCTAAATTGACATATCTTGAACAAAGTGACTTTACAATCGAAAATCTTAATGAAATTAGTTCAATAACGGACATAAGTAATAAAAACTTAATTTTTAGGGGGACAGTTGGTCAAGGGAAATCTATTTTCATGCGTTTTCTAGCAATTAAAGATATAGTAACCACTCAACGTATTCCAATATTTATTGAATTAAAAAATGTATCAAAAAATAAAAGCGTCAAAGATTTAATTAAAGAATATTTAGCTATCTGGATAGGTGATAGTGAGGATATTTTTAATTTAGTTCTACAAAGCGGGAAAGTTTCTATTTTTTTAGATGCTTTTGATGAGATTGACTCAGATTTAGTACAATTTGCTTATAAAGATATAAATGATTTATGTCAAAATTATAGAAAATTAACTGTTATAGTTAGTTCTCGTCCAGATACATTAATTATTAATAGTCAGTATTTTAATGTGATAGATTTACAACCCTATGATCATGATGAACAAGTGGGGTTGATAAAAAAATTAGTAAAAGATAAGGATAATAAAAATTTTTTAATTGAAGCAATAACTAAATCAACGCATGAGGTTAGACATGTTTTGAAAACTCCTCTAATGGTTGTTCTTTTTATTAAACAATATACTGTTGGTTTTTCAGTACCAAATCATGTAGTAGATTTTTATAAGAATATTTTCGACGTTGTTACTTTCACGCATGATAGATCAAAAGGAATTGAAAAGAGAAAATCATTTTCAACTTTAAATCAAATTCAGTTGGAAAGGGTGTTTGAAAGATTTTGTTTTGAAACATTTTTAGCTAAAACAACAGTTTTTAATAAAAATGATTTTATAATGATGTTAAAAAAAAGTATTGAAAAAAATAATATAAAAG
>NZ_JBIUCS010000042.1:0-16202 GCF_044538485.1 Acinetobacter sp. ABJ_C5_2 | reverse complement strand
CCAACTTAACATCAAATTCATTACTCAAAGCAACCAACTCAATTCTAAGTAACTGTTTTTCAACAAGTTTCTATCTGCATCACCGCCGATGGATGTGCATTATAGACCATTAAGATCCAGTTGCAAGCCCTTTCTCATATTTTATCATTCAACCGGTCAATTTTTAGGCTTTTTGGTGTAAATTAGATGAGATATTAAACTTTTTTTAGTTAATCAACTTCATGTAGAATAGATTATTCGTGCAATTGATTTGGCATTAACTCACCATGTGGCACTCCGCTAAGAAAGTATTATTCTGCATACTTGTAGTGTTTGCTACGAGCGGGCCTGCGTATGCCAATTCAAAACATAACTTCTATGTGCTGACCTTATCTATTTTAAGTTATAGCAAATGGGAGAATGTAAGCACCCCTACTCTTTGTGTAATTGATAATGCTTCAATTACGTCTACTTTTCAGTCTTATATTCAGCAATTATCTTATAACTATCGTGTACAGACAGTTAATGCTAAAGATTTTCCAAAGTCTCATTGCCAAGCTGTTTATTTCTCTACAACTTCCCCTCAACAACAACAAAATTTAATTCAGAATTATCCATATCGTTCTTTGCTTTCTTTAAGTATTAATAATCCAGAATGTGAAGTTGGTAGTATCTTTTGTTTATATGACCAAAATAATTACACAACTTTTAAAGTTAACTTAGATGCATTAAGCCATTCCAAGGTCCATATTGATCCAAGGGTATTACTCTTGGCTAAGAATGCGGAGTAATGGCTATGATATCTAAGTTGTATCAGTCAACTTCTCTACACGCACTTTTTAGAAAATCTCAATTTACTATTTTTGCTATTACTTTTTTTATTTGCTCTTTTACGTTTGTATCAATTTCCGTTTTTACTATGGAAACTTATGCAAAGCAGAATTTGCAGTTACTCAGCCATACACTTCTGGAGCGTATTCAGCCTGCTGTAGTATTTAACGATAAAATTACGATAGAACAGATCTTAAATGAATATACAAATGATCACTCTATCCGCGCGATTCATATTTATGATTCTGAACATCATTTAATTGCGCAAAGTTTTAAGTTATCGAGTCAAACTTCTGTTTTAGAAGGATGGTTTGATCATTGGTTTTTAAATGAGCCTGTACATTTAACGATTTATCATCACCAACAGAATGTAGGTGAGTTAACGCTTTTTGGTAGCTCTGAAAAAATATTGCAATTTTTAAAGATGATTATGGTCGGTCTTGCATTTGCGATGTTATTTATCGTTTGTGCTTTGCTGTGGTCAGTGAATTTGACTTATCGTCAAATTATGCAAGCGATTTATCCACTCACAAATATTGCCCAGATCGTAAGTGAACAGAAAGCTTATAATCTTCGTTTTCCGTATAACCGGATTAAAGAGTTTCAAGATTTAAATACCGTTTTTAATGAGTTACTTGAAGAAATTCAGATTTGGGATAATCAGCTACAAAAGGAAAATCGTAAATTATCGTTTCAAGCTCATCATGACCAACTCACCCTTTTACCGAATAGACATTATTTTTATCAAATATTGTTAGATATGTTTGAAGATAAGGATTTTGACAACAAGTCGGCCCTATTATTCATAGATAACAATAACTTCAAATCAATTAACGATCAGTTCGGTCATTTAGCTGGTGATGAAGTCTTAAAAGAGATGGCAAAAAGATTACAAACACGTTTACGACATCAAGATTTTATTGCCCGTCTAGGTGGCGATGAATTTGCGGTCATTTTGCATTCCATTACGCATGCTGATCATTTAATATCTATTGCTGAAAATTTACTCGAAAGCTGTAAAGAACCTTTGCATCTAAATGATCAAACGATTTATTTCAGTTTTAGTGTAGGGATTGCTTTATCCCAATTTGCGTCTAGTCCAGAAGATTTCATTATGCAAGCAGATCAAGCGATGTATAAGGCTAAGACTTCTGAGCAACATTGGTTTATTTATAAACCAGAGAATTAAATTTAGGCTAATCTATGAATACAAGATCTTTAAAACTCTCCTTTATTGCATTGCTGTGCATTGCTCTTGCAGGCTGCTTGAGTTTTGGTCCTTTGAAATACCGCCAAGTAAAAATGCTAAAAAAAGAGGGGTTTGTTCTGACTAATGAAGGCTGGACTCTAGGTTTACCAGAACGCTTATTATTTGATTTTAATGATGCAACATTAAAACAAAGTCATGAAGCAGAGCTAGTACGCTTAGCAAATCAATTAAATAAATATGATTTGAATAAATTAAAAATTGTTGGTCATACTGACGATGTAGGTAATCCTGAGTACAACCAGAAGTTATCAGAAGAACGCGCGCAAAGTGTTGCAGACCTCTTCTTGACTCGTGGATTTAAAAAGGAAAATATTTACGTTATTGGGCGCGGTTCAACTCAACCATATGTACCAAATACAACTAATGAAAATCGAGCAATCAACCGTCGTGTTGCAATCGTCATTATTCCTTAATTTTCTAATTATAAAAAAGCCAATCTTTATGATTGGCTTTTTTTATTTTATACAAGTTCAATAATATCAATGGTCGGTGGTACACGAAATCTTAGGGGGATACCAACCATACCGGTTCCAACAGTAACAAATACGTCTGCATGTTCATGCGAATAAAAGCCACGTTTATGACCTAAAATTGATACCTTTTTCATAATATAGTTGGTCACCCAAGGAAGCTCGACCTGTCCCCCATGAGTATGCCCTGATAACATTAAAGGGCGATTAGGTAGTTTGGGAACCATATCTACAGTATCGGGGTTATGGGACAGAATTAACCACGGTTTATCTTGAGGTAAGTCTGGCATTGAACGCATATCTGTTTTGCCAGCCCATAGATCACCAATACCAATTAAACGGAACTCATCAAACTCAACAATTTTCCCTTCAATGTCCATCACTTCATTGTAGTGGAGTGCATCTTTTAATAGTTGTTGGATAGGAGGCCCAGGATATTGCTCATCGTGGTTTCCAGGAACCGAATAGACTGGAGCTTGAATATCTTTGAGTACAGCCAATTCTTGAACTAACTTATCTTCCGGTTCATAAGTCCAGTCTCCTGCTACAACCACCAAGTCTGGCTGTTGTTCATTGAGTTTTTTTACAATGATTTTAAGTTGGCGTTCGTGCCCAGAAAATAAACCTATATGTAAATCAGCAATTAAAGCAACTTTTACAGGCTTATTAAAACGGCGATCTGGATTTAAACGATATTGATGAATATCAACACGTACCATATGCGGTTCTATAAAACGTGCATAAATGAGAATACCACTTAATAAGAAGATAAAAATGGTTTGATGAATGGAGTAATATCCCACCCAACCTGCATATAAATTAAAGAACCAAAGTGGAATAAGAAGATAAGATAGATAAAAGGCAAGTAAGTGAACAAAAGCTTTAAACGGATGAATCGTTTCGGTACGTGATTGATGAACCCAAGCTTCAACAACCCCCCATAAGGCAAGTATTGAAAAAATAAAGTAAAAACAAAAAATGATTGAATTTGGGTTCCACATTACGACTCTCGACTTATTTTATATTGATTGCTAGTAATCAAATTCAATATTTATCTTTCAATATGCACGAATTATACTCTAGCTCACCTTATCGCATGTATTGATTATGGCACAAACCTTTCATTCCAAACAGCTTCAAACTCATCAACAGGCTAAAGGCTTTTTGATCAAAGCTTCCCTAATTGTCTGTTCAAGTTTTGCTGTGACTTTGACAGGTTGTAGCACCTTACCCAAACATCGTGTTGAACCCGTTCAATACGCGCGTGATATCGATACATCTCAAACTTCGCTTGCGAAAATTATTACGCCATTACGTGAGCAAAACCCCAATTTAACGGGTTATCACGTTTTAAATGACCCTTTGGAGGCTTTGGCAGCTCGTTTGAGACTGATTGATAAGGCCGAAAAGACTTTAGATTTACAGTACTATATTTGGGATAATGACAAAATTGGCGCCTTGGCCTTGCATGCCATTATTCGTGCTGCCGATCGTGGCGTGAAAGTACGTTTATTAATTGACGATAATAATGCTAAAAAGATGGAAGGGGTTTTACTTGCCCTTTCTCAGCATAAAAATATTGAAGTTAAATTATTTAACCCTTACCGTTTTCGCCAATACCGTGCGATGGATATGATTTTAGATTTAAAGCGTATCAATCGTCGTATGCATAATAAAAGTTTTATTGCTGACAATCAGGTTGCGCTGATTGGCGGGCGTAATATGACCAATCAGTATTATAATGTTAGTGATAATTATCAATTTTCTGACGTTGATGTCATGTTAGTCGGTGCGGCTGTTGATGACATCGTAAATTCTTTTGATGATTACTGGAATCATGAATATGCTTATTCGGTGCAGAGTATTGTCAGTGCTCAGTATCACCGTTTACGTTATGAAAGTCTAAAAGAACAACTCGATGCTCACTATCAACAAGCAACTGTTCAAAACTTCCTGGATTTAACTTCTAGATCGCATGCTTTTGATAAATGGCTAGACCATAACATTCAATTTGACTGGGTTAAGGCGGAGGTTGTGAAAGACTCTCCAGATAAAATTAAGTCAAAAGCAAAAAAAGAAGAGCATTTAAATTTCCAATTAATTAATCATTTGGAAAAGCCAGAAAGTAATGTTGATTTGATTTCTGCTTATTTTATTCCGGAAAAGCAAGGCGCTAAAATTTTAAGTTCACTTGCCAAAGAAGGTGTAGAAGTACGAGTTTTAACAAATTCATTTAAAGCCAATGACGTTGCGGTGGTTCATGCATTTTATGGTCGATACCGAAAAGAACTTTTGAAAAACGGTGTACAACTCTATGAGTTTTTACCGACTCCAGATAAACGTAATCTAAATAAAAATACGGATGAGTTAGCGACTAAAGCAAAAGTAAATATGAAAGGTTTAAGCCGCTCAAGTTTACACACCAAGCTCATGGCTTTAGATGAACAGGTTTTTATTGGATCATTCAACTTTGACCCACGTTCAGCCTATTTAAATACTGAAATTGGTGTAATTTTAGATAGTCCAGCACTCGCTAAAACAATTCACCATACGATGGATGAAAATTTAAATAAGTATGCTTATAAGTTAAAACTCGACTCGAATAATAATATTTATTGGCAACAAGAAACGTCAAACGGCCCTGTAATTTATAAAAAAGAACCAGAGATGAAATGGTGGCAAAAGGCAGGCATGAAGTTTCTTTCATGGCTACCTCTTGAAGGATTTATGTAATTAACTTTTTGGCTTAAGTACTTTTTGATGTAATTGAGCCAAACCTTCTACCATTTTTTGTTGAACTTCTTGAGTTAGACTTTTTACATCGTGCCCTTCTACCGAGATAGGAGGCAATGTTAATAAATGAGCTGTTACTTTCGGCATTTCTAGCACACGCTGAATATGCTCAACAAACGACATCTCACCAATAAATGGTGCAACTGTATCTAATTCGCCATGACGGTTTACATAACAGATTAAACATACCTGTACTGGACGCTTTGCTTCAATAGCAGCTCCAAGTAAACGGCCATGAACTTTCTTAACAGAATGACCATCTGTAGTAGTCGCTTCAGGGAAGAATAAAACTGGAATATTTTGTTTTAAAAATTCGGTAATTTGCTCTCGAATTTTAATAGAGTCACCAGACCCACGCTTAATAAATAAGGTACCACCGCCTTTTGCTAAGTTCCCAAGAATAGGCCAATTTTCTATTTCCGCTTTAGCCAAAAAGAAAACACGTGCGCCTGAACCTAAAACTGCAATATCGAGCCAAGAAATATGATTACTCACCCATAAAGCTGGTTCTCTAGGGATAGTGCCATGCACTTGAACTTCAAGGTTAAAAACTTGACATAAACGGCGGCAGAAATATTGGACATATCGAGTGTTAACAGGGTTATTTGGATCTTTATAAAGTCTATGACGATAAACTAAGTAAAAACCTTCACTGATTGCCGCTGTCGCTGAAGTAACTTTTTTTCCGTATAAACCTATTTTTGAAAATTTCTTTAACGTTGAATTCACTATACTTTGCGTTTGAGTCATAAAATTTCACTAACGATCAATCATTGTTATACCCATCTTGAGCCATTCTATACGTTTCGGAATAAACTTGCATCGCTATGGGATAGAAGCAAATAAAAAATAAAATGCATGTAGATAATCTAAAGGATAAGAGTAAACCCTTTCCCCTTTTACTCAAGTTTCCTCTAGAATAAAGTTTTACCCTTTTCAGGATTTATAGCCACGTGGAATTTGTTGATCGGCATCAAGGCGGTGAACGCACAATATTGGTGAGTGTGTCTGTACAATTATTAGATGATCTGGATGCCGAAGAGTTTGCTCTACTTGCACAGTCTGCTGGTGCGGATATTCTTGAGCACGTTAAAGTGCAACGTAATAAGCCAAATCCTAAATTTTTTATTGGTTCAGGTAAAGTCGATGAAATAGCAGAGAAAGTCCAAGAATTAGAAGCTGGACTGGTTATTTTTGACCATGCGTTATCACCCGCTCAAGAACGTAATTTGGAAAAAATATTAAAATGTCGGGTCATTGACCGTACTGGTTTAATTTTAGATATTTTTGCGTTACGTGCCCGCACCCATGAAGGTAAATTACAAGTTGAACTTGCTCAGCTTAAACATTTATCAACTCGCTTGATTCGTGGTTGGTCTGCTGACTTTGAACAACAAAAAGGTGGTATTGGCTTACGAGGTCCCGGTGAAACACAACTCGAAACAGACCGTCGTCTCATTCGTGTGCGAATTACACAGTTAAAAGATAAGTTAGATAAAGTTCATCAAACTCGTATACAAGGACGAGCAGCAAGACAAAAAGCTTCGATCCCCACCGTATCTTTAGTTGGTTATACCAACGCGGGCAAATCTACTTTATTTAATATTTTGGCAAAAAGTGATGTGTATGCAGCCGATCAACTATTTGCAACACTTGACCCAACCTTACGTCGTTTAGAATGGGATGGTATTGGTACTGTAGTGCTCGCAGACACCGTAGGGTTCGTACGAAACCTACAACATGACTTAGTTGAGTCATTTAAAGCAACGTTAGAAGAAACGCTTGAAGCCACACTACTCTTACATGTGATTGATAGCAGTAGCCATGACATGCTTGATCAGATTGAAGCTGTTGAAGGGGTATTGAAGGAAATTGGAGCCGATGCCCCTGTTCTTCGGGTTTACAACAAAATCGATTTAAGTGGTGAAGAGGCTAAAATTATTTATTCAGAACCTCATGTTCCTGATCGCGTTTATGTATCTGCACATTCAGGTTTAGGTTTAGATTTGCTACGTCAAGCAGTACAAGAATGTTTAATGGGACAACTTCAACAATTCTCATTAATACTAAAACCTGCTTATGGCAAATTGCGTACCCAGCTTTATGCCTTAAATGTTATCGAATCTGAACATTATGATGATGAAGGGCTATTACATATTGATATACGAATTGCGCCACATAAGCTTGAGCAGTTAATTCGTCAAGCCAAATTACCTATCGACGAGATATTAGGTGAACGAGCGAGTCAGTTTAAACGACCACTGGAAGAGTTTGAAATCAAGCACTAGATCAGTTAAAACTTGATAAGTACACTTTTAGAGATAAAAAATATGGATAAGATCAAAAGTATAGATTGGGCAGCATGGGTAGGAACTTTTCTACTTATTATCGGTTTTCGTGAAGGCTCAGTCGTCGTTATGCGTGCTTTTGGTCATCCAGAATTAGGAAACTTAGTGGGCTTAATTAGTTTGCTCATCATTTTACTCATTTGGCGTAAATTTAAAAAAATCCCATTAAGACTCGTCGACACCAACAATAAAATTATGAAAGAAAGTGGTTTTGCTTTTTTACCCATTTGTGCAGGCTCGTTAATTATGCTGGTGCATATGGGCAAAGAAATTCCTTTATTTCTCTTTGTACTAGTGGTGAGCACCCTTATCCCTCTGTGGGTCTATGCAAAAATGGCAAAACATTGGTTATAAGGAGAATAAAATGTTTATGATTTTATATGGATTTTTGATCACTCTAGTTGGCTATCTTTGTGCAAAACCTTTAAACCGCCGTTTCCCTCAAGTACCTCTCTTAGTTTTCGGTATGTTCATTGTGATTGGTTTATTATCAATCTTGAAAGTTCCTTATGAAGAATACCGACTTTACGTAAACGATTTATTCAGCCACCTATTAGGATATGTCACCGTTGCTTTAGCGATACCGTTGGCTGCAATGCGTTATGACGACTTACCTCTTAAATCGGTGATTGGGATTTTACTTTTTGCAAGTATTAGCGCTGTTGCTTTACCTATGGGCCTCGCTTACTTGTTACATATGTCTGAGCCTACTATTTTGGCTTTTGCGACACGCGCAGTAACTACGCCTATTGCTTTAAATATCGCGACTTTATTACATGCCCCAGAAACATTGGTCACTCTAATTGTGATTTTATCTGGAGTTATTGGTGCAGCCTTTTCACCATTTTTACTTAAACATATTCATGATGAAAGAGCATCAGGTTTAGCTCTAGGCTTAGCTGCGCATGCGATCGGAACTGCTCAAGCTTGGCAACGTGGTCCCGTTGCGGGTCGTTATGCTGCATTTGGTATGGCTTTAAATGGCGTATTTACAGCCATATGGTTACCCACATTCATGCTATCTTTTGGAATACATTGATTAAAAAGTAGTTCAAATAAACATTGAACCAGTTAACAATTCGAAATAAGATGATCTTTTCAAATCTAAAAGGATTTTTGATTATGGGGAAATTTTTTGTTGGAGCGTTGCTCTTATTGGGGATAAATTCAGCTACTTTTGCGGCTGATATTACTGGTATGTGGCAAACGATTGACGATAAAACTGGTACGCCTAAGGCTCATGTAGAAATACGAAAAGAGGCAAATGGTACTTATTCAGGAAAAGTTGTAAAAATTACACCGCGTCCAGGTTATACACCAAAAGAAATTTGTGATAACTGCCCAGCGCCTTATACCAATAAGCATATTGTAGGTTTAGATATCGCGACTGGTTTAAAACAAGTGGATAGTACAACCTATACTGGTGGGAAAATTCTAGACCCAAATACTGGCAAAGTTTACGGATTAAAAGCCAAACTCAGTGCAAATGGTAACCGTCTACACATGCGTGGTTATCTTGGAGTTTCAGCTTTAGGCCGCAATCAAATCTGGATTCGCCTAGAATAAATCTTAAAAAAGAAAAAAAGCCGCTGATGCGGCTTTTTTTTATTACATGACAGGATTAACTACTGAAAAACTTTGCTGGTCTTCAAGACGATAAGTAATTAAGTTTTTACCCCACACACAGCCACCATCTACGTTCTGAATATGTTCACTAATTGTTCTGCCTTCTAGAGCAGCCCAATGACCAAAGAATACTTGATGTGTTTGTGCAGCTTTACTAGGAAATTCAAACCAAGGTAAATAACCTTCTGGCATAGGTGCATCTAAAGTATCTTTAAAACTAAATTCCAAAGTACCTTCTGCATTAGTTAAACGCATGCGTGTTAAATAATTGGTAATACAGCGTAGGCGGTCATTACCAGTTAAGTCATCTGTCCAAAGATCTGGTTTTGAACCATACATTTCAGCTAAAAAAGCATCTAATACAGACAGATCATCATGTGCTAATACAGCTTCAACTTCTTTTGCTAAAGCAGCCGTTTTTTTTGCATCCCAAATACAAGGTATACCAGCATGTGTTAGCACAGTTTGTTCATTTGGAAATAAACATAATGGCTGTTTACGTAACCAGTCGATGAGTTCATCACCATCCACAGCATCAATAACATCCTGTGTACGATCTTTCTCTTTAATTTCTTTAAGACCGCGAGCACAAGCAACCAGTGTTAAATCATGATTACCCAAGACGGTTGCAGCTGCGCCACGATCGGCTAGTTTTTTTATAAAACGAAGTGCACCTACAGAGTTTTCTCCACGTGCAACCAAATCACCAGCAAACCAAATAAAATCTTGATCAGGATCAAAACGTATTTCTTTTAAGAGTGCTTTGAGGGCTTCAAAACAACCTTGAACGTCACCAATGATATAGTTATAACGCTTGGTCATTTATGCCACCATTTGATCTGCTAAAGCTACAAACTCAGCAAGCGTCAAAGTTTCTGGGCGGGCCATTGGGTCGACTCCTGCTTTCTCGAAACCGTCATCTGCCAACATACCTTTAAGACTGTTTCTTAGCGTTTTACGACGTTGCGTAAATACGTGTGCAACCAAACGAGCTAAAGCTTTTTCATCTTTCGCGACAATAGGTTTTTGTTCATAAGGAACTAAACGGAATACAGCACTCGTTACTTTTGGTGGTGGATTAAATGCGCCTGCAGGAACTTCAAATAAAAATGTAGGCTGGCAATAATATTGAATCATTACCGATAAACGACCATATTCTTTTGTATTTGGTTCGGCAGTAATACGTTCCACCACTTCTTTTTGCAACATAAAGTGCATATCTTTAACTTGGCTACCAAACTCCAAGAGATGAAAAAGTAATGGTGTAGAAATGTTATAAGGCAAATTGCCGACAACGCGTAATGGACGACCATCTTTTACAAGTTGGCTAAAATCGTATTTTAATGCATCAGCTTCTACGATAGTTAAACGTTCTGGATGTGGTACACGCTCTGGTAGGCCTGCTGCTAAGTCACGGTCTAACTCAACAACTGTTAAAGCATCACACTCTCCAATTAAAGGAGAAGTTAAAGCAGCCAAGCCTGGACCAATTTCAACAATATTATCGCCTGTACGCGGATTAACAGAGCGTACAATTTTGGCAATGACTCGCTGATCATGTAAGAAGTTTTGACCAAAACGTTTACGAGCTTTATGCCCTTCATCTTTCGGGTTTAGGGCATTAATTTGATACATAGAACATTTCCAACATGAAAAATTTAACTCGCTGCCAACGATAAAGCTAAATCGACAGCGACATTTAAACTTGAGCTTTTTGCCAAACCTGTCCCAGCTAAAGACAGAGCAGTACCATGATCGACCGAAGTACGAATAAACGGTAAGCCCAATGTGATATTAATTGCTTCACCAAAACCTTGTGATTTTAGCACAGGTAAGCCTTGATCATGGTACATGGCAAGAACAGCATCAGCATTTTTAAGATGTTCAGGAGTAAATAAAGTGTCTGCTGGCATACTTAAACTGATTTTAATACCTTGAGAGCGGTAAGTTTCAAGAACCGGATTAATGGTATCAATCTCTTCACGACCTAAGTAACCATCTTCACCCGCATGAGGATTTAAGCCACACACCAAAATCCTTGGATCGGTAATTTTAAACTTAGTTTTTAAGTCATGAAGCAAGATGTCTATTACTTGATACAAGCGTTGTTTGGTAATTGCATCTGCTACATCTCTTAAAGGTAAATGTGTAGTCGCTAAAGCAACCCGCAAGGTTTTAGTTGCCAGCATCATGACAACGCGTTCTACACCTGCGAACTCTTGGTAATATTCAGTATGACCACTAAATAAAATACCTGCATCATTAATGACCGATTTTTGCACAGGCGCAGTGGCTACCCCTACACTTTTACCAGACATCGCATAATCAGCTGAACGACGTAGTTGTTCTAATACATAAGCTGCATTAGCTGGGTTTAATTGACCATCGATGACTTCTGTTTTTAATGCTACGTGCTCTATATAAAGCTCGCCTTGCAAACATGATTCAGTTTGCCCTTTATACTCTAAAAACTTGATATCCAAGCCAAGCTTTTGAGCACGTTGTTGCAATAAATTTCGGTCAGCCAAAACAACAACCGGACGCTCATCAACGCGTTCCGCCAGACTTAAACAAATATCTGGACCAATACCAGCAGGCTCACCGGAAGTGATATATAAGGGATGACTCATATTCAACTCAATTTATATATTATGGATTCGATGATTGAGACTGAATCTAGCCTCTAACCAACCAAAAGTATGAGCAATTTCAGATACAATTATGGCTACTAAACTCAATAATGTCACAATCATTAACCATTTACCCCACAGCCAATTGATTCGCAATGAATTTTCTTGCTTAATAAAGCAAAATCCTATTCCCCCCAATAGATATAATAGATATGGTAATGGAGTAGCATGCATATAAAGACTAATCAAAGCCACACCAACCAAACCACTAAAACCATAATAAAGACAAAATCCATTGAAAAGAATAAGATGCAAGCAAAGTAATATTGCCATCCATCCTATAAAAAATTGTATAATTTTGGACACATCCTTTCTCCCCCTTTTTTTCAGGTCAGTTTCAACATAGCACATTAGAAAAACGTGGTTTTTAATTTTAAATTAAATCCCCCCATTAAAAATATAGACCGCTTATTGACCAAGAAAACTTACATCAAATTATTCTTGTGATTTTAGGTGATCTCGTTTAGAATTTCGGCTCCTTTTGTTTGGACAGATTCCATAGTCCAAACCAACTATAATAGGTAGTGGTTTAATGAAAACTCTCAGCGCTAAGCCAGCTGAAGTTCAACATGACTGGTATGTTGTTGATGCTTCTGGCAAAACTTTAGGTCGCCTTGCGACTGAAATCGCTCGTCGTTTACGCGGTAAGCATAAAACTTCTTATACTCCTCACGTTGACACTGGCGATTACATCGTTGTGATTAATGCTGAACAAATTCAAGTGACTGGTAATAAATCACTTGATAAGAAATATTATCGCCATACTGGTTTCCCTGGTGGTATCCGTGAGACTAACTTCGAGAAGTTAATTGCTCACAAACCTGAAGCTGTTCTTGAAAAAGCGGTTAAAGGCATGTTACCAAAAGGTCCTCTTGGTTATGCAATGATCAAAAAAATGAAAGTGTACGCTGGTACTGAGCATCCTCATGCTGCTCAACAGCCACAAGTTTTGGACATCTAAGGGATACAGCACATGGCTACTAATTATGGTACAGGTCGCCGTAAGACCGCAACTGCACGTGTTTTCTTGTCAGCTGGTACAGGTAAACTCGTTATTAACAACCGTACTTTAGAGCAATATTTCGGTCGTGAAACTGCTCGTATGGTTGTTCGTCAACCTTTAGAACTTTTAGAAGTTACTGAAAAGTTTGACCTTTACATCACTGTTAAAGGTGGTGGTATCGGTGGTCAAGCTGGCGCGATCCGTCACGGTATTACTCGTGCGCTTATCGCTGCTGACGAAACTTTAAAACCTGTTCTACGTCAAGCTGGTTTCGTTACTCGTGATGCTCGTGAAGTTGAACGTAAGAAACTTGGTTTACGTAAAGCTCGTAAACGTCCTCAATTCTCTAAACGTTAATTCGTTTACCGAATCGGACAAAAAGCCTTGGTTATTCCAAGGCTTTTTTATTGCTTATCCATTTTAAGCATGAGTGAAACAGATAAATATATGAAACTCTATCTTTGCCACCGTGATTTCCACTCGTATTTTTAGTATTCTAACCGATTCACACAACCATACCTTGTGATATGTCGGTCGAAAACACTTCAATTCAGGGAATTACCCTTTACAGCCATGCTGATGATTTCCGTTCTCACTGGATCCGTTTTTTATTGGCAGAAAAGCAAATTAAATATCAATTGATCGTAACAGATCACGAAGATGAGGATTTAGCGAGCCTAAACCCTTATAACCAATTACCAATGCTACTTGAGCAAAACCTGAAATTATTTTCAGCACCGATTATTGCTGAATATCTTGATGACCGATATCGTCAAGGCAAGCTTTACGCTGATGCTCCTATGGCACGTGCTGAACAACGGCAATACATTTGGCGTCTTGAAAATGATTGGTTTAAGTTGGCCGATCATATGCTCAAACATGCAGATACTTTAAATGTAGAACAAAAACAAAAAGCGCAAAAAGAATTACGTGATACCTTAATTTCTCTTACCCCTCTATTTCAGCATTTCCCTTATTTTATGTCTGAAAATTTTTCAATTTTGGATTGTATGCTCGCCCCAATTTTTGTAAGGCTTAATAGCATGGGAATTGATTTACCAAAGCAGCAGTGCCGGCCTATATTTTTGTACTGTAAACGTATCTTTAGCCGTCCTTCTTTTGTTAAATCAATGACGCCCCAAGAGAAAACCCGTTACAATGAACAATTAAATATGGAATAGTGTGATATGTCTGAGCAAACTATTGAGTTAACCCCTACACGTCCTTATCTTGCTCGTGCAATCTATGAATGGATTTGCGACAACCAACTCACACCTTATTTACTTGTTGATGCAACACAGCCACACACTGATGTACCACAACAATTTGTCAAAGATGGCCAAATTGTTTTAAACATTGTGCCGCATGCTGTACATCAACTACTTATTAGCAATGATGCAATCACTTTCTCAGCACGTTTTGGTGGCGTTTCAAAAGATATTTACGTCCCAATCCAAGCTGTTTTGGGTATATATGCACGCGAGAATGGACAAGGTTTATTCTTTGACCCAGAAGAATATGCGAATGTAGCGCCTGTAGAAGATACGCTAGAACCTGAAACACAAGAAACAACTGAACCAACTAAGAAAAAGCCAACATTAAGAATTTTAGATTAATTTTAGAGGAATAAAGTATGGCATTTGATTTAGTCCAATACTTTGCTGAGCAAATAAAAATTCAAAAGCCTCAGCTTTTAAATCAATACCCAGCCCATGAAAAAAATAAGCTGATTGATGAAGTGAATGTGCTCACACTTGGAAAGTTAATCAGCTTATGGCGTCAAGATGACAATAAAATTTATAATGAAATCAAAACTGCCGATCCATTATATATTCAAGAAGTAGCACGCCATTTAACGACTTCTAAGCACAATGAGTCGATTTTAAAGAATGCTGAACTTGAACAGAGTATTTCAGAAATTTTGGCCTTACAGCTAACTGAGCTTAATCAACTTGATGAAACTGGTGGCTTCGGACAAAATGGCTTAAAAGAATTAATTTTAGGACAAGTGGAACATCTATCAGGTCAGGCTGATGATTGGGTTTGGTCAACAAACCATCTAACAGAGTTAATTGGTTCTAAACCTGTTGAACAAGAAGAGCTATCATTGGACGCAACAATGAAGGAGTTCAATCAAATGGTTCATCAAGCTCAACCTCATCATGAAGATTTACATGCTGAAGAACAATCTATCGAAACTTTTATTCCTGCATGGTCGAAAGTTATCGCACCTCTTGTAGCTTTAGCAATTTTGGGCTACCTCTATTGTTTTTATACGCATCTTGTTTAATTTAATTATAAATATTTAAAAAGAGGAACTCATAGTTCCTCTTTTTCTATTTAAATAAACATAATTTATTAACAAATATTGTTTTAACATTCTATTACAATTATTAAATTTAAAATGAAAAATATATAATGCAAACATGAGCACAGTATTAAAAGTATAATGCATAAATAATCTTATTATATTTTTTATAATATGACATTTTTGGTCACTTATTTCCTTAAACATCAATTTCAATCTTTTCTTTCTTGATTGACTTCAAATTGAGCAGAAATATAATGATTTTTAACTACTTTTAAATAAAAAGTAGTAAATATAATTTTATAATCCTGAGAGATAAAAAATGGCTAAACTTTCTTTAGATAGCTTAACGGAAATTGATGGTTTTATTGCATCTGCACTTGTTGATTCTGAAAGTGGATTATCACTTGCTACACAAGGCGGTGGGGAAATTGATTTAGAACTAGCAGCAGCTGGAAACACGGAAGTCATCCGAGCAAAACGAAATATCGCTAATGCTTTGAAATTAAATGATAATATTGAGGATATTTTAATTACACTAGGTAAGGCTTACCACTTAATTCGTCCTTTAGAAAGTAATAACAATTTATTCCTTTATTTAGTGCTTGATCGTACCAAATCGAATTTAGCCATGGCTCGTCATGAGTTGAAATCATTTGAAAAAGAGCTCGACTTTAGCTAATTGATTTACTGTGTGCTCTTTATTTAATTATGAAGAGCACATAAACAATCATTATATTAATTAATAAAAATTTAAAATGATACTATGGATAGTTATTGCATAAATATTGCAGTTTC
This sequence comes from Acinetobacter sp. ABJ_C5_2, assembly GCF_044538485.1. Classification (NCBI taxonomy): domain Bacteria; kingdom Pseudomonadati; phylum Pseudomonadota; class Gammaproteobacteria; order Moraxellales; family Moraxellaceae; genus Acinetobacter; species Acinetobacter sp. ABJ_C5_2. The sequence goes on along the minus strand of NZ_JBIUCS010000042.1, from coordinate 86 downwards.
CGGTTTAAGCTTAAAAGTTTCAGATGAATTAAAAATCTTAATCCGTGATTTAATATCTAATCAATATGGTATTAACTGGGTTAATA
>NZ_JBIUCS010000041.1:0-19419 GCF_044538485.1 Acinetobacter sp. ABJ_C5_2 | reverse complement strand
ATGCTATATAGAAAATGGAGTTATTCGATATGCAAACTTTATTAATGGGAGTATGCATTTCATAACAGAACATAATTTAATAAATAAAATTCTAAGTGGAGATATAAAACTAACTATTTTAAGTATTCCCCAGACCTATAAAAATCAAGCTCTAAAAATTGAAGAAATTTCAAAGTATCTCAGTTATATTTTTAGTAATAAAGTTCCATGCACCCCCAAAAACTAGAAAATTCAATCTTAAAAGTAATGAAAGAAAATCCAAATCTGAGAAAAATATCTGCGAGTACTTTAGCAAGATATATTAAAAAGTATCGAGATGATGCTAATTCATTCAATTGTTTTTATAAAGAAATAGGAGGAAATAAAAGTTTAAGATTCCCAATTCAAGTTGAAAACATTATTAATGAAGTCATTCTAGAATTCATAAAAGAGAGGGAAAATTTTAGTCCAAATGATGCTTATTTAACTATCAAAAATCGAATATTATCCATCAATCTAAACACCAATATACCATCAAAACGGACCATATATAGACGTTTTGAAAGACTCGACCCATATCTTTCGGTTAGAAATAAAAAAGGTAAAAGAGAGGCAAATAAGATTTTTAAAGCTTCAGGTCAAAGCTTAAATTCCCCAGGTTTACTTGCGATAGTTCAAATTGATACGCATGAAATTGATTGTATCATTGTTGATAAAAGTGGAAATGTAATTGGTAGACCACAACTTTGTATCATCATAGATATTTATACTAGAGCAGTTGTTGGGTGGCATTTATGTATGCTACCACCATCTGCAACAAAAACATTATTAGCACTTAAAAACATGTTGATGAGACCACATCACGATCAGATGGGAGGTTTACCTTCAATAATAATTCCTGATAATGGTTGTGAATTTAATAATAATGCTTTAGCTAATTTTTGTAATAATTTTAATATCACAAAATCAGAATCGCAACCCTACTCACCAAATCATAAAGCGCATATTGAAAGCTTTTTTAAAACATTAAATGAAAATATTATCCATAAACTTAAAGGTACCACATATTCATCACCACTACATCGAGGGGATTATGACTCTACCGAGAATGCATGTTATACGTTAGAAGTATTAAGAGACTTACTAAATGAATGGATTGAGAATATTTATCATAAAAGAGTTCACTCTGTTACAAATCAGCGACCAGAAAAAATGTGGATAGAAGCTTCAAAAATATTCCCAGTTTTAACAATACCTGAATTAGAAATTGAAAGAAAATGTCGAACCGTTTTTCGATATAGAATCAACAAAGGTCAAATAAACTTGAAAGGTCTAAGATATAAATCTCAAGCCCTTGCAACATTAAATTATCGTTTTAAAGAGAAAGTTACTATCTATGTCGATCAACTGGATTTAAGTAGCATTTACATACAAGATCCTTTTAATAACAATAATCTAATTCAGGCCGACTCCATTTATCCTGACGCAACTAAAGGCTTGACTTTAGCTGAATGGCTTGAAGCAAAGGAAATATTACGAGAAAAGTATAGTAGCGATCCTCAAGAAATTGAAAATGAGGAAGTATTATATTTGGCTCGCTTAAACTTCTTACAAAAGATACAAACTCTTAATAAGAAAAATAAACGTTTTAGACAGGTTAAAAATGACCTAACAAGGATGATTGCAGATCAAGAAAATCGTCTAAATATGATCCCAGTAATTATTGAAAAGGATCAGAATTTTTCATCCACAAATCATGTAGAAATGATTTCACAGCTTGCTTATAACGATTTAGAAACTGATCCAACCGATTTTTTTTATGAAGAGATTAATTTAGATGAATAATAACCTACATATTGAAACACTTTCTATATTAAAAAATTTTATTTGTCATCATTCTGATTTTTCAAATGCTCTAAATGCGATTGAAGAATGTATGCAGATGAGTCAGATGAATAGTCAACCAATTGGCTGTTTACTGCTAGGCGATGGTGGGGTTGGTAAATCAACAATATGTAAACTTATTAAAAGTAGGTATAAATTTTATAAATCTTATGAGAACAACATGGAAAAATTAATTGTTCCCGCTTTTTACTTTCCTGTACCAGCCCCTATCACTATTAAAAGTTTAGCAATCCGAATGCTTGAAGAGTTAGGCTGTACAGATCATAAAGGTACAAGTGAACAGCTAAATTATCGATTACGCATTCTATTAAAAGAATGTAAAACGCAGCTGATAATGCTTGATGAATTTCATCATATTTACAGTTCATGTGCTCAAAAAAATAAAACTTCTGAAAATGTTGCAAACTGGATTAAGACCCTGGCAGATGAAACGAAAATATGTATATGTTTAGTCGGCTTACCAAATATTCAAGAAAATTTATTTATTGATAGTCAATTAGCCCGTAGATTTTCTCGCGTTCTAAAACTTAATCCCCTAACACTGGATACTCACTCTAAGGAAGGAACACTTAAGCCTTTTCTTCGGCAGACAGCCAAATACATGTCTAAAAACTTTAATATTTCATTTGATCCAGAAATTTCCTCAAATGATCTCTTAAAACGCATATTTTTGGCGACAAGTGGTTATCAAGCATATGTCATGCAGCTTATACATCAGAGTTGCCTAAATACCTTACAGAATAGTCGATCAGTCGTTATATTGAGTGATTTTCATGAAGCTTATGCCTTGAAAAGTATTTTATATAAACCTATGACGAAAAAAGATATTTTTAAAATCCACTCTACACAAATTACTGAAATTCTTATTTAAATCATGAAAAAATTAACGCTTTCTCATACCCCAATTCCATTTCCAGATGAATTCATAGCAAGCTTCTTATTAAGAGCCTCATATCCAAATGGTTACCAATCCCCCCAAAAAATGCTAAATAGTGCTGGTATTTCAGTTTATAAATTATCATATAATTCAATATTTACTGATGAAGTTAAAGTAAAAAAAATTATAGAAAACTTAAACTTTTCTGATGACTTATTGAAACTCGTTATAAGAAAAACTCCTCCACCACTTCAATATTTTATCTGGGATAACGATAAAAAAATTCAAACCCAATTGTTATCATTTAGTTTAAATAAATTCTGTTCAATTTGCTTAGAAAATAATGGGTACTGGAGAAAAAACTGGTTATTAAATCCTCTTACAATCTGTCCTGAACACAAAATTAATTTAACTGTTAATTGTCCAGAGTGTTATAATATTTTACCAATAAATCGTAGGTCATTATTCGAATGCCCTACTTGTAAGTTTGATTTAAGGAAAAGTCCTATAAAATCAATTAAACAAGATGATAACGAAACCAATCTTTGGTTCTTAAAGAATTTGGCAATAGATGATAAAGACTTTATAGAGGTTTTTTTTGATATATGGACAGCTTTATTTGAATATTTTTCCAATTTAGACAAGGGAATTGATTACTCTTATATTTTAAGATTATGTCATGATTATTTTTTTAACAAAGATATCTTTAAGGAAAAATTTATAAAGGAAATAGAAAATAATTTAGTATATGCTCACCCGAGAATCCAATTACTACCTTTTTTTAGAAAAAAATCTAAATTTGGTACTTTTTTTGAGAAAATACTCACACCATTTCAAGAATATAATTCGCGCTCTTCTAAACTTATTGATAGAAAATTCAGCAAAAAAGATACAACATATATATTAAATGTCAGTTTTATTGCATTACATAAGAGACTAAGAATAGGAATTCTTTATCATGATGATCTCATGCAAAATGATAAAGCATATTTCACAACAAAAATCATTGAAGACTGGCTAATCAATGATAAAAATAGTATTAATAAATCTTACACTTACAGTAAGCCTCCTGTTTTTCTAGATGATTCAAACGATTTTTTTGGTGTTATTGAAATCAGTCAAATACTGTGTATCAATAAACTTCTAACCCATAAATTTTTAAAAATCCCAAATATTCCCGTCACAAAAAAATTTATCAATCGTCATAAAAAATTTTGCTTAAATAAAAAATTTGTTCTCGATTTTAATGAAAAATATATTTTTTTAGCCCCATTGGCAAAAAAATTAAATGTTTCAGTAGTTACGCTTAAAGACAAACTTGCTAGCTTGAGCATTAACCCTGTTATGCAAAACAGTCTTTATCCTGCCTATTATTGCAGAGATGATGTTGAGCATATCAGCAAATCTATTATTGAGAACGTAACAGTATACGAACACAATTTTGGACGAAGAAAAGAAGGGACTTGCTCAAAAAGCAAAAAACAAGAATTTCTAAGTCTAAATGAAGCAGCCCTTATTTTAAATATTTCCTCCGAACAAGTATCTCAACTTATCGATCATAATTGGCTAATTATTGATGATCCAGAAATACGTCCCAATGCCATTCTAAGACGTAGTTTTGATAAGTTTTTACAAAGGAAAAATGATCCTACTTTTATTGAACTTGATGAGGTACTTAAGCTACTCAACTGCACATTTAATGAACTTCAGAATAATTGGATTAGGACAGGTTTCTTAACAGTTCGGCGTATAGCATATTGGCGTTCTATTCCGCAAAAACAGCTCAACTATGTAACAGAAATTCAAAAAGAATTTTTTACTGCCTCTGAAGCTAATAATTTTCTAAATATGCATGCAGCTCATATTACGAGTTTAGTGACACGAGGCTTAATCAAACCACATTTATTTGGTAATCATAATTATTCTATTAGATTATTCAAAAAAACTGATGTGGAAAAATTATTACAAGCAGGTTATGGTAAAAAGTAAATGATACTTGCGGTTCGTTAGTAGAAGCCCCGAGTGTGCTCCAGCAAAATTACTCGGGGTTTTTTGATTACAAATTTACATATTGTGATTCTGAAATATTACTCAATAGATTGAAAAATTCTGGCCTAGAATCTTGAGTTAATTTATTTCTCGGGAATTCGCCTAAAATTTTTACAGCTTCTAAAGAGTCTAATTGAGAAGTAAATGGGACAGGATGCCGAATAAAACTAGTTTTATTTGTTAATACAGCAGTATCAAGAACTTCTTTGATTTCGTTGTAGCGAGGCTTTCTTTGGGCCGTCAAGAAAAGCCCATCAAAAATAATATATGTATCTCTTAAAGCAGGTAAATTAAGTTTAACAATTGCCCCCATTAGAGGTAAATTCGTTTCAGGTCCATCATCATGACTATAACCATGACTTGGCGTACGATGCGTTGCAAAAAGAATAACTTCATCGCTATAAGAATTATTTAGATAATTTAACAAATTACAACAATTATCAGTTGTATTACCTTCTTTATATCTTAAAGCGGAAAAATTCTTTTCATTATTAAAAATGGCTGCCAAATTTTGCGCGAAAGGAAGATATTGTTTACAGGCTTTTGTAATGAAATCTGATCTTGATGAAAAAAGGTTTGTATTATGAACTTTATCTTTTAAAAAGTCGTCTACCTTTCTCGTTAATGAAATCGGCATAGTTACATTAATTTTTTCTGTTTTTTCACTATACACTGACGTATCAATACTTATAACGTGAAAAAAAACATCTTTGTCACGATTTTTAAACATGATTGAGGTCATCTCAGCCGGCTCAGGAATATCTTCACCACGGTCACTGAGAAAATCGAAATACTCAAGTATTTTTTCTTGAATCTTATTTATAGCTTCATCATAACTGGAGCCAGTTGCTATAACTTTTGAATGCTCGAATAAAGTGGCTTCATAAACATCTTTTCTAAAAAATGATTTTGATTCAGTAACTTTAACAAGTACAGTATAATTTTTCACTTATAACTCCATTTTCTGTCATTTTAAAAGAACTGAGATATCTTTTTATATTAATTATAAAATACTTAAAGTCAACTAAGTTTTATTTCAATAATTTAGAACTAAATTCCAAATATTTGATATTACAAAATATATAAAGATAACCCCATAAATCTTATTTTAAAGATTTTTAGATTTAACTTCTATTGGTAGTTTTCTTTCATAAAACGCGTCTGTACTGCTCAATTCCTTAACGCTATCTATTTCATTCCCAACACAACTCATTCAAATCAGATCCTGCAGTATTCTGTTTTTCTAAGCCCCAATACCACTCGACGTTTTTAATTTCTACTTATAAAGTATTTTTGCTTCACAGCTTTCAATAGTTTTAGGGCTATCACCTGATCCTACACGCTATGAATTATTGAGCTATTCAAATTGGAAAATTTTGTTTTATTCAAGGTTAAGAATTGTAATGAACTGAATGTGCGTTTCTGAGGTTCTCATATTCAGTAATTATTTCTGAATTAAATTTCAATAAAAGGCTTAATTTCAAAATAATTTTCTTGAAATTCCTATAATAAACTTGATTAAAACTAAAATTGATTTTACTTTTTAATAAACGGTTATGCTAATTAAGACCATTATTTTTATTAATTTTTAAAGATATTAATTATGACAAATATTGAAAATGATCAAACTCCGAAAGTTTTTATTTCCTACAGTTGGACTACGCCAGAGCATGAAGAATGGGTGTTAAATTTAGCTAATGATTTAAATGATAGCGGTATTTTTGTTGTTCTGGATAAGTGGGACTTACGTCCAGGGGATGACTCTATAAAATATATGGAAAGTATGGTGTTAGACCCTGAAATTACTAAAATAATTATGGTGATAGATAAGAAATATACAGAAAGAGCGAACGCAAGACAAGGAGGCGTAGGTACAGAATCAACAATTCTTTCTAAAGAACTTTATTCGCAGAAAGATAATAAAAATATTGTCGCAGTAATTGCTGAACCAGAATGTGTACCTCCTGTATTTTATTCTAGTCGTATTTTTATTGATTTATCTAATACTGAAACATACGCTGATAACTTTATGAGTTTAGTTAGATGGATCTATAACCGTTTCCAATACGAGCGGCCAAAAACAATTGGTAGTCGTCCAAGTTATATTACAGATGACGTTAATGAAAACGTAATGTTTACCAATGTTGAATTTAAATTTGCTCTTGATGCAATCGAAAAAGGAAAACCTAATGCTAGTGGTACAATTAACTCATATTTAAATAAGCTAGCCAATGAATTAAAAAAATTATCTATTCAAGCTTCAGAAGCTACAATAGAAGATGTCAAAAAAGGTTTTCTACAATTTCAACCACATGCTATCGAGTACAAGAAACTTTTGAATGCTGTTTGTATGCATTCAAACGAATTGAAAATCTATAAACATTTTCGAAAATTTTTAGAAGGTTTACTTATTTTTTTAACTGATGAAAATATACATCAGCACAAAACAAATGATTTCCTTTTATATGAAACAATAATTTATCAACTTTTTTTAAGCACGATAGCAATTTTATTGAAAAATGAAGAATTTGAAGCATTACATGAATTTATTGATGAGGTTTATATTCATCCGCCCACACATTTTGACTTTCATCGAGGTGAAAGAACGTCAACATTTAAAATCTTTGCTCCATATCATCATGAAAATTATAAGGCACTATATCCACAAAAAATTGAGCCGATTGCAGCATTACTAAATGAACATGTAAATCAAGATATAATCTCTTTTAATGATTTATGTGAAGCAGATATATTTTTATATCTAAAATCAGTTGCTCAAACGATATTTGAAGCAAAAGAATATATCATGTGGTGGCCAATTCTAGGATTATATATTGGCTACCGACCAACTCCTCTTAAAATATTTACTAAAGCAGAACGTCCAAGTGTTTTTGATGAAGTAGTGAAATTGTTTAACTCAGAAGATTTAAGCTTTATTGATACATTATACACTGAAGCTTCAAGTACTAGTTTTGGCTCCCTTTATATACCTAGATGGCAAAATGGTATAGGAAGCTTGGATGTTATGGCTTTAACTAATTATAAAGAATTGAAGAAATTTAATTTATCTGAAAGATTAGCAAAATTAAAATAAAAAAGAGTCCGTACCTTGGGGAAAGTACGGACTATAAAACCAATAAAGGCATTTAACGATAAGCAGTTCACATAATATAAAGTATATATCGAGTTTTTTCAATATAAACGTTAATATTTTGTTCTCATCTTTTTTTTAACAATTTGGGTGGCTTCATGAAAATCTATATCAAAACAAATCCAAAACTTTAATCGTTTATTTCCAAGAATAGAACTCTGAGTGAAATACTCTGACTTTAAAACTGGATCAATTTCAGCAGCTTTAAATGACTAACCATCTTTCTCAACAACCTGACCGTTAAGATCACCACCTATACAAATTTTCTTTGTCATCATATAACGATTTGAGAACTTATAATTGATATTTTCCTTTATCTGGAGAATCTTCATAAATTCTCCTAGTCTGGTTAATACTCTCTGCAATTTCTGGTATATCTTCTATATATACTAAAGGGATGAATAAATTTTTTTCTTTTCGATTTAAGTAGCCGGGCTTTAACCTATCCTTAAAACTACTTGAATTTATGAATAACTCAAAGAAATAGCCCTCAAAAGCCATACAAAACATATAACCTTTTTGAGTAAGTCGATGATATGGGTTTACAATCATAGAAACAGGATGTTCTGATAATTTACCAACATTTTCATCGGCGAGTAATCTTATTCGTGCTGAAATTAGTGTAGGATTTAAAATACATTTATCTGTAAAGGCATTTACTAAATACTGACTAATTCCCCTTTCTATTACGATTCCATTATAACTTTCATGACTAGAATAAGCTGCTCTCCAATAAATTGAGCAAATATAAAGAATTAAGCGGTATTGATCTACATTTTTTAAAAATATACCCAGCTCACTTTCACTGGCATTTACACCTTTTTGTTCTTTTCTTAATACATGAATTGAGTAGTCTTCAAATTTACGATTAAAAAAAGATTCACAAGATTTACATAAAAGCTTGGAATCCCAAGTATCATTACTCTTTGATATTTTCTTATCTTTTAAACAAATACTTATTCCAGCATTGCCTACAGACTTACGTAAAATACGACTAAAAACCGTTTTCCCAATTACATGTGAGCGTTGTAGCTCCTTTTTCTCACAACATAGCTTACAAATACCTAAACTCATATTATTTCTCTATTAAAGAAAAGCCCATCAATTGATGAGCTTTTAGATTATTTAACTTTTATTGGCTTAGAATCACCTACTTTTACTCTATCTGGTGTTTTTACAATAGGCGGTGTTGGTTTCCGATCACTCATTTTTACCTCATAAAGTAACTAATTAAAATCGTAAGTATCGCACCTATAAAGATTAATCCACTTACTTTCAATTCGTCAAAAGCTTTTCTTAAAAATGTTGTCTTAATTTTATTTTGAACTTCATAAGAATCTATAGCAAAACTTAAATCTCTAGCAAGATTGTAGTAAATAGAAATTTTTTCATTTTGAGTAAAAAAATCAATCATTTTCAAACTAGTATCAAGTTTTTCTATTTCAACTGTCTGCATTACTTGTAATAGATTTCGAATGACTACACACAGAGAAATAAAACATGTAAATAATAATAAGATAGTAATATTATCAATAAATACCTTTTCAGTTACTTTAAGATCAATTAAGTAATATTTAATTAATACGCTTGCCGCTGCAATAATGATAGAAGCAATACCTAAATACTTAGAAGCCTTGTCTTCATGTCTAGCATAACGAGCACGAGCGGAATCATATTCTTTTAATAGGAAGTCATACATAGTTTTATAAACTTCAATATCTAAGTCTTCTTTATTACTCATCATGTTATACATATTCCTTTAATAATATCCCAGTCGAAGCGGAGCAACAAGTAATTTCGTCATCTAAATCTTCAATGATTTTTAATGAGCCAATCAGAACTTGCTTGTCCACTTTTTAAAGTGAGTATGTCACCTACTTTTGAAATATCTGATTGCTTCTGTTGTTTAATTTCAACCATTGTCTATATAGATCATCGCTAACACTAACGCTGGCGTTGTCTTAATCTTCTTATCATGCTGCCCCTCACAATCAAAAGATTTCATTTTTCCAATAATTTGATCAGTAATCCAAAGTTTTTATAATTTTCTCTCAGCTACATCTCTGTAACCCATTCAGTAGTATTCAAAAAATCTTAACTTATCTGACATACATTTAAGATAAATCTTAACTTATATGACAAAATGATGATGAGATCAAGTGTCAATAAAATTTACAATCTATTGATTTTATTTAATAATTAAATCTCAAACTATCTGTCATTTAGCGAAGCCATTTAAGACATAAAATTTGCAGTTTTAGAGCATTTAGAGATTTTTTATTTAAGAATAATATTCTTTAAGATATTGAAATAAAAAATTAATTTACGAAAAGCATGACGAGTAGAACTATTATTAAAAGTAGCGGATATAACTTTGCCCGCCATAAATCAGGTAGTTTTGAAATAAATTTTTCAATAAAAAAAGGAAACCATTTAGGTCTCCTCATACTCTACACAGATTGGTTAACCCGAATCAGAGACTTGTTAATATGCTTCTGAATTAGGTTGCCAAATATCGATCAAGGTTCTGTAAAGCAAAGCTGATTACTGTCGCTAACTCTTCTTTGGAATATCCATCTCTTGCTTGAACAGATAGCCCATGGAGAACAAGCGCGTAATATTGCCCTAAGATTTTAGGGTCCGCCTCTGCCACCAATTGTCCGTCTGATTTTGCCTGAACAAATCGATCGATCAGACTTTGGCCCCGTGCAATACGCTGTGCTTTCATCCATTCCAAAACAGCTTGGTTTTCTTCACCTAACACACTCGCTGCCGACACAACCATACACCCATACGAATGGTTGGTTTGCGTGTAAAGCGCTAGTGCATCTTGAAATAATTGGTTTATTGCATCCTTAATATTTTTTTGCTTTAAAGCATTTAGCGCGAAATTACCTTCGTTGTTTTCATAGTGATTTACGGCCTCTCTAAACAAGGCCTCTTTTGAGCCAAACGCTTTATAAATTCGAGCTGAGGCAATCCCCAAAACTTCAACTAAATCTGACATTGATGTGCCTTCATAGCCGTGAAGCCAGAAAAAATCTCTCGCTTTTACGAGGGCTTCTTCTCGATCAAACTCTCTTGGTCTGCCAGCCATAATGACCCTTTATCAAATTGAGTACTTCTTTTTATTATTATTCGAAAAAAATATTTTCACAAATAAATCAATGAGATTTATTCAAAATACTCTCGTTTTGTTTTGATTTTCAAATAAAAAGTTGTTTTTATCCAAAATTAAGCCTATTGTTTGTCGATCGACAACTAATTAGGTTTTATTATGAAAACCATCAAAGGCCCAAGTATTCATCTTGCTCAATTTAGTGATGATGTTTTCCCTTTTAACCGTCTAGAAGATATTGCTGCTTGGGTAGCAAACCAAGGCTTTGAAGCAGTACAACTTCCTGCTTGGGATAAGCGTTTATTTGATGTCAATTTGGCAGCAGAAAGCCAAGATTATTGCGATGAAATATTAGGTACTTTAAGCAATCATGGCTTAAAAATTAGTGAGTTAACGACTCATATTTTTGGGCAATTAATGGCTGTACACCCTGCTTATGACTCAATGTGCGATAACTTTGCCCCCTCTCATTTGCATGGTAATTCAGCAGCTAGAACCGAGTGGGCAAAACAACAAATACTCGCTTCAATTCAGGCATCTGCCCGCTTAGGTCTTAAAGATATGGGGACATTTTCAGGCTCTTTAGCATGGCCTTATGTATTTCCATTTCCTCAAAGACCATCAGGGCTTATTGAAACAGCGTTTGATGAATTAGCACGTCGTTGGCTTCCGATTTTGAATGCTTGTGATGAACAAGACGTCAACCTTTGCTATGAAATTCACCCCGGTGAAGATTTACATGATGGCATTACATTTGAAATGTTTTTAGAGCGAACTCATAACCACTCTCGTTGCCATATTCTTTTTGACCCAAGCCATTTTGTTTTGCAACAACTGAACTATCTGGAATATATCGATATCTATAAAGATTTCATTCGCATGTTTCATGTTAAAGATGCCGAATTTAACCCAACAGGCCGCCAAGGAATGTATAGCGGCTATCAAAGCTGGGAAAATCGAGCGGGTCGATTCCGTTCTACGGGTGATGGTCAAGTTGACTTTAAAGCGATTTTTTCAAAGTTGGCGCATTACGACTACGAAGGCTGGGCAACGTTGGAGTGGGAATGCTGCCTAAAAAATAAAGACGATGGCGCACGCGAAGGTGCCGAGTTCATTAAGCAAAACATTATTCATGTCACCGATAAAGTGTTTGATGACTTTGCTGCTGCCCCTGTGAATCAGACTCAAATTAATCTGTTATTAGGGATTTAAGGAACCGTAAGAGAACTCAACATGAAAACTCAGCTATTCAATGAAAACTCACATAACGAATTCCAACATCATTACATTCACATCGAAAGCAAAAAATTACACTACGTCACCTTAGGTGAAGGTCCTGCGGTATTATTAATTCCGGGCTGGCCACAAACATGGTACGCGTGGCACAAAGTCATGATTGAACTGGCCCAACAGGGTTATCGAGCAATCGCGGTTGATTTACCCGGAACAGGAAATTCAGCTCCACTGGATGGAAGTTACGATACGGGGCGTATTGCCAAAATTTTATCAATGCTCATGACTCAACTTGAATATCCAACTTATTCGGTTGTTGGTCACGACATTGGTATGTGGGTTGCCTATGCGCTTGCATCTGACTTTCCTGAGTCTGTAACTCGACTTGCGGTCACAGAGGCTGTGATTCCCGGTTTAGCGCCCGCACCTCCTATTTTTGTTGAGCCGAGTGAAAACATTTTTCTTTGGCATTTCATGTTTAACCAAATCCTAGACTTACCCGAAGCCTTAATCACGGGCCGCGAAGATACTTATTTAAATTATATGTTTGATAAATGGTCGTGGCACAAAGATAAAGTTGCGATAGAAACTTATATTGAAGCCTATAAAATTCCGGGTCGTTTAACGGCTGGTTTTAATTATTACCGCTCTATTCCAGAGACCATTCGTCAAAATAAAATCAGAGAAACTAAAAGTTTAGAAATGCCAGTTTTAGCCATAGGCGCCGAACATGCTACGGATAATGCGCCTTATGAAACCATGAAAAAGGTTTCACCACATTTAACCAGTGCGATTGTAAAAGACTGCGGTCATTTCATTATGGAAGAACAGTCAGAAATATTCAGTTCACTCATTTTAGAATTTTTGCAGCAGGAAAAAAGCCATGCCTCTACTTGCTGAAATTGAAAACTGGCTTAAGTCCAGACCTACCCCACAAGGTATAAACTCGTTACAAGCGTTAAGAAAACAAGTAGATAAAGACATTATTGATCAGCAAGGCGTTGAGCAAGATGCAAGCTATCAGCAAAGTCTTTATGTTGAGGTTTCAGATAGTACCGAAATTGAGGTTCGGGTGTATGTTCCCTATTCTCTAGAAAACACTAAGCAACGGCCTGCTTTAGTTTTTGCACATGGTGGCGGTTGGTGTCTCGGAAGCTTAGATGCATGGAACCGCACTTGTAGGTTGTTAGCAGAATCTATTCAACACGTTGTATTTTCTGTGGACTATCGTTTGGCTCCAGAGTTTAAGTTTCCAACACCTTTAAATGATTTTTTTACAGCATTTCGCTATATCCATAAGCATGCTTCACTATTTGGAATTGATCAAAACTGTATAGCTGTAGGTGGTGATAGTGCGGGCGCAAATATAGCTGCCGCCGCATGTTTAAAGGCAAAACAACACCCAGAAATTATGGTGAGCCATCAACTTCTTTTCTACCCAGCTTTAGATGCTACGATGAGTAGCAATTTGTATAGCCGATACGCCGAAGGCTATGGTTTGGAGTCATCCACAATGGTTTATTGCTGGAATCAATATGTGCAAGAGGAAAATGAAAAACAGAATGAACTTGTAAGTCCGTTACTCGCTCAGTCTTTAGATGGACTGCCAAATGCAACCATTTTTGTGTGTGAATATGACCCTGTTCGGGATGATGGCAAAAGATATGCTCAAAAACTGTGGGATGCGGGTATTCAAGTAAACTTTCATTTGTTAAAAGGAATGATTCACGGCGCGATTCACATGACAGCAATTACCTCAGAAGCAACGACGATCTATAGTAAAATTGCACTATAACCATCTATTCATAGCTAGCATTTATAAATACGTAGTATGTTGATTTATAGGTGCTAGCTACGGTAGTAAGTTAAATCAATAATTAACTGCCAACAAGCATCACCAGCAAAACCAACATTAAAAGTAGCGGATACAACTTTGCACGCCATAAATCAGGTAGTTTTGAGATAAATTTTTCTGAAAAATATAGCCCGATCCATGTTCCCGCAACCAAAAATAAAGCAGCTTCAAACCAGATTAGACCGATAAATCCACTAGGTGCCCATGTAGATTGCCAAAGTGACAATACACAATAGGTTAGCGTTGCAGTGAAAGACAAAGGCAGCGTGAGAATATTTGCAATCGCCGCAGCCTCTGCCATAGAACTACCCCGCCGCCGTAATAAAGGAACCGTCATTACACTGCCACCCACACCTAAAAGTGCTGCAACCCAACCAATTATTCCGCCTTTAATGAGTTCACTGTTTTGACCATAGTTTTGCGTTTGTCTTGATGCCACCATAAAGCCTGGTCGGTAATAACAATCAATAATGGTTATGAATACATAGCCCATAAATATCCAGCGAAGCCAATTTCCATTAAACAATGAAGCCATTACCGCACCGACAACTCCACCAAATGCGATACCACTCCATAAAAAGCGGATTTTTTGCCAATCAATCTGTCCGGACCGATAGTGCCGAAAGGTTGCAAAACTTGCCGAACACAGCATGACAAAAGCTGATGTAGCTACGGCGATTTGCATGGCATGTATGCCGACACTACTTTCACTGCTCCACTTTTGAATAATGACTGTATAAAGCAAAGGCACAGCAACAAATCCGCCGCCAAAGCCAAATAACCAAGTGGTTATGCCTGAAAGTAGTCCAAATAAAAATAGCTCATATAGCATCGTTATCTTCCTCATATTTATAGAGGCATGATATAAAATAGCCTTATGGCAAACTAACGTAAAAAAGCCATCTTTTTATTTATTTCAGACAAAAATATATGCGTAATATTCCAATTGACGAGGTAGACCATCTACCGCAAGCGGTTCTAGCGTTAGGATCAGATTATCCTGCTGATACTTTGTTAGATACGCATAGCCATCGTCGCGCTCAGTTCTTATATGCACCCGAAGGCCTCATGAAAGTTGAAACTGAAGATGGACAATGGCTCGTGTTACCCTATAGCGGTGTATGGATACCCGCAGGTAAACCACATCAGGTATGGTTGTCTAAAGTCAGTACTTATAGTTTGTATATAGAAGCAGACCATGCCCCAAGACAAGCAAACTATTGCGAGGTTATCCAAGTCTCGCCTTTGTTACATCAACTGCTGATTCAGGCAAATCAGCTACCTGTTGACTACCAACGTGCAGGTCGTGACGGCGCTCTTATCGATTTATTGTTATATGAATTAGAAGCTGCACCAGCCCTACCTCTGTTTATTCCATTACCTCACAACACATTGTTATCTAAACAGTGTGCTGAGTTTATGCAGCATCCCAATATTCATAGCAGCCCTAAAGATTGGGCACATGACCACAATAAAAGTGAACGGACTTTTCACCGCTGGTTTAAGTCAGAAACGGGTATGTCCTTTCAGGCATGGCGTAATCGAGTCTGCATCATCTATGCTTTAAATGCGTTAAAAGCAAATATCTCGATTACTGAAATTGCCTTTAGTTTGGGCTATGAACACTCGGCAGCTTTTACCGCAATGTTCAGTAAAATTATGGGTTATCCGCCTACCCATTTTCAAAAAAGATTTCATACGCATGATAAAGCGCTATAAAGATTTACTCATGTGAATGGTGTCATAGGTCTCAATCCACTCACGTTTAATGACATCAAAGCCTTGAAGCCGCCAAAACTCTTCAGCCGCAGGTAAAAATGGATGGGTATGCAAATACAAAGTGGTAATTTCATTCTTTTGTGCATGGCTAAACAACATTTTACATAGCATGGTTGCGATGCCATTACGACGGTATTCAGGCAGTACAAATAATTTAACGACCTCAACCGTATTAAGCGGTAAATTTAAATCAAAACGATGGTCATAAGCCCGATATGCAATGGTGCCAATAATGCGGCTTTTATCTTTTACCGTAATAAAGCAACCTAGTGGATCATTAACATAATATTGCCCAAAATTTTTTAAATCTTTGGGAACTTGCCCATGATAGATTTCTGGGAATAATAAATGTCTCGTATAAAGTGCAAACTCTACAGCAGATGCATAGTCTGATTTGTCTGCTAGATGATAGTGAAAAGTCATATTTATAGCCAAGAATGGTCAGGGATAACAATGGTTTTGTCTTGAATCATGGCTTCATGGAACTCAACATCATAGACACTTTTTAAAAACTTCGGATCGGTTATACGAGTTTTAGATTCAGGCTTAACTACTTCGTGTTGGCGCATAAAAAACAGATGATCTGCAAATAAAAAAGCCAAGTTAGGATCATGCATAATTGCAATCACCGTAAAATTTTGCCGCGACAACTGACGCAATTTTTTCATTAAATAAGACTGATAATAAACATCGAGATGGTTGGTTGGTTCATCGAGCAAAATGACTTTCGGTGCTTGTACTAAAATGCGGGCAATCATAACCAATTGCCGTTCACCTCCCGATAGTTCGGTATAAGGACGGTCACGCAAATGCTCGATGTCTAAATCAAGTAAAGCTTGATCTACACGCTCCCAGTCTGATTTTGAAGGCCTATATCTGCTAAAAGCGGCACGTCCCGTAATCACCACATCTTTAACCAAAAATGGGAATACGGTTTTATGAAACTGTGGTAAAAAGCCGAGTAAGGCTGCCCGATCTTTCCCTTTAAAGTCCGATAGTGGTTTTCCAGAGTAACGAATCAAGCCATCTTTTACAGGTTCTAGGCCCGCCATCAATTTAAAAAGTGTCGATTTTCCGCAACCATTACGCCCTAAAATCACTGAAAACTGATTTTCAGGAAAATCCAGATGAATATTTTTAAGTACCTGTTTGTGCCCATAGGCATAATTTAACTGATCAATTTGAATCATGCCCAATGAGTCCTCTGTGTTTTCATTAATAATAAGAAAAATGGCGCACCAAGTAACATGGTAAAAATACCAATTGGTATTTCAAACGTTAGTAAAACCCGCGAAAAGTTATCAATCAACAGTAGAAAACTGCCGCCCAAAATCATATTGGCAGGAATACTGTAGCGGTGATCTGGCCCAACCAACATTCTCACAATATGCGGCATAAACAGTCCATATAGACTAATAATGCCAGCCGCTGCTACAGAAGTTGACGTACATACAGTCACCAGCGCAATTAAAAGAAGCTGTTCCCACCTTGGGTTAACACCCACAGCCTGCGCTTCTTCAGTACCAAGTGCCATTAAGTTTAGGCGCCAACGCATCGCAAATAATCCAGCAAGACCAATACAAATCGGTAGCACGGCGTATTGAACTTTTTGCCAAGATGCCTGATGTAAGTTGCCCATCGTCCATTGCACAATGGCTTGCAGTTTAAATGGATCACTTAAGTATTGAATGACTGTAAGTCCTGCCAAAAACAACCCTGAAACAATCATGCCCGATAAAATTACCATCACTAAAGACGTCTGGCTTTCATGTTTTTGATGTGCAAATAAATACGTTAAAGCAACGGCACACACGCCAAAAACAAAGGCGGATAGATTTGGCGAAAACCAACTTAAAGAAAGTGCCAAAGCTGCACCAAACGCGGCACCAGAAGAAATACCGAGTACATACGAGTCAACCAAAGGGTTACGAAATAATGCCTGTAAACCATTACCCGCTGTTGCTAACGCAGCTCCCACCATAAATGTCAGTAAAATTCTGGGTAATCTGACATTGACCAGTATGTTTTGCATCAGCCTAAATTGTTCAGCATCAAAATATGGCGTACCAAAGACTGCTTGCACACCCCACCGCAAATAGTCCCATGCACTTAAAGTCTGCGTTGGCCCAATGACCAGCGAGATAAAAATCATCATGAACGGTAACGGGTAAAACCAATAATATTTCAGCTTTTCCATATTCATGACACCAACGCTTTGGCAAGGTGCTCACCATACAACTTGGTTAAAATACGCTGTTGTAAAGCACTTACTGGTAAATCGGACTGTTCAGGGTAAATGCTGTGGTTCAAATAAATCGCCGTAATAATGATTTTGATGGTATGTGGGTTATAAATAAATGCAGGACTCAAATTAAATACCTTACGGTTTTGTACTGCACTTAAGCCTTGTAATTCTTTGCGTTCATAAATCAATTTTGGGTTGGTATTCCAAAGCACAATATTGTCAGGATTCCATTCAATGAGAGTCTCGGGATTTACATTAGGTTGATTGGCATTGGTCTGAACAATGTTGTAAGCACCTGCCAGCTCAATAAAATCATTGGTAATAGACTGACGTCCTGAAGTGGAAAAAATTCGCCCACCTGACCACGCATAATAAATCGATTGCTTATTTGGCTGACGTGCTGTTTTGGCTGCGACTTCTGCCATAATTTCATCAGAAAAACTCAAAATTTCTTGAGCTCGCTTTTGGGCGCCGCTCAGAACAGCAATTTCAGATAGCTCTTCTTTCACTTGCTGGTAAGTGCCAGACTCCATTACATATACAGCAATACCAAACTGTCGTAATAATGTGATCGTTTGGGTCTGCCCGCTCCCCAAAATTACTAAATCGGGTTTCAACAACACAAGACTTTCAATATTGGTTGCATTGGCACCTTGTGAAGGCGTTGCAAGCTGTTTATTGGCAATGCGTTGATCTATTTTTGAATAGGCGTTAAATAATAAAGGTTGAATGTATACTTCGGCTGGTATGCCAATCACTTTATGACCTTGCCCTAGCATATATAAGCCATCTAAACCTGACTCAAATAGAGAAACAATTCTTTGTGCTGGCTTGGCTACACACACTTTTGTATTTGTACTATCAAAAACGCATATCGAATAAACTGCTAAGTTTTCTTTAGTTTTTCTACTTTGTTCAGATGAAGAACATCCACATAGAATGAGTAAAGTGAGTATTGAAGCCCAAAACCTCATTACACCTCTCCATGCACAAACATGGTGCAAAATAAAAAGTTGTACTTATTTGGTGCATTTTTCATGTGAAAAAACACTATAAAAGGGCAAGACGGTTTGAATCATCATCTATAAGTTATTAAATCAAATGTTGTATTAAAGATAAGAATAATTAAGCAATAAAAATGCCAAAATTAAAAAAATATATTCATAAAGCGAAAGAATCAGTTAAAAAAGCTCTTTTCTCATAAAATTAAATGATGCGACCCTAATTT
>NZ_JBIUCS010000040.1:0-19764 GCF_044538485.1 Acinetobacter sp. ABJ_C5_2 | reverse complement strand
GTATAGATTGGATATACCACAGTGAAAATTATGAATGAAAACTACGTTAATATTTTCATAGTGTTGGAGTTGTATTGTGCAAAATATTAAAATGAAAGATGATACATGTCATTTTTTTTACTGAACAAGATATTACAAAAAAGCAAGTTATTAAAATTTGCTTTGATATATCTGATTTTGAAGAAATTCAAGAAGTTTATGATTTTTTTGGCGAGAAAATATATGGAAATAATAGAGAATATTTGAATGACATTCATGCAAATACAAAACATTTTGGAAGTAATTTGTCTGCATTTCATGATTATTTAAGAGGGTATTTGATCGGTATTTCTTCAGGAAAACGAAATGAAATTTTATCAGTAATTATAACTAATAAAAACAATAAAAATATTGATGAGGATTGGTTGGCTTTTTTTAATATAATAGTGCAAACTTTTTTTGATTCGCATAGAGATATAAAATATGGGCTTTATATGACTTTGGATTTTTCAAAAAGTATCATGGTTAATATGATGGATTATTTTAGTTTTTTAATTTCTGATTATCATAATAGACCAAAAGATGAACTAGATGAGAATGGTAATTATCTGTGATATTTAAATTAATTTATGAAGTTAAATTATAACCGCTATATAGAAATAGAGTAGAAAGCAGTGCATGTTGTAATTGAGCCATCAGTTCTTAGAACCAAATCTCCATTTTTTATTATTGCTAAAAATTTCTTTATTTTTGGGTTGCTTTGGATTTTATCTTCATTCTTGTATGGTGTTTTTGACTATGAGTCATATTCTTCAATATTTATTTATCTAATTAGTTTCTATGCTACTTATTTTTTTGGATATTTAATATCTAAACCTATTGTTTCAGACCTTGACTCTAATACTCTTAATCGAGTTAAGTTTTTAAGCCTTATATTTTTTACTCTTTATTATGTAATAGTACCTATACGCTGCTTTCTAGTTGAAATTCATCATGGTTTATATGGCTTGAGACTTATGTTTGGTTTTATATATCCATTCTGGATATTAACACCAATTTTTATTACTAATCTCAAGAATAAGTTTTATATTTATTTATGTGTCTTGCTATGTGCTCTAGAAGTAATTTTTTGGATATTGTTTTTTAAAATGAGTGGGTCTGAATTTTACAAGAGACCTTCATCTGTTGCTATGTTCACAAGTTCTCTTGTATTCGCTTTAACTTTTCCTTTGTATTTATCTTGGCTGAAAAAAATAGATATCAATAAATGGGTTTTACCATTCTTTTTTAAAGAAGATAGATTTATATCTAAACTAATATCATGGGTAGTAATAGGACTTGGTAGTTTATTTATGTTTTTATTTTATCTTTTCTTCTAAAAAAGAATTCTAAAAAGGAGTGCCTATGAGATCTTTATATCAGGTAGCAGCTAGTGAAATAGCGGTAGTACCTTACTATCTGAAAGGGTATCAGCAACATGGCTTGCAGTACGGTATAAACAAATATGAAAGAGCTGAACCATTAGGTGCGCAATGTGAAAATTGTCATACCATTCTATGGATAACAGGTCGTAATGATCCTATTTTGAATGAAGATGATAGTAATATACCTGACAGTGGGCCAATTTACAGAGAGTACTATAAAAATAAACTAAAACGATTTTTAAGTTCATTACCTCCCTGCCCAAATTGTCATCAACAAGCATATGATTTATTCGTTAATAATACAACATTAACTAGATTTGAAGATGGTAGTTCAGCTCCAAAATATCCAGAGGATTATTATGGGGTTGATGAAAAAATGTCTGCACCAATGAAAGACAAAGCCGTGTGGTGGTATGGTGATGAAGCCGAGGCTAAAAGATTGAGTTTGAAATTGTTATAATATTTTTAAATATACGCTTGATAATCAATAAACTATTGCTTGTGAAGATTTTGCACATACTTGAATTAAAGGTTTTTTGTAAAACCAGAGGCACAATGACGTGAATTTATATCCGATACCTGCTGATTTTATCAATGAAAAGGTGAACCTTTCATGGTGTGATATCAAATGGGGCTATGAAAATAATCTGATTACTTCGGAACTGCCAATCAAAAAAGCCGAAAATATTATATTAACGGAGATCTATACTAAGGCCGAGCTTGAGTTGTCATTCCTTATACCCACTGAGTCAAATGACATCAGTTCTTTTATTTATGAATTATGTCCAAATTTTAAAGAAGATGAATATGAGACCATTAGTCAAAAATGGTTATATGTAATTCTTAGCTGGCTCTGGCTTAATCGAGAAAGTTTTGAAGATCCTTTAGATGAAGTAGAAAGTATTTATACAGATTTTGCTTATCCAGCCGAAATGGATAGTTTTATTAAATATATGCCTCCCACGGATAGATACGATCCCTCATTGTATTCTTATGCAGAAAATATTAACCGCTTAATGAAGAATTGGGAAAATTACTTACAAAAGAGTGCTGAAAAGTATAAGTGAAGCACTATGCGATTTATGAAACTTAAGAATATTAGGCAAATTTTTTAAATATTGGAGAAGCATCAAATGCTACAAGATATTGGGGATCAGTATCCAAATGGCGCAATTAATAAAGAAATTATTGAAAATTTTGCAGCTAGCTTAGAAGTTACATTTCCACCAGAATATGTTGAACTTATTTCTCAACATGATGGCATCTATCCTGAAATTTCTAGCTTTGATTATGTTGACACTGATGGTGAACTAAATATCAGTACAGTAGAATTAGGAGGATACTTGCATGAACCTCGAATAGAAGGAATGCAATTTCCCGAAGGTGATGATGACTATGAAGGAAAATTAATAGGATTTGGATCTACACCTGGTGGAAATTTTATTTGTTTTGATTACAGATTCCCTTGGATCAAAGATCAACCTAAGATTGTGCTTGTTTTACACGATGAATTCTATGATTTTGGAATGAATGAGGGTAAAAGAAAGGTTCTGTACCTAGCAGATAATTTTGTACACTTTATAAATTCATTACATGAATTTATTGAGTATTAGCAATCTACGATAGTTTTTGATTTTTAAATAAAGCCTTATTTAATAGTGCTCAATGGTTGAAAAATAGCAGTTTGAAGACAGAGCAATTGGTAGAGTGAATGTTAAAGGTTACTAATGATTTTATATGTTTGTAGTTATGTAGTAAGAACCCCATTTTTATCAGAGACAAGAATTAGTGTAAAAGAAATGGGTTGGGAGAAATTATCAAATATAGTCAAGAATGTTTATGCTGTTGGGGGGAGTATCATTATTCATAAAACAGATGCTGATTATTCTGAAGAGTCAGGAAGATTAGCATAATATGTTAATCAAGATTTAGAATTAGCCTTAAATTTATTTAAAGATATTTATGAATATGGCGAATTATCATTCGAGTCAAAAATTATGTTTGAGTAGTTAATTAGAGTTTTACTCAATATTTAATGGTTAAAAAATTAGCTCCTTGATGAAAAAATCAACCTTTATGAATAGTATTAAAAATAAGGAAGCCTACCAAAAAGCATTAGCTCATGTAATTCAACATGCTGAATTTAATGAAAATACAGTTAGTTTGATTGACTATATTACTAATAATAAAGGTGATGTACCATTTTGTATAGGAATGTTAGGGAATTATGCTGAAGCTAATGCAATGGTATCTTGGTTTCGTGACAATGACTTAATTGGTTTTAAGCAATGGTGTTTTATTGCAGCTAAACTGAATCGTATGGTATTTCAGTTTGATGCTATAGAATGGTTTCCTGCTTATAAACATTTATATGCTTTATTATCAGATAATGAGGAAATCATTTCTTGGTATAGTCAGCACCGAGTATCGTATGATCGACAAGGCTCAATTAAAGACCGTGATAATCCACGTAAGCCCGACTTTCATGGTTATCAGTTGATATTAGCTCTTAATCATGAGTGGGATAAATTACGTGAACGTTGTGAACTCATTTTACAAACTGATTTAAAAAAGGATAAAAAGTATTTAATTGATCATCGTTTTTATCTTGCCTTAACCAATGGTGATAAGAGTGAAATGGAAAATGTTTTGACTGAGTTAACTAGTCCAAAAATTGCCAAAATCCGTAATTCTGAATTTGCATTTACTTTTACTGAGCATTTTATTGCGACTCATGCTGTAATTTATAGCAAATTAGCATGGAGAAATGGATATCAGTTAAATATAGATACGCCTTGGATACCTAAAGAATGGTTACCTATAGAACCTTTAGCTGAATATCCCGAACCTTGGGAGTTTATGCGCGAATTTGATGTTTTCACTTCTTTTGAAGATGAGTGGAAAGATTGGTCACCCAAAAGAAATAATACATAAGCGCTGAAAATTTGGCGATGTCCAATAGAAATAGTGGACTAAGCATCAGTAAAGTGTACTATCGTTATTAAAGGAAGCTTACAAAAATGTGAGCTTTTTTATTACACATTGATTAAAATATATACAGAAACCTCGCTAAAACGAGTTGGAACGCTACAAACGCGGATGTTAATTTGAATTCCACTCTTCCCAATAAGTGAGGTGAGCAATGAAATTGTTAGCTCTGATTAGCATGGGAGTTGCAGCGAGTTATTGGTATAAAACTATAAAAAATAGCAAGCCAACTCTTCTGAAACCAAATTTTGATGAAATAGTAAAAAAATTTGTATTAGCAGACTTTAAAGTCTAATACAGATTAATAATCTCAATAAAAAAAGCTCATCGGAAGATGGGCTTTTTTGTTGGAGTAAAGACGGACAACCTTATAGTTTTCGTATAAGAATAGGAAATATTGATTCATCTTAGCTTCTATATACTTGTTATAAATAAAAAATTAATTCTGCCAATACGGTGTGTCTCCATAGACTTCAGCAAAATAATCTATCACTGCTCTAATGTTGAGTGGTGGATGGCGGACATTAGGATAAATGGCTGCGATATGCTGGGGTTGTGATTTAATCGCGACTTCATATTTAGGTAAAAGCTTTATTAAGTCACCTTGTTTTAAAGCTTCGCCAATCAGCCAATCAGGAAATAAAACAATCCCCATGCCATGAAGGGCCGCTGTCATTAAGCTCTCGGCATTGTTTGAAGAAAGTAACGGGGTAATTGGATAATGTATCCATTCTTCATTAGGCTTTCTTACTAACCAGCGGTTAGGTCCTTCAAAACCTTTATACACAAGGCATTTGTGTTGGTTGAGTTGTTTAGGATGATCAAGCGTACCGTATTTAGCAACATACTGAGGAGACGCCGCTAAATGATATTGTTGTGTAGCCAAAATACGTGCATGAAATGATGAATCAGTCAGTGTTCCAATGCGAAATATTAAATCTGTGCTTTCGCGTAATGGATCTATAAATTCATCGGTTTGAATCAATTCTATTAAAAGTTTTGGATAACGTTCTGATAAACCCGCCAGCCACGGCGCAATATGCCGTTGTCCAAAAAACACAGGGGCATTAATTCGAACGAGTCCCGATGGCTCTATGGTTTTATCTTGTAAAGCCTTTTGAGCTTCATCAAATTGTTCGGTAATTTTTTTCGCGTACTCAAAAAATAATTTGCCCGATTCGGTCGGTGTGATTGCTCGCGTATTTCGGTAGAACAGTTGTTGCCCCAACGCATCTTCAAGCTGCTGGATGGTTCGAGAAATCATAGATGCAGACACATCTTCTTTACGCGCTACATTTGAGAAGTTTTGTGCGTTATAAACACTAATAAAGAAGCGAAGCGTGCGTATATCAATCGAATTTGTTAAATCCATTTGTGCAATTTCTGCAAAAGTGATTCATGAATTATGCTGTTTTTCTGATGAATTGGCTACCTTAGTATTCGTTGCCTAGATACAGAAGAGGCAATGTAGATGCAAATTCTATTACTACTCCTAACCATTTTAGGGGGAATGGGGCTGTCGGTCGAAGCAGGGCTTTTAGGGCCTTTAGGAAAGGAGGTGGGTGAGTTATGGGCCACCTTTAGTATTTTTGGTGTGGGTGCGGCACTTACTTTTTTTCTTATGCTGTTTTTTAGTCCACGTAATAGCCCTTCATTTTTTACACTTCCATCTTGGCAATTACTCGGTGGTGTCCTTGGTCCTGCTTACGTCATTATTTTGACCATTACCACTCCAATTATTGGTATTGCCATGACCATGATTGGCATTTTAGCGGGTCAGGTGTCTAAAAGTCTGATTATTGACCACTATGGTTTACTGGGAACTCCACATCGGAAAGTAGACCGTAAACGGGTAGTAGCACTCATCTTTATTGTTGCTGCACTTGTACTTGTCGCAAAAGCATAGGAGACCCGCATGACAATTTTAATGATTCTTCTCGCCGTCATTGGTGGTGCTTTACTGAGTGTGCAGGCCGCAATTAATGGTCAACTTGGAGCAAAAGTTGGTGTATTTCGTAGTGCTTTTTTGACTTTCTCGGTCGGTGCTCTAATTACAGCGCTGCTTATTTTTTATTTTGAACCTAAACAAAGCTTAACCTTGTTAGATGTTCCTAAATGGCAGTTGTTGGGTGCTATGTGTGGCGTACCTTATATTGTCATTATGGTACTGGCTGTACAAAGAATTGGGGCTGCAGTTGCTACTGTTGCTGTGATTTTTGGGCAACTTTTGATGAGTATTTTGATTGATAACTTTGGCTGGTTTGGTAATGAAATGCTTCCTTTTTCGTTGTATCGATTAGGAGCGCTAATTTGCTTAGGGATTGCTTTATATTTTATTTATTCAAGTAGTCAGGATACAAAAGTAGAAGGGTAATACAGACTTAATATTGAAATTAATATAGGTCTCATTGTTAGTTACAAGCATACTAATAGTGAGACTATACTTAATATTTTAAGCATACTTATAGATGAGAGAAGTTGCTTGATGAGAGATAGAAGTAAAATATAAGAAATATGGTAAAGTTAAAAACCAAATTCAATACATTTAAAATTGATACAAATATTGTAGGAAAAACATGGTTAAAATTAAACCTCACCCAGCAACAAGCGGAAATGCATCGGCTGATCGCCTTTTAACTTTGTTAACTGCTTTTAGAATAGGTGATAAATCTTTAACCCTAGCAGAACTCGCTGAACGAACAGAATTAAATAAAGCAACTATCATGCGCTTAATCGTTTCGCTAGAAGATTTTGGTTTTGTTAACCGTCTTTCAGATGGCAGATATACGCTTGCCAGCGAAGTCATGCGTTTAAATACAATTTATCAAGATGCTTTAGACTTAGAAAGACATGTCATGCCTTGTTTACAGCAACTTGTAGATGAAATTGGTGAGACAGCTTCTTTTTACGTTAAACATGGAGCATACCGTCTTTGCCAATATCGAATAAACTCTACCCATCGACTGCGTGTTCACGTTCAGCCAGGAGAAGTTCGACCAATGGATGGAGCAGCATGCGCTCAAGCATTGAAATCAACATATGAACAAGTTTTATCAAGAACAGAACCTTTTTATTCAACTGGTGTAACAGAACCTCACGCAGCTGGAATGGCATTGCCTGTGTTTGATGCTCAAAATGAGGTAGTAGGAGCCTTACTCATTTCAGGCCCATCAAGTCGTTTTACTGCGGAAGTTGCAAAATCTGTAGGTGATTTTTTCTTCAAAATTGCAGATGACTTGACCAAAAGTTTGGGTGGTAAGAGTATTCGTAATTAATTCTAATATTTTAAATATAAAAAAAGGGGCTAATGATTTAGCCCCTTTCTTATTTATGCTATTTACGAAGTACTTTGTGGTTGGTTAAACAAAACAGCTTTCTTTCTAGACATAATGAAAACCATGATAGCTGACACGAGATTTAACGCTGCAAGTGGAAGTAAGGCAATAGCGTGGCTTCCTGTTGCATCATGAATTGCGCCATAGATATTCACCATCATGCCGCCACCAATCAAATTAGCACATGCGCCAATTGCTGCTAGTCCTGCCGCAGTTGTAGTGGGTGACATCCATGAGGATGCTAAAGCCCAGAAAGGGCCTTTTGCAGAATAAGCACCAATTAAAACGATACTGAGTAAAAAGATTGTGCCAATAAGTGAAGACGTGAACAAAGCAATTAATAAACCAATTGAGATCATCAATAGAGCGATTGCTGTGTGCCAAAGGCGTTCATTTTTACGATCTGAGCTGCGACCCCAAAGAATCATGGCAATAGAAGCGATGCCATAAGGAATTGCATTGACTAGACCAATTTCTACATTACTCAAACCGAATGATTTAATTAATTGTGGTGCCCAAACACTCATCGTACTACCAGCAGCAGAAGCACCCGAATAGATAATGATCATAGTCCAAATATATTTATTCTTTAAAAGTTGCCATAGTGAAATATGACCAATTGGCGTTTTTTGTTGGCGTTCAAACTGTAGTCTTTCAACTAACCAAGCTTTTTGCTCGCTATTGAGCCATTTTGCTTGTTCTGGTCGATCAGTGAGAACAAATAAACAAGCGATACCCAGTAAAACCGCAGGAATACCTTCTAAAATAAATAGCCAATGCCATCCACGCATGCCCATCCAGCCATCTAGTGATAATAAAAATCCTGATAATGGTGAACCTAGAAAGTTTGCACCTGGAATTGCCACCATAAATATTGCCACCATTCTGGCTCTATAATTGGCAGGTAACCAATAGGTTAAATATAAAATTACACCAGGGAAAAAACCTGCTTCGGCAGCACCGAGTAAGAACCGCATAATATATAACGATGTGGAGCTTTCAACGAATGCATTTGCGGATGATATTACCCCCCACGTCACCATAATTCGGGCAATCCATACTTTTGCTCCAAATTTTTGCATGGCGAGGTTGCTGGGTACTTCAAATAGAAAATATGCAAAGAAAAATAAGCTACTGGCAAAACCAAAAGCAGTAGCTGTTAATCCAAGGTCTTCATTCATTTGTAATGAAGCCATACCAATATTGCCACGATCAATAATAGCGATGACATAACAAATCGTTAAAAAAGGCAGTAATCGCCACGCTACCTTGCGCATCGTTTCACGTTCAATCGCACTCGGTTGAGAGTATTCTGTAGACATAAAAAAATCCTTTTTATATTCAATATTTTAATTGTTCTTGCATCTAAAAGCTTAGAAACAATTGAGTTCCATGATTAACTATTGAGTAAC
The DNA here is from genome assembly GCF_044538485.1 of Acinetobacter sp. ABJ_C5_2. Lineage (NCBI taxonomy): Bacteria > Pseudomonadati > Pseudomonadota > Gammaproteobacteria > Moraxellales > Moraxellaceae > Acinetobacter > Acinetobacter sp. ABJ_C5_2. The sequence goes on along the minus strand of NZ_JBIUCS010000040.1, from coordinate 10,626 downwards.
TTCCAGTTAGCGATAGCTCGTGGGTTTAGTAGTTGACCATTCCAAATACTCACGATTTGTTCGAGTGCTAATAGACCGACACGATTACGTGAATCTGTTGTGTTTGCTCCTATGTGAGGAGTAACAACTAAGTTAGGTAATTCCCATAATGGGTTATCTTTTTCTGGCGGTTCTGAAGGAAAAGTATCCAGACCTGCACCAGCAATTTTATTATTTTTAAGTGCATCAACTAATGCAGCCTGATCAATTAATTCACCACGTGCTGTATTGATTAAGATGCTTGAGCGTTTCATCTTTTCAAATTGAGGGTAAGAAAATAAGTGTCTATTCTCTGCTGTAAGTGGGCAATGTAAGCTAATAATGTCACTGTTTTCTAAAAGTTTTTCAAAGTCTTGCTCTTGTTCTACATAATCTAGCTCTGGCAAATTTTGTAGAAACGGATCGTATACTTTTACTTTCATATTTAAGGGAGCGACTAACTTCATGAGTATGCTGCCGATTGCCCCTAAACCAATTAATCCCAGCGTTTTGCCATATAGCTCCACACCATTTGCACTTGCTTTATCCCAGTGACCTTCTCGGATCCGTTGGTCTAACCATGTGACTTGTCGAGCAACATTAAACATAAGGGCAAAAGCGTGTTCGGCAACAGATTGTGCATTTGCACCTACAGCAATAGTGACAGGAATTTTTCTTTCAGCAGCAGCCTGAGTGTCGATTGTGTCAAACCCAACGCCATGTTTTGCAATCACTTTTAAATTATCAGAAGCAAAAATCATATCCCTAGAAAGTTTGCCTGTTCGAACAATGATTGCATCAGGTTGTTCATCATGGATGAGTTTTTCCATTTCATCTTTTGCCATGTAGGGTTCAGTTGGAATCAACTGAATATCATGGGATTGAGCATACAGTAACGCATCTGAAGTTAATGTTGGTCCCGTGATAAGAACTTTACGTTTCATTTTTGGCTTGCACTCCATTTAAGTATTTTGAACAAAATACGTCCTTAGTGGTTTATATTATTAAAACGACATTTCAAAAAATTAGTCAATAGAAAAAATAATTTTAAAAATTGAATAAATTTTAATTAAATTTAATTTAAAAATGAAATGACATTTCAAAAAAATGCTGTCATATTAATTTGCACAAGAAAACTGATGTAAGGGAAAAATTATGGCAATTGGTTTTAGAGTGCTAAAAAACGACAGAAAAGTTGAGCAGAAATGGATTGAACAATATCGAGATCTACCAGTCGCTAATGTCAGTGACTCAATGAATCGAATGACTTCAGGTGGGGCTCAATTAAGACCAATGCATAAAAAGGGATATCTTTGTGGACCAGCCATTACAGTTAAGGCGCGTCCGGGTGACAACTTGATGTTGCACTACGCTATTGATATTGCCCAAGCGGGAGATGTCATTGTGGTTGATGCGGGTGGCGATCTAACCAATGCATTAATTGGAGAGATGATGGTTGCGTATGCCATTAAAAAAGGTATAGCTGGCATTGTTATTAATGGCGCGATTCGTGATTCAGTTGTAATTGGAGAAGGAGATTTTCCACTTTTTGCGGCAGGAGTTTCACATCGAGGACCTTATAAAGACGGACCGGGGGAAATTAATGTCCCTATCGCAATCAATGGAATGGTAATTGAACCGGGAGACTTGATTTTAGGGGATGAAGATGGGCTTTTAAGCGTGCCATATGCGGAAGTTGAAGAGGTTTATCTGAAAGCAAGCGCCAAACATGCCGCTGAACAAAAGCAATTAGAGCAAATCGCCGTAGGTGAAAATGACCGTAGCTGGGTGATTAACAGCTTAAAACAAAAGGGATGTGAATTACCGGAATAAGGTCATTCAAAAGTATTCAAGTTCGACGGGAACTAGCGAAGTCAATGATTGAGCTTCGTTAGCCTATCTAAAGTTAATTCAATAATCATTATTTTACTGATTGAAAAATAGGAAATTTCAATTCGGTCTATGTGATTTCGTCTAAAGGAAAAGGACATGAAACATAAAGGGATAATTTCTTTATCGTTATTAATGAGTATGACTCTGCAGCAAGCCAAAGCTGAAAGCCAAGATAACTCAGCGCTAAATGAAAAAATAATTAAATTACAACAGCAAATAGATTATCTGATGGAGCAGCAAAATTTAAATAAGAATAATAGTTTGGATAAAGTAACTGACTTGACTCAAAACAAAACGTCAAACATCGAAAAACCTGTTACGGCTGACCAAACTAAAATTAAATTTTATGGAAATTTACGTGTTGATGCTGCATATGATTTTGAAGCTTCAACGCGTTCTATTGCGAATAAAACAGGGTCAATACCATTAGATAATTCAAACTCGACAAGTAAATCATTAAATGTTTCTGCCGCGACTTCACGTGTAGGGGTGGATATCCTTAAGCCGACCTCGAAAGGAGATTTGGTTGGAAAGTTAGAAGCCGATTTCATGGGGAGTGGCGGAGATAACGGTAATGGTTCGGTTCGGGTTAGACACGCATTTCACTAGGAAATTGGTTGATTGGTCAAACCACTTCACCTTTTGTGAATAGTGATACAGCTCCAAGTTTGGTTGATTTTACAGGTGCGATGGGTACGGGAACTCAGCGTAATATCCAAATCCGTTATCAACACATTGTTGATGCCAAACAAAAAATATTAGTCGCTTTGGAAGGCGGTGATGTTGAAAATAAAAATGTAGAAGGTGGAAGTCGACTTCCTGCATTAACCATGCGATATGAATTTAAGAATCCAAATTTATTGGTTCAATTGCACGGCATGCTACATGAAAATCGAGCAATTTATAATGCGAATGAGGAGCAAACTAAACTTGCTTGGGGAGCTGGATTAGGCACGAAGTATAAGCTTTCTGAAAATGATGCGATTGTCTTCAATTACTACCATATAGCAGGTGATAACCGTTATATGCTTTATTCAAAAGATAATGATGCGTTCTACTTTGATCAAAATCGGATGTATTTAAGTGAATTTGATTCTGTCGAGTTGGGGTATATGCGTAAATGGAATGAAAATTTACGTTCTTCTTTGTCCGCTGGTAGCCTCGTCTACAAAGATTCAGATTTTTCAGAAAATAACCTTAATCAAAATAAAAGGCTAATCAATGCAAGCGTCAACTTATTCTGGACACCTGTAGAGAAAGTCGATCTTGGTGTTGAATACACCTATGGTAAGAGAGAAACTTTTTCAGATTTAGACGGAAAGTTATCTCGAATCAACTTGTTAGGTCGATACAATTTTTAATGTAATCACAGCCACTTTAAAGAGTGGCTTTTATTTATTTTACAACAGATGATTTTTCCTAAAGTAAAAAGAGACCACTGAATGGTCTCTTTTTACTTAATTATCCCAGTATTCTCAAATCTACTTTTTAGTCGTATCCACAGAAACTACAACAGATAGACCAGGGCGCAACAACTTAATATCAGTTTGATTTTCAACAAGCTTGATCCGTAAAGGTAGACGCTGAACGATCTTGGTAAAGTTACCTGTCGTATTCGTTGCTGAAATTGGCGAGAAAAATGCCCCAGTAGAAGGAGAGAAGCTGTCTACTACACCTTTTAACTCAACATTATAAGCATCGACATACACAGTGACAGGCTGTCCAATTTTTATTTGTTTTAGCTCAATTTCACGGAAGTTTGCTTCTACATAAACCTGATCTAAAGGCACAACCACCATGAGTGGATTACCTGCGCCAACAAAGTTGCCCACATTTGCAGACTTTTGCCCAATCATGCCATCAATAGGCGCTCGAACTTCTGTATAGCTCAGATTGAGTTTAGCTTTATCAAGTGCCGCTTGAGCTTGTTTCAAAGCAGCTTGTTTAGCTTGAACCTGAATTTTATATTGGTTGAGCTGATACTGCGCATCAGTGACTTTTTCTTTACTGCTGTCTAAGTCAGCATATTGCTCGGTTAATGTGGTTTTTGACTGTTGCGTAATCAATCTAGACTCTGCACCGAGTGCCTGTAACTGCTCATAACGCGCGGTATTATCTTTGGTAAGTTTAATTCCGGCTTCAACTTTTCTAAGCTGTGCTTCAGTTTCTCGAATAACAGTCGGTTGTCTTTCTACTGCTAGCATTGCTTCATTTAGGTCGGCTTGCGCTTTGGCATAATTAGATTCTGCCTCAGCCAAAGCTGCTTGATAATCGCGTGGATCAATACGAGCCAAAAGCTGGCCTTTTTTTACGGTCTGGTGGTCTTTAATATAAATTTCTTCGATATTGCCCGACACTTTAGGGGCAATGGTTGAGTACTCGACATCCACCCGTGCATCGTCAGTTTTAATAACTGAAGACGGTAAAAATATAAGTTTTAAAATCCATAAAATGGAAACTAGAACGATAATAAATGCGATAACCATAACCCAATGTTTTTTAAGATATTGCACCTTTGTTAACTTGGGTGACTCGGTCGTGGAGTGATCTTGGGCTTCGAGAGTACTCATAAAGATTTTCCTGAGTTATGACTATTCATTAACTTAATGAGAGCAATGCGTGGTGGATAAGTTCTAACGGGTAAAATCAGCATAACGATAAATAAAATTGCGGTAAGGCCCGCTAAAATTAGATATTGGTCACTAATGACCAGCACAGACTGTTGTGCCTGAATGGCAGAATTTAAGGCAGATAAACCGCCTGAAACACGCTCGGTACCATTTACGGTAAGCACAGGTGGGGTAAGCGGGTTAATCACAGGGCCTTGAATATTTTGAAAAATATTTTGTGCGGTATTTTCAATCAGCCGTGTTGAATGGTATTCACCACGTACTCGATTGATCCAGTCTAAAAGACACACGCCCAGTACGCCGCTAATAGCACGCGGGGTGTTAATCATAGGTGAAGCATAGATTGCCATAGTTGGATGGACACTATTTGTACCCATCATGAGTAGCGAAAGCACCACACAGGTTTGGCCTAAACATGAAATGGCATGCCAAAAATAAAACTGATCTTGATTCCAAGTGGTATCCAGTTGGCTTGCACCTAAGCAGCCAGCCATCACCAGAAGTAAACCAAACCCATGTACATAACGGCTGTCGACCCAAGCTTGGTTTAAAACCTTAATGACAATTGGAATATAGATAAATTGCAGAGCCGCTATTTGCAAACCAATCCACATGGTTTGAGTTGGCTTATAACCATGTACAGCGCTTAAGTAATTGAGTGGTAATGTGCTGGTTGACATACCAATAATCACAAAGCAAAACAGGGCAATAACAGCGTAAGCAAAGTTTCGTATTTCGAGCATTTGCGGTTTAATTAATGGCGTTGGATAGCGCCATTCATGTATTAAAAATAAAGGTAGGGTAATGGCACTGATTAAAGCCAAAACACAAATCAATTTTGAATGGAACCAGTCTAAATGATTGCCATGTAAAAGCATGGTACTTAAGCTTGCCAAGCCAATAATGGCTAGAATTGCGCCAGTCCAATCGTAAGTTTTTATTCTTGAATAATTTAACGGATCTTGCGGAATACCAAAGTAAACCAGCGCAGCACTTAAGGCACAAAAAGGAATGGTCTGGAAAAATATCATTTTCCAACCAATCACATCTAAATAAAAAGCAGAGAGTGCAGCACTTAAGTTGGGAAAGAACGTTGCTGTTAGTGCATAGCAGGCCAAACCCCATAAGCGGATTTCTGGGCCTAGAAATCTAAGGGCACAGGCCATGAGTAAAGGAATGGTTAAACCATTGGCAAGTCCTTGCAGGCCGCGTAATAAATAAAATATTTCAATGTTGGGACTAAAAGGAATTAAAACGCTAGAGACGAGGCAAAGTCCAATGGCAAAAAGAAGAACTCTACGCATGGAAAAAATAACGGCCCAACTGGTAGACAGAATCATTCCAATAATCATGGCACTGGCATAAATACTGCTGACCCAATAACCTGAGTCGACACTAATGCCCATTGCACCGCGAATATCGACCAAGGTAATGCTGGTAATTCGGTTATTAAATTCGACGGTCATTGCTGCAAATATTGCACCCGCCAAACCGATGAGTGGTCGTATATTCATCTTTTACCTTAAATTTTAAAATGAACTCGTTGCATAGAGCAGTTATTGAGCCAAACTGTACCGATCGGTACTCTACTATCTTATTAAATTTACGTCAATTCTCGATTTTGAACTTTTCGATGAGTTACACTAATCATGAAATTGCTAAATATATTTGTAGGTTCGTATGTCAGATTGCATTAAAGCCAATGAGAAAGATCAAAAAATTCTGGATGCAGCAACAAAGTTTTTTCTGATCCACGGTTTTAGTGGCACAACGACAGATATGATTCAGAAAGAAGCAGGTGTTTCAAAAGCCACCATGTACGGTTGTTTTAAAAATAAAGAAGCAATGTTTGCAGCGGTTATTGAACGTCAATGTTCCAACATGCAAAAACAAATTATGTCGGTCGAGACAAAAGCTAAAAATTTACGTTCAGCATTAACTGAAATAGGGAAAACCTACCTGTGTTTTATTTTGTCGCATTCAGGTTTGGCATTTTTTAGGGTTTGTATTGCAGAAGCAGTAAGGTTTCCTGAGTTATCTGAAAAGTTCTTTGAAGTGGGGCCACAACGGTTGGCAAATATGATTTCGAGTTATCTTGATAAATTTGTTCAACAAGGAGAAATTAAATTAACGTCTTCTTCGGAAGTTGCGGCGAATATCTTTTTATCACTGTTAAGAAGTGATGCCCATCTAAAATGTTTAACTCATCCTGAGTATTTAATATCAGACCATCAAATTAGTGTTTGGGTTGAATATGCTGTCGATTTATTTTTAAAACATATCAGTTATCAAGAAAATAAGAGTTCTACATAAAATTGATAAAGCTAAGGCCGCGCGAAGCGGCCTTTTGATTAGGTCTAAAGATAAAATCTTAGGATTAATGATGTCCTTGTGAGATGCCACCATTTCCATCTGGAAGGCTAATTCGAATATTTTGCATCATGCCTTGATCTTCATGATCTAAAATATGACAGTGTAATACAAAGTCACCGATGTAGCGTTCATATTTGGTTCTGACAACGACTTTATAACTGGCTCCTTTTACATTTTTAACCCAAATGGTGTCTTTCCATGTACCTTTTAGGCCACGGTATTGTGGGTCAGGAGTAGTCGATTTGTCGTAGTCATCAACGGCGTTGATATCACTGACATCTTTTCCATTAGGGTCATACACGGCTACGACCTGAAAAGGATTTACGTGAATGTGGAATGGATGGCTGGCCAATTTAGAGGTAAGTATCCATTCGTCGGTTTTACCTAACTCGAGCGTACGGTCAATTCGGTTTGGTTGATACGGTTTTCCATTGACCTGAAACTGAACTGGATCAGCATTTGTATCAATATTAAATTCTAAAAATTGTTTATACGGTGTAGCTGGTAAGTCCTGATGAGGAACAAAATGGCTAAGTTTTAAATTTTGTTGTAAATCTTGAAGTATCGCGGGAAGCATATCTGGCGCAATATTTTGTTTTGCATTATTGCTTAACGCCATTGTTAAAGACTGAGGTGCTGAAGTGGCTTTATCGACTTGAATAATGCCCAGTAAATGTCTCTCTGAAAATGCACGGTCCACGTTAGCAGAAGCGGAAGCTGCTTCATCAATTAAGCAATAACGACCTTCTTGCGGGAATTGCATTAATGCGTCGTAACGGTAACCCGGTTGAAAAACGGTGACTGTTTTGTCCATAACCTGTTTGAGGGTTAAGCCATCTGCTGCAATAAGATGCTGACTTACAATTGGTCCTGTACAGCTTTCGCTTAATAATTTCTTTTCCCCCGTTGGTGTTAAATCGAGACGGGAAGGAATATTTTGCATTTGACGAATGCTCAAGTTAATACTGTCGCGTATACCTGCATGGACTATTCTCCAACGTTCGACTTGCCCAGCTACTGCTTGGGTAATGAAAGGTTGAACTTCACCATTAATGCTCGTATAGCGCCCTGATTTTCCCCATTCACCGGGGCCAAAGCCCTGATAATCTCTAATTTCACCAATTTGATTGTTTGGGCAAATATAGCTGCCATTGCTATCAGTTTCGATGTTTCCGTTAGCATCATAACAAGCATATTGAATTTGCTGGAAAACCAGAGTTCTTTCTTTAAAGCCATAAGTGAGTAAATCGAGATCACCTGTTTTATTCGGAGTGGGCTGTCGATATCCGCGTATAACTAAAGCTCCCGCCATACCACTCGCGACTTGAATTGCGGTCGAACCATGTCGATGCGGATGATACCAAAACGTTCCGGTCGGATGGTCAGGCGGTATATTGTATTCATATTGGAAATTAACACCCGGATTAATCGAAACTAAAACGTTATCACTATTTCCCGCCGGGTTAATCCATAAACCATGAGTGTGCATGTTCGTACCATCAAAACAATGTGGTTTATTCACATCAGTATGATCACTGGTACAGCTTAAATCCTTAGTGGGTTTCTGGTGAGTAATCGGGTCTATATCCAGTTGATTATCTAGATTTGCCCGTACGGTTTCACCGGGAAAGACTTCAATGGTCGGTGCAATATACGGGGTATTGGGCTGAGTATCTGTGCCTTGGTAACTTCGTAAAATGACTGTGTCGTAACTTTTTGTGGCTGGGTTCCAGAGTTTATTTTTAGTTTTTTTAAGTTCCCAAGTAAATAAGGCTTCATTTGAAGATTGCATTTGCGGTGCATTTGTTGATGCAGTCGTTGGGTTGGGTACGGCGAGTAAAGCGACGTGTTTACGCGTAACATTCATATGGGGTGGGTCTTCTAGTACGCGTTCAGAAGAATCATTCGCCGACGCATATCCGGAAACCAAAGTTAGAGGCGTGCATAATATTAAATGAGTTATTTTCATAATGAATATAGGCCTGAAAAATCAGGCCTCTCCTTAATTATTATTTTGTAGTTTCTAAGCGAACTTGAGAAATACTCAAGCCTTGAGAGCTTACTTTTTCCTTCACTTGATCAAGTGTTAAATCAGTAGCAACAAACTGAACTTCTAAGTCCTCAGCAGCCATGCCTAATTGCTTAACTTGATCACTAACTTGATAGACCAATTGACCAATATGACCCGGATGTCCGCCGTGGTCATGGTCTAACACACCGAAGTAGTTAATTGTGGCAACATAAATTTTTTGGTCAGGTTTATTTTTTGGAGATAGATAAATCTTATAAGTTAGATTTGGATTACCAATCATTTGGACATTATCTAAGATCAAATAGGTTTGTCCTGATGAGAGCTTTGTTTGAGTAAGTTGACTTGAGTTCTCTAGGAAACTTGCAGTTTGAGGGGCTAAGGCTACTTTTTGAGTTACACCCATAAGCTTAATGCTTTTATTACTGCTGACTGGTTTATGATTCATTTTAAACAGGTTTGCTTTTTCACCACCTTTACTACTCATGACAGTAGCTTCAACTTTACAAGCATTTTCATTGGTGTATCGCACTGGGATTTTACCGGGGGTAAATACATCAGCAATGGTCATGGTAACTTTGTTGCCGTTTTCATCTGCAAAGGTATATCGGGTGTCATACCAACTATCTGGCATACCTAAGTTTTTCTTAGCCCATTCAAGCGTAATCGGTTGCCCATTTGCTTTTTTATTTAGCCAGCATTGCCATAAGCGATCGATATTTGCATGGTGCATATAAAATACGGGGTCTAAGCCTGCAATAGGTACAAATCCCATATCTGGTAGCACACAGTTTTTACCGACTGCACAGTGCATGACCCCATGGGGTTGAGACTGTAATTGGTTAGAGAAGTCTGTGAAGTTATCCCATTTAAATGCTTGAGCAGCGCTGGCATTATCTGGATCGATGGCGCTGATATTTGAATTTAAACCCGGTGTTCGGAACTGGTCATATAAAGTACCAGCCTGTTTACCACGGACCAATTGAGGGAGTGCTAAGCCTTTACCATTAGCAGCTTTTTCTTGGTAATAGTCCCAATAAGGAAGAGAGTAATCTTGCCCAACATATTTACGTACTGTTCGCTCATAAAAATAAAGCATCATACGGTGCCAAGGTAAGAAATTTAGATTGCCATGTTGGCATGTACCCCAAACTTCATCGGTAAAGCCATCATTTGGGACTGGTGAATTTTGAATATGTTTATAGTAACTATCACATACTGCTTTACTATATATCTCTAAACACTGCGGCATACGGTATTGATTAACATAATAATCTTTGTCTGTTGCATGTGTACCTGTACCAAAATAGCCATGGGTATTGGCCCAGTAATTAAAGCTTGTACGAAACTCCGCTGATAAAAGGGGAGCATTATTATTTGCTCGCATTTTTTCCAAACCCTTTTGTAATGCGCTTACTTTGGCTGGATCTTTTGCAAACTCCGTGGCACTTATTCGTAATGAGTCGGCATGTGTTGCTAAGCTCATACCACATAAAAGAGTACCTAAAATATAATAATTTCTCTTCATATTTTAAAAATCCTTGTAGTGTTTAATATTCTTATAGTTGGTAAGTTGTTTGTAATGTATAGAATTTCCATTTTTATGGGTAATTCTTGAAATTAATTTATCATACAAAGTAGTTTATATTAAACATTTAAATTAAATATTAATTATTGAATAAC